>JAEUIV010000083.1 GCA_016795005.1 Phycisphaerae bacterium
CGCGTCGCTCGACCCGGCGAACGTGGAGCGTTGGACCATCTGCGGCCTATTGCACGACTTTGACTACGAGAAACATCCGACCGCCGAGGAACATCCCGTGGTCGGCGTGCGTCACCTCGAATCGCTCGGAGTTGATCGGGAAATCCTTGATGCGATCCTCGGTCACGCGTCGGAGCGGACGGGCGTACCCCGCGTGTCCCCGATGGCCAAGGCGCTCTTTGCGTGCGATGAACTCGCGGGGTTCATCGTCGCGTGTGTCAAGGTGAGGCCGAACGGGATCAGCGACCTCGAACCCGCCAGCATCAAGAAGAAACTGAAGGACAGGCTCTTTGCCGCCGCCGTGAGCCGCGAGGACGTGAACCAGGGGGCCGCGGAACTCGGCGCGCTCACGGGGCTTGACCTGACAGCGCACATCCAGCGTTGCATCGACGCGCTCAAGGCCCAGCGCGAGCGGCTGGGGTTGTAGCGCCTCACAGGGGAGCGAGCCGGTGCAAGGCGATCGCCGCCGCCGCCGCGACATTCAGCGAATCCACCCCCGGCACGATGGGGATCCGCACGTGAACATCGGCGGCCGCAAGCGCTTGTTCGCTCAGCCCGACCCCTTCCGAGCCGAACATCACCGCCGCTCGCTTCGGGAGCGGCCGGGAAGCCCCAAACTCGTGGATGTTCACGGCCGAAAGTCGCGGGGTAAGGGCGAGCACCGAATACCCGGCTTCTCGCAGCGATGCCAGGCGTTCGGGCCAACCCTCATCGCCAAAGTGGGCGAAGGGGACGCGCAACGTCCCGCCCATGGAGACACGGATCGCCTTGCGATAGAGCGGGTCCACGCACCCGCGGTCCATGACCACGCCGCCGACGCCGAACGCCCCGGCGTTCCGAAAGATGGAGCCGATGTTGTCGTGATTATTGACCCCTTCAAGGATCACGATGGGCCGACCGAACGCTTTTCGAACCGTTTCCTCCACAGTCAGCCTCTCCCCGCGATCACCCGCGGCGAGGCAGCCTCGATGGATGTCAAAGCCCACGACCCGGTTCATCTCCGCCTGCCCCAGGACCAGGACGGGCAAGGTCGGGACCGCGGCCGACGCCGCCTCCAGCACGTCGCGTAAACTCTCCAACGCCGCGTCGGTAACAAGCACCGAGCGGGCGCGGAACCGTGACGCCGTCAGCAGTGTCCGCACCACAAAGCGACCCTCGGCGATGAACGCGCATCGTTCACCGTCGATCAGGTTTCGATAGTCGTCCAGCCTCGGGTCCGAGATGTCATCGATCCGTTGAATCATCCTCTCACGCAAGCAAGCGTACACACAGCGAAGCCCATCATGATGCGCAGAGACCTGACTCCAACCGTGTTCGTCCTCATGCTCCTGGTCGGCGGTCCCTCGATGGCCCCCGCTCAAAATCAGCCGGAGCCGCCCCGCCAGCCGGCCGGTGAAGTGGCGATCAGTGTCCTACCGCAGGCCGAGATCGGGCCGAAACTGGGCGACGACGTCCGCGTCAAGCAGATCGGTTTCGTGAAGGGGTTGCGCTACGTGCTGCCGGTGAACTGGACGCCGGAAACCCCCGACAACCCGATGCGCCTCGTGCAGATCCGTATCCCGCCCCTCGCGAATGAACTCCACGGCGACGGCACGCTCGTGATCAGCGCGGGGATCGGCGGGTCGGTTGATGACAACATCGCGCGATGGGTGGCGCAGTTCACGGAGGTCGAGGGGGTGCCGACGCAGCAGGACCTTCAGATCACCGGCTCACCGCTGCTTGTGACCCAGGTCATCGCCACGGGCACCTACAACGCCGGCATGCCCGGCGCGGAGCCGGTTCTTCAGCCGAACACCACCATGTGGGGCGCGATCGTCCAGGGGGGGCCGGAGGGCGTGGTGTTCATCAAGGCCGTCGGGCCGAAGGAAACGATGCAGGAACGTCACGTGGCATGGGAGGTCTTCGTCCGCAACCTGGTGGTGATGAAGAAGCCGCGAGTGCTGCGCAAGCCCCCGGGCCGGTATCCCGAATCGGAAGAAGGCACACCCCCGTCCGATGCGCCGGAGCAGCCGAAGGAAGAATGACGATCTGCCGCCGCGCACCCACGCGATTTGACCTGTACGAATGGTGCGTCCAATCCCCGGACCTTCAGGCGCGGTTTCTGCGGGCGCTGCACCCCGGCGCGCCGTCGTCACTTTGCGAGGATTTCTGCGGCCCGGCCAGCATCGCTCGCGCATGGACGCTGCTGGGCCCGCGATGCAGCGCCTCTGGGGTCGATCGGGCCGCTCCGCCGCTGACGCACGCACGCCGGCGAGCGCGCGAACAGGGCATCACGGCCCGTCGGTTCCGGGCGATCCGATCGGATGTGCTGCGGGCCGCGCAGCGGGCCGACATCATCGCGGCATTCAACTTCGCGGTGTGCGAGCTGCACGAGCGCCCGCTGCTGCTCGCCTATCTGCGCCGCGTGCGCGGGCGGTTGAAGCGCTCCGGCCTCTTTGCCTGCGACTTGTACGCAGGGCGCGACGCGTTCACTCCGGGGACGACTTCCCGTCGGGTCCGAACGCCGGTCGGGATCGTCACGTACACATGGGAACAGCGGCGCGCCGATCCCCGCAGCGCCCGCGTCGAGAACGCGATCCACTTCCGTCTTCCGAAGTCGAGGCTCCTGCGCGACGCATTCCGCTATGACTGGCGCCTCTGGACGATCGCGGAGATGCGCGACGCGTTGGCCGAATCAGGCTTCGCGTCCTCCGAGGTCCACCTCACCTACGGCGAGGCGATCGACGGCGAAGGCAATCCCGTCCCCGTCCCATCGAAGCCGGGCGACACACCGGATGAGAACTTTGTCGCCTACGTGGTCGGCCGCGTCGCCTAGCGGGCGACGAGGGCTGTGATACGCTTCCGCCGTGGCATCCGCTCGCGTTCATCTCAACGGCCGCCTCGTCGGCCCAGAAGACGCCGTCGTCTCGATCTTTGACCGCGGATTTCTCTTCGGCGACGGGGTCTACGAGGGCCTCCGCACTACCGCGGACGCGGCCGGCAAGCCCAGGATCATCGGGTC
>JAEUIV010000104.1 GCA_016795005.1 Phycisphaerae bacterium
ATCCCGCGCCGGCCGCTGCCGAGGATCTCATCAACACTCAGCGTCGCCGCGTACCGCATCACCAGGCTCGACGCCAGCGCCGTCAGGTAGTTCTTGCGAAGTTCGTCCTCTTTCCCGCTCGGCCCGTCCTGCGCCAGCAACTTGTACTTCTGCAGGTCATGCACCACGTAATGCACCGGAACCTCCAGCGCCACGAGATTCAGGTCGCCGGACCCGATGTTCCCCCCCGCCGGGGGCTGCACCAGCATGAACACCTCGCGCAGAGTGTGCTCATTGGTCCAGAAGATCGGCTTGTCCGCGTCCGGCGGCGGCGTCCCGATCTGCAGAACATTCACCGCCTCGGAACGGAACCGCTCCACCCTCGCAAACGGCCAGGGAAGATCGATCACCAGCCCAGGCCCCACCTCGCGCACCAGCCGCCCATTACGGATCAGCAGCCCGCGCTCGTGCGCCTTCACCACGGTGAACACGGACATCGACCACAGCACCAGCGCCCCGAGGATCACGAGCGCCGCCACCGAACGCGCCAGCAACCGATAGAACCACGTCGAACTGACGTTGAAACCGAACTGGTAGTTGATCGCCTCGCTCACCGACTGCGCCAGCCGGTCCGGCGCCGCGATGAACGCCAGCACGCGCGAATCAAACGCCGGCCTCTGGTATTCCCCCGCCGTCCGCGGGCGGTACATGTTCAGCACCAGGTTCAGCACCATCTCCGCGCCGAGCGCCACCATGAACACCGCGATCGCCGGCGCGAGGTACCGGAGCACCGCCTCGTTCTTCGTGCTCGCCGAGAGGAAATGCCCGAACGCCAGCGACGCGCCGATCAGCGCGGACGCCACCGCCGACGCCGAACCCGCGTGCAGCAGCGACCACACCTTCTGCTTCGCCATCCCCGCGACGAACCGCGCGAAGATGAAGCCGATCACCGCCGTCCCCACGCCCAGGGAGAGCCCCCAGCCGGCGTGGGTCGGCGCGTCAAACGCCGCGTCCTCCGCCACCTGCCCCCGCGTCACGAGGAACCGATAGAGACCGACCGCCAGGAACGACAGCGAGACCAGCAGGCTCACCGAAGGCAGGAACCACCGGTGCATCCACGCCAGCCGCGCCGCCTGCGCGCGCGAGTCACCACCCGCCTCCTCGAACACCGTCGAGGCCGCCGCCGTCGAACTCGCGTACGCCTCGTTCTCGAGCGCCTCGTTCCGCTCCAGCCGGTGCTGATGAAACACCAGCGCCAGGGCCACCCAGATCGGCAGCCCGAGAAGCATCGCGTACGCCCCGTTCACCGCCGCCGCATCGGACGACAGGACCGCGTAGATCAGGATCACCAGCGCCAGCAGCGCCTGGATCGAAAGACCGATCAGGCTGACCGTCGTGGCACGCTTGTAGGAGAGATGGTCGGCTGTCATGGACTCAATCGCAGATTCCGGCTACCCAATCCAGGGCTGGGAGACACCCCGCCACTCGAACGAAGACCCGACTCCCCCGCGCCGCCCCATTGTCCTTGCCAACCCCTCCCCTGTCCAACCCGACCTCGATCCCGCCCACTTCGGGAACTCCATCCACACCGCGGCGTACTCCATGTACGATCCCCGCAAGGACTTGTTCCAACAATCCCATCCCTCGAACACCAACGCCAAACCGCCGGCAACACATTCCGCCCCGACCGTAGCGACCACGCAACCGATGTTCGGCCAAATCAACGCCATCGCACGCAACACCTTCCTCGAGGCTGTCCGACAGCCGATCTTTTTCATCCTCCTGCTGGTCGGGGGCGGTCTGCAGATCGTCAACACCCTGCTCTCCGCCTTCTCCATGGGCTTCACCGAGCAGACCGAAGTCTTCGGCGACGACAAGATGCTCTTCGACATGGGACTCGCCACGGTCGTCGTCTGTTGCATGCTCCTGGCCGCCTTCATCGCCACCAGCGTCCTCTCGCGCGAGATCGAGAACAAAACCGCCCTCACCGTCATCTCCAAGCCCGTCGGCCGCCCCGCCTTCGTCCTCGGCAAGTACCTCGGCGTGACCGCCGCCATCCTCGTCGCCGCCGTCATCCTCACCACGTTCTTCTTCTTCGCACTCCGACACAAAGTCATGTCCACCGCCCGCGACGAGATCGACGGCCCGGTCGTCCTCTTCTCGGTCCTCGCCGTCCTCCTCTCCGTCGGCCTCGGCGTCTGGGGAAACTACTTCTACAACTGGGTCTTCGCCTCCACCGCCGTCTTCACCATGCTCCCCGCCACCGTCGCCGCCTACGCCGCCGTCCTCTGCATCAACAAGTCGTGGCAGTTCCAGGCCATCACCACCGATCTCAAGCCGCAGGTCATGCTCGCCACGGCGTGCGCCGTCGTCGCCATCTTGGTCCTCACCGCCGTCGCCGTCGCCGCCTCCACTCGCCTCGGACAGGTCATGACCATCGTCGTCTGCTGCGGCGTCTTCCTGCTCGGACTCCTCTCCAACCACCTCCTCGGACGACACGCATTCGTCAACCGCCAGATCGCCATCGTCGAAGGAATCGACAACCCGGACAATCTCACCCTCGCACGCGCCGGAGACTCGATCAAACTCAAACTCAAAGGCCCGGCCAAGATCGACCTCAAGCCCGGGATGTCCATCTACTTCGGACCCGATCCCAACGGCCTCGCCATCGCCGTCCCCGCGCACCCGCGCTTCACCGCCGATTTCAACGACTCACTCAAGGTCCGAGGACCGGACGCCGCCCCCGCGCTCATCATCAAGGCCATCGGCCAGGACAACTCCCTCACCCTCCTCAACACCGGCAACCTCCCCGTCGAACGCCCCCCGCAACCCGGCGATTTCCTCTTCGACAAACCAACACAGACCAACTGGCCCGCTCGCGCCGCGTGGTCGATCGTCCCGAACCTCCAGGTCTTCTGGCTCGTCGACGCCGTCACCCAGGGACACCCCATCCCAAGCCGCTACGTCATGTATGTCACGCTCTACGGCGGCGCGCAGATCCTCACCTTCCTGAGTCTCGCTGTATTCCTCTTTCAAAAGCGCGACGTCGGCTAAACCCCGGTCGTCGGCTCCGCCGCGAGCGTCAGGTCATCTCGATCCCCAACGCTTAACCGCTCCCACCCGAGACCCGCGATCATCGCCGCGTTGTCCATGCAGTATTCCATGGGCGGAACGACCAGTTTCAACTGGAAATCATCCGCGAACCGCGCCAGGTCCACCCGTAGCCTCGAGTTCGCGCTCACCCCGCCCCCGACCAGCAACGACTTCGCGCGAACTCCCTCCTGCCGCAGCCTCAGCAGCGCCCGCTCCACCTTCAGCACGATCACCCCCACCGCCGCACGCTGAAAACTCGCCGCGATATCCGCCTGCTCCCGCTCCGTCAGCGGCGATCCACGCTCCGGCCACCTCCCGTCACGCCCGGGGAAGCCCCGCACGCAATACAGCACCGCGGTCTTCAGCCCGCTGAACGAGAAATCGAGCGATTCGGGCGAAAGTCGGCTCTTCGGAAACTCGTGCCGCGCCTCATCCCCTCGCTGCGCCAGCGCATCCACCCGCGGCCCGCCGGGATGACCAAGCCCCAGCAGCATCGCCACCTTGTCGTACGCCTCGCCGACCGCGTCATCGATCGTTGAACCCAGCCGCGTCACGCGCAACGCATCATCACACCGGAACATCGCCGTGTGTCCGCCGCTCACCACCAGCCCCAGCGCCGGAAACAGTTCGTCCGCCCCGCGCCGAAGACCCGCCGCGTCGCCCGCCCCTTCGTGCAGCAAACCCGAATACAGATGCGCCTGCACATGATCCACGCCGACCAGCGGCACACCCAGCGACCACGCAAGCCCCTTCGCCGCCGCCACGCCGACCAGCAGCGACCCGATCAGCCCCGGCCGATGACCGACCGCGATTCCCTCGATGTCCTTCAGCGCGACACCCGCCTCCGCCACCGCCTTCCGAACCACCGGCAGGACACGCTCCACGTGCGCCCGGCTCGCAATCTCCGGCACCACCCCGCCGTACTCCGCGTGCAAGTCATATTGCGACGCGATCACGTTCGACAGCACCGATCGCCCATCGCGCACCACCGCCGCGGCGGTTTCGTCACAGGAAGATTCAAGGCCCAGGATGAGCATGGCTCAAGCATAAGCCCGCCACGCCCGATCCCCGTGCTTTCCGCCGCGCTTCGACGGAGAGCATCGCCCCCCTTCACCACGCGCTCACGGATCCTTCGGCGCTTCCGGCTCCACCGGCGCCCCCGTCAGCCACGCCTCCAGGTCATCGCCCGTGATCTTCAGCGTGCTGATCACCTTGCCGTCCTTGTCCTTGATCTCCAGGACACCCCCCGTCAGATCGACCTCGCCGGGGATGAGATCCTGATCCTTCACCGTCTTGGCCCCGGTCGCGTCCGAGAGCGATTGCATCCGCCGCTCCGTCCGCGCCAGTTCTCTCAAAAGCAACTCGTATCGGCGCTCTTCGCGCTTCATCTCGGCCTGTTCGAGCGTCCCCTTCGGCGCGTTCTCGCCCGTGGGCACCCACTCCCCGCTCTCGACCTTTGACACGATCGCCTTCACCGCCGCCGACAACTGCGGGTCCTTCAGATACTCCAGGATCCATTGCGGATCGGACCAGGCCTTAGCCGCGTCCGCCGACTCCCCGTTCTTGCGGATGATCTCCTCGGCACGCCGCACACGAAGCATCTCGCGGTACTGCGTGTTCGTCATGGGCACATAGAAACCCGGCGTCGGATCAACTCCCCACTCCGCCGAGTCATCCTGGCGCTGGAGGCAACGCCCCGACGGCAGGTAGTAATACTGCTCCGTCACCTTCAACTGCCCGGCCCCGCTCGGCAGGCGGTACAGCGTTTGAACGATCCCCTTCCCGAAACTCCTCTCGCCGAGGATCACCGCCCGATCATTGTCCGCGAGCGCTCCCGCCACCACTTCGCTCGCGCTCGCGCTCTGCGCGTTCATCACCACCACCATCGGAAACTCGGGCAATGTCCCCGCCTCGCGCGCGTACACCTTCTCCTCCTGGGTCGTCCGCCCCTTGGTCGAGACGATCACCCCCTCCTTCAGGAAGAGATCGGCCATCTGGATCGCCGCAAAGAGCGACCCGCCGCCGTTGAAACGCAGGTCGAGGATCAGCCCCTGCAACCCCTGCGAAACAAGCTCCTTGCACGCCGACGCCAACTCGGGGATCGTCCCCGCCGTGAACTGCGTCACGCGGATGTACCCGATCTTCTTCACCGGATCGATCAGGTACGACCACTTGTCACCTTCACGATGAATTCCCTTGACCGTTGACGCCACGATTTTTTCGCGCACCACCTCAAGATCAAACCGCACGCTCCCCGGCGGGCAGCCCGGAGCCTTGTCAACCGCCCCCGCCACGGTCGCGGGCTTCGCCGTCGGCGGAAGCCCCGTGCCGTCCCCCACGCGCTGGATCGTCAGGTTGACCTTCGTCCCCGCCTCCCCCGTCAACTTGCGCACCACGCCGTCAACCGTCATCCCGAACACCGAGACACCATCCACCGCCACCACCAGGTCGTCCGCCTCGATCCCGAGCCGGTACGCCGGCGTGTCCTCCATCGGCGAAACGATCTGGAGAAATCCGTCCTTGGTATTCACCTGCGCGCCGATCCCGGCATACTCCCCCCGGATCTCCTTGTCGAACTCCGCAAGTTCGCGCGAGGGAACGTACTCCGTGTACGGGTCGTCGAGCGCTTCGATCATCCCGTTGATCGCCCCCTCCTGCATCTTCCGCTTCAGGTCCGCGTCCAGCTCCTTGAAGAAGTGCTCCGAGATCAGGTGATTCACATCGACGATCGGATCAAAGAGCGCATAGTCCGTCGCCCGGTCCGCCGCGGCCAGCGGCAAACGGACAAAGAGAACCCCGAGCACGATCGTCAGCAGCACCGGCGGGACGAACCGAGAAATTGTGGATCGCAAAGCAAGGCTCCATGGCCGCCGAAACCTCGACGGTTCCGGGATTGTAGGGATGAACCGGACGCCGGTTGAGCGCCCGATCGAAAACGACGCCCTCAGCCGCGCAGCAGCCGCGCGAGCGCCTCCAGCCCGCGCTCGAGCGTCGCGTCGCTGGTCGCAAAACTCAACCGGAAATGCGTGTCCCGCTCGGAGAACACCCCGCCGGGCACCACCAGGATGTTCTTCGTCAGCGCCTTCTCGAAGAACTCGCGCGAACTCGCCGCCACCCGCCTTGGAACCGGCACGAACGCATAGAACGCTCCTCCCGGCCTCTGCAACTCCGTCAGCGGCCCGAGCCGTTCCACCACCAGGTCGCGCTTCTTCGCGTACGCCTCCACCTGCGGCCGCATATCAACGTCGAACGCCTCCAGGCACGACCACTGCATCGGTGTCGGCGCGCAAACGAACGAGTACTGCTGCATCTTCAGCATCTGCTCGATCAGGGGCTTGGGACCCACCGTGTAACCCATGCGCCACCCGGTGCAGCCGTACGTCTTCCCGAAGCCTCGGATCAGGAGAATCGCGTCCTCGCTCCCCTTCACTCGACACGGACTCGGACATCGCTTCGCGCCCCCCGCCAACGCCGTCGGCTCCAGCGCGTCCGCGTAACAGAACTCGTCGTAGATCTCGTCCGAGATCAGAAGCACTCCCCGACTCCTGCACAACTCCAGCAACTCGGCGCACTCGCGCGCCGACGCCACCGCCCCCGAGGGATTCCCGGGAGAGTTCAGCAGGAGCGCCTTGGTCCGCGAGGTGATGAGCGGCTCGACCCGCGAAGCCGTCATCCGAAAGTCCGGGTAGGTATCGCAGAACACCGGCTTCGCCCCGCACAGGCGGGCCATGTGTGGATACGCCACGAAGTACGGGTCGCCGAAGATGATCTCGTCGCCGGGATTCAGGAGCGCCAGCATCGCGATGTGCAGCGCGCCCGAGGTTCCGGTCGTCACGATCATCGACGACTCGCAGCGCGAAGCGCTCCACCCGATGTCGCGCTCCAGGTGAGCCGCGATCTTCTTGATGAGCGGCAAGACGCCTTGCGTCAGCGTGTAGCCGTGCTTGTTCTCCTCGATCGCCCGGATCGCCGCACGCTTCATCACCTCGGGCACGGCAAAGTCCGGCTGACCGATCGAAAAATCAATCGGGTCCACCATGTCCGCGCGCCGACGGAACACCTCGCGGATGCCGGAGGCCTCGACGGCCCTGGCCCGATCAGAAATCATGCTCTCAAGGTTCATTCTGAAAGCGTAACGCCCGACGCTGCGATCACGCCCCGGTCTTGCGCGATGACGTCTTTACGAGGCCGAGCACCGGCTTCTTCGCCGGATCAAAACCGCTGACGGCCTTGAGTTTCTCGATGCGCTCCGCGCGCTTGAGCACGCTGCGATGCTGCGAAAGGCCGCCGGTTGTTCGGAGTGATCGGTCGAGGCTCATGGTCTTGCTTCCTTCTTGCGGGGCCTTACTTCGTGTGCTTTTTCCACCAGGGATCGTTGAAGACGGTCGGCCCTTTCAGGACCTGCTTGTACTCTCGGCCGAGTGTCTGGAGCCGTTGTTCCAAGGCTTTCGCGGCGGGGCCGGAAAGATCCTTCGCCGCGACTCCCTGCAGGACGACGACCCAGCGGAGGGAGGCATTATCCGCGGTAACGACGGCGGTTTCAAGTCCGCGTGAAACGAGGAAAGAGGCGGCTTTTTCCGCTTCGTCTGGGGGGAGGGTGGCGGCGATGAGGTAGTTCAGGCCCGACTGGCGGGGGTCGTCGGCTGGGGTTTTGACGATGACGACCCCGGCGGACCGGCCCGATTGGGTCGAATTGGGCCGGTTCTCAGGCAGTTTCGTCGAGATCGCCGGAGCGCTCGGGTTGGTGGCTTTCTGGGCCTGCGGCGGGGGGGACTTGGGTTGCGGCTTGGGCGGAGTCGCGGCCGGTGGCTGATTCAAGGGGTCCACCAGGGCCGCCATTTCCTGCGCGGCGGTGTCGGATTGGAGCCGTATTTCTTCCGATTTTCGTCGTTGATAGCCGGTGGTGTAGGAGCCGACGACCAGGATCAGGACCAGGAGCGCCAAGGGGACGAGGTACCCGGTCGGGACGCGGACGGCGCGCCCCGGGCTGAACCAGCCGGCGATGGACGTGTCGTCTGGCGCGGCGGCGGGGGCGTGGTGCGTCGCGGGAGGCGGCGAGAGTTCCGGCTTTGCGGTGGGCATGGCCGGGGCGGCCATGACGGCCGGGGCGCGCGTGGATGAAGCCACCGGGCGGGCCGGCTCGGTCGAGCGTCCCTTGGCGATGAGTTCGAGCAGGGCTGGTGCGTTCTTATCCCGGCGCATGGCAAGGGATTATCGGCTGGAGCGGTGCCTGGGGCAAACAAAGCGACATCGGAATGTCGGGTGGCGCGTGCGTCACGCTTCCGCGATGGCGGAGGCGATGGCGAAGTCGGCGGTGTGCGTGATGGAGAGCGACCATCGCACGACGTTGATCGAGCCGGCGAATCGCGCGGCCTGCCCGGTGAGTTGGAGGGTTGGTCTGCCCTGGTTGTCCGGGACGACTTCGATGTCGGTCCAGGCGATGCCGTGGCGCCATCCGGTGCCGAGGGCCTTGAGTGTGGCTTCCTTGGCGGCGAATCGTCCGGCGAGGAACTCGGCGTGTCGCGCGGTGGCGTCGGCGGCGGCGAGTTCGCGCGGGGTGAAGCATCGCGCGCGGAACCGGTCGGCGTGTTCCTGGAGCATCGCGCGGATGCGCGGGACGTGTACGAGGTCGATGCCGTGGCCGACGATGGGCATGGGAGGTTTGATGCGCAGGCGGGCGGGTTCAGGTCGAGGGCGCGGGGGTCGGCGTGGATTCGGCGGCGTCCTCGGCGAGCGCGATGGTGACCTCACGGTCGAGGTCGTTCTGGTGGACGATGACGACGCGCTGTCGGACGAGTTCGAGGACGGCGAGGAAGAGGCCGATGACGTCGATGCGTGAGCGTCCGGTGAAGAGGGAGCGCATGGGGAGCGCGTGGCGTCCGGCCCACGGCGTGTCGGTGTCGTTCGGGGCGGTGGGCGCGTTGCGGAGGCGGTCGATGAGGTCGGCGGCGTGGAGTTCGATCGGGGTGTCGTCGTCGAGGACGGCGTGGCCCTGGAGCCGTTCGAAGATGACGGTGTCGGCGATGCGGGCATAGGCCTGTACGAGGTCGAAGAGGGTGATGTCGTCGAGATCGAGCGGCGCCTCGGGGTCGGCGTCGGACGCGGGGGCGTCCGGGAGAGCGAGCGGTCGAGTTTCGTAGCGGAGTCTCCAGGTGGCGCGACGTTGTTCGAGCGCTTCGGCGGCTTCGCGGAAGCGCTTGTACTGGAGGAGGGCGCGGACGAGTTCGGCGGCGGGGTCGGTTGCGTCGCGGTCGATGATGGAGGCGGCCGGGTCTTCGTCGCCCGCGTCTTCGGGGGGGACGAGCATTCGTGACTTGAGTTCGATGAGGGTGGCGGCGGTGACGAGGAACTCGCCGGCCGGTTCGACGTCGATGGAAGCGAGGGCGTCGAGGTGGTGGAGGTACTGGTCGGTGATGCTGGCGATGGAGATGGTGTTGATGTCCACCTCGGCGCGGCGGATGAGGTGGAGCAGGAGGTCGAGCGGCCCCTGGAACGATTCGAGCCTGACTGAATAGTCCTCGGTGTGCATGGGTGTGGTTCGCGTTCGGAGTGTACCCTAGTGGGGTGGATCGCCGCGTGGATCAGCGTGAGGAAGTGGAGTTCATCCGAGGGGTTTTGCGCGCCGAGGCCGGGGCGGTTTCGTCGATCTCGGAGTCGATGGGCGAAGAGGCCTCGGCGGCGGTGGAGTTGATGGCGGGGTGTGTTTCGAGGGGCGGTTCGGTGCTGGTGACCGGGCTTGGCAAATCCGGGCTGATCGGCAAGAAGATCTCCGCGACGCTGGCGAGCCTCGGGGCGCCTTCCCACGATATTCATCCGAGTGAAGCGGCGCACGGCGATCTTGGTCGCATCCGCCGCGACGACTGCCTGATCGCGCTGTCGCGTTCGGGCGAGACGGACGAGGTGGTGTCGCTGGTGGAGATCCTGAGGCCGGACGGGGTGCCGATCATCTCGATCACGGCGGGGGCGGCGGACGGCGGGAAGCCCCGGAACACGCTGGCGCGGCTGGCGACGGTGGCGCTGTCGATCGGGAGCGGGCGTGAGGCGTCGGAGGAGCTGCTGGCGCCGACGTGCTCGACGACGGCGACGATGGCGCTGGGGGATGCGCTGGCGCTGGCGCTGGCGCGGCGGCTGCGGTTCACGACGGATGACTTTGCCCGGCGTCATCCGGGTGGGACGCTGGGTGGGCTGTTGCGGCCGGTGGTGGATGTGCTGAGGTTCAAGGCGGGGAAGAACCTGCCCGTGGTGGGCGAGCGGGTGACGGTGCGCGCGGCGCTGGAGGAAGCGGCGGCGATCGGTCGCCGTCCCGGAGCGCTGCTGGTGGTGGACGGCGCGGGGCTGCTGCGCGGGATCTTTACCGATGGCGATGTGCGGCGGCTGGTGCTCTCGGATCCGGGGGGATTGGATCGTGCGATCGGGGAGGTGATGACGCGGTCCCCCCGGACGCTCTCGTCCGGCTCGCTGGTGCGTGACGCGGTGCGGATGGTTCGTGAGAATCGCCAGGATGAGATCCCGGTGGTGGACGATTCGGGCCGGCCGGTGGGATTGCTTGACGTGCAGGACCTGGTGGCGATCAAGGTGGTGGAGGACTGAGCGGGGCGAGGCGTTGAGGAGGTCGGGACGATGGCGTGCGATCCTGGAACATGCTGAAGACCACCGGTCGAGTCGCGGCGCTTTTGCTGGTGAGCGGAGTGGTCGGCGTGCTGCTGATCGGCGTTGTGCGTTCGAGTCGTGGGCCGGCGTCGGCGCCGGCGGTTCAGCCGAGGGTGGATTTCGGATTGCCTCCCGATGTGTCGAACGCCGGGGAGGGATCGGGGGGCGGTTCGCCTCAGGATCTGATCGCGCTGGCGGATGAGGGTGCGTGGACGCGGGTAGACCCGGCGACGGGCCGCGTGCGGTTCCGCATGACGTGGTCGAGGCTGGACCCCGAGGCGAAGGGCGAGTTTCGGATCGAGCGGCCTCGGATCTGGATGATCGAGGATGGTCGGACGCTGCGGCTCGAATCATCGCGCGCGAACGTGGTGTGGCCCTCGCGCGAGGAGGCGCCCGAGTCGGGTGAACTGCTGGGCGGGGTGGCGCTGTCGGCGTTCGAGGGTGAGGCGTTTGATGACGCCTCGCTGAAGAACGTGAGCGCGATCGGGTCGATGCGGACGGAGGCGATGGGGTTCAACCAGGCGGCGCGCGAGCTTTCGGCGCGGGGCGAGGTGGAGTTGGAGGCGGCCGGGGTGAAGGCGAGCGGCGAGGGGATGACGCTGCGGCTGGGGGGCGATCGTTCGGCGCCGATCACGCTCCTGCGGATCGAGCGCGGAGGTCGCGTGGAGTATCGGGCGAGCGAGGCGGAGCGGAGCGGAGCGCGGGTGACGGAGGGAACCCGGGCGACGAGTTCGAAGCCGACGGAGGAACCCGTGGAGCGGTGTTTCCGCCTGACGACGAGCGGCGGTGTGAGCCTGAGGTCGGGCGAGCGCTCGTTGAGTGGTGAAGGCCTCACGTTGTTTGCGCGAACGGTGGACGGGCGGCTGCGCGAGGGGGCGGTTGCGTCCTTTGATTCGGAACGTCGGGGCGGCTCGCAGAACACGAGACCTTCGAGAGCGGACGAATCGGATTCGATGCTCGTGACGTGGGGGGGCGCGATGGAGTTCCGCGTGCTGCGCGAAGCGCCGGCGGAACTGATGACGGATGACGCGCATGCTCGGATCAACGGGGGCGAGGGGGACGTGGTGCTGGAGGACGCCGCGGCGAAACGGCGTCTGTCGGCGGCGAGCGTGGCCTACGCGGCAACGACCCGCCGGATCGTGGCGCTCGGCGGCGCGGCGGGAGTCAATGCGGAGATCGGGGACGTGGCGCGTGTGCGCGCGGAGCGGTTCGAGTTGGACCTGACGAGCGGCGAAGGGGCGATCGCCGGCGCGGGGGAGGCGCGGCTGCTGGGGCGCGGCGGGGGCGGAGCGCGGTGGCGCGAAGGGGCGGTGTTCTCGCTGGATGCGTCCGATGGGCCGGTGGGTTCGAGCGATGGGGTGGTGGTGAAGCAGATCCGTCTGTCGGGCGGGGTGGGCGTGTTCCGCGGGGAGTCGGGGCTTGAATCGGATTCGCTGCGGGTGATGTTCGACCGGGTTGAGCGTGACGGCGCCGCATCGTCGTCGATGTCGCGCGTGGCGGCGTCGGGCGGGGCGCGTGCGCACGATGCGCGCGGGGGGAAGGCGAGCGGCGAGGACATCGACGTGCTCTTTGAGCGCGACCCGGATGGCGAGCCGGTGCCGACGATCGCGACGATCCGCGGCGGCGCGGTAGCGGAGCGGCGTGATGAATCGCTGCGGGCCGACCTGATCGAGGCGCTCCTGTCGCGCGGAGCGGACGGGGAGGTGCAGATCGGGTCGGTGGAGGCGCTCGACCACGTGGTGGGCCTGATGCAACGGGAGGGAGGGACGATCACGGTCCGCGCGCGGTCGCTGCGGGCGGATGCCTCGGTGGAAACGGCGGAGTTGATCGGGGAGCCGGTGACGATCGAACGGCGGTCGGCGAAGGGGTCGGGGATGTTGAGCGGTCGTTCGATGCGGCTCGAAGGGCGCGAGGGGATGCAGCGTCTGACGGTGTTCGGCGCGGGGAGTTCGCGCTACACGGGCGCGAGTTCGGACGGAACGCCGATGGTGGTCGATGTGGAGTGGGACGGGGGGCTGATCTATACGGACGCAACGGGGCGGGCGGAGGTCGAGGGGGGCGCGTCGGCGCGGCTGGCGTCGGGCGAGGACGAGCGTCACTCGGCGCGCGGCGAGCGGATCGTGGTTGACCTGACGCCGGCGGCGGACGCGGCGCGGCTCGGGGGTGAGCGCGAACTGGTGCGGGCGTTGATCGAGGGAGAAACTGATGCGCCGGCGGAGGTCGAGTTGCGGCGCTATGTCGCGGGGACGCGCGTGGGCGAAGGCGGGACGCTGGAGGGGCTGGCGTTCTTGCGCGGCGCGAGCGTCGAGTTGCTGGGGGGCGGGTCGCGTCTGCGGGTGGAAGGGGCGGGAGTGCTCCTGCTCGAAGATCGGCGCGCGGCGAGCGCGGGGGTGGAATCGAAGGGTGAGGGGATCGAGTTGAAGGGGATGCGCGGGACGACGCTCTTTTCGTGGGAGGGAGGGCTGTCGCTCGACCGCGCGGCGGGGACGGGCGAACTGACGGACGGGGTGCTCATCCGCCACAAGGATGCGGCGACATCGGAGATCGCGGAGGTGGCGAGCCAGCGGGCGACGATGTCGCTGGCGGAAACGCGGCCGGGGTCCGGGTCGCTTGAGGGGATCACGCTGACGCGCGCGGAGGCGGCGGGCGGCGTGACGGCGCGGTACAAGGCGCTTCAGTTGAGCAGCGCTCGGCTGATCTATGAGGCGGGGGGGCGGATCATCGCGGCGTCCGAGCCGGGCGGGAGCATCACGATCTACGACGAATCGGAGGGGCGCTCGATTTCCGGCGAAGCGGCGGTCGTGGACACGGCGACGGGGCGGTACCGGATCGAGCGGATGGAGTCGCTGTCGATGCCGCGGTAGGGGTAGCGGCCGATTTCCATGGGAGTGGAAAGCGGTCTACCATCAGCCTCATGCGAGTCCTGATTGCCATCCCGACGTACAACGAGGAGAAGTATGTGCTGCGCGTGCTGAGGCGTGTGCGGGAATACGCGGAGCATGTGCTGGTGATTGATGACGGCTCGACGGACGGGACGCCCTGCCTGCTGCCGAATGAGCCGGTGGACGTGATCCGGCACGCGGTGAACCGGGGGTACGGGCGGTCGATCCAGGATGCGTTCCGGTGGGGGTGCGTGGACTCGTTCGACTGGGTGGTGACGATGGACTGCGACGAGCAGCACGAGCCGGAGGCGTTGCCGGCGTTCATGGAGGCGATCCGCGAGGAGAAATGGGACGTGGTGAGCGGGTCGCGTTACCTGCGGGATTTCGGGGACAACGATTCGCCCCCGGCGGCGCGGCGTTCGATCAACAAGTCGATCACGGCGGAGTTGAATCGGCGGCTGGGGCTGTCGATCACGGATGCGTTCTGCGGATTCAAGGCGTACCGGACGTGTCCGGTGGCGAGGCTGCCCTGGAGCGAGGACGGGTACGCGTTCCCGATGCAGTTCTGGGTGCAGGCGGCGGCGAACCGGCTGCGCATCAAGGAGATCCCGGTGCGGCTGATCTACAACGATCCGACGCGGACGTTCGGCGGTCCCCTGGACCAGGATGACGTGCGGTACGCGCACTACCGCGAGGCGATGGAGCGTGAGATCGAGCGATGCGCGGATCGACTGCCCTTGTCGGCGCGCTCGGGGGCGATGGCGACCTGCGACGGATGCGGGTGAGCGTCGGGCATGACGAGCGAGCGCATCACCATCCATCGTGATCCTCTGCCGGGCTTGTGGCGTCCGCTTGCCGAGGGGTTTCGCGCGCGGTCGGATGCGCGTGCGCGCGGTCTGCGCGGGGAGTTGGGCTTGCCGGGCGATCGGCCGGTGGTGATGTCGGGGCACCAGGCGTTCTTCTGGCACTGCGGGATCCTTGCGAAGGTTTTTGCGGCGGACTCGGCGGCGCGTGGGCTGGGCGGGGCCGCGGGGTGGGCGGTTGTGGACCAGGATGAGGCGGAGTTCTCGGTGATCCGGGTGCCGGTGCGCGACGGGAGGAATCGTCTTGGGGTGCAGGAGTTGCGGCTGTGCGACCCCCCCGCTGCCGGCGTGGCGTCGGGGAGCCTGCCGTCGTTCGAGGCGCGGTCGCTGAGGCCGACGGGCGGTCCGTTCGCGCTGCCTTCGGTTTCGTGGGGCGCGGCGAGCCTTACGGAGTCGCTGCTTTCGCGGCGCGCCGAGCCGAGCGCGGCGCGGCAGGTGGGCGAGGCGACGTTTGACCTGCTCGGATCGTATGTGTCGAGGCCTCGGCTGGTGTACGCGACGGATCTTTCTCGCACGGAGATGTTCCGCTGGGTGGTCGATCGGATGGCGAGCGATCCCGCGGCGGCGGTCGGCGCGTACAACGAATCGGTGGGCCGATTCCCGGAAGCCGGGCTGGCGGCGCTGGGTTCCGACGCGGGGAAGAATCGCTTTGAACTCCCGCTGTGGCGACTGGAATCGGGGAAGGCCAGGCGTCGCGTGTGGAGCGATCAAGTGCGAGGAGTCGAGGTGGGATTGCTGGCGCCGCGGGCGCTGCTGCTGACGGGATTTCTGCGGCTCTTTGCGTGCGATCTTTTCATCCATGGGCAGGGCGGGGCGGTGTACGACCGGGTGACCGAGGCGTGGATGGAGCGGTGGCTCGGATTGCGGCTGGCGCCGACGGTGATGGTTTCCGCGGATGTGCGGCTGCCGTTTGAGGAGGCGTCGGTTTCGGAGTCGGAGGTTGCGCGCGCGGTGTGGCGCGCGGCGCATGCGAGGCACGATCCCGGGCTGGCGGGACGGGACGACCTTGTGCCGCGGAAGCGGGCGATGGTGGAGACGATCCGGTCGCTGCGCGAGCGGGGCGAGGATGCGCGCGCGGTCTACCTGGAGATGCACCGGATGCTGGCGACGTATCGGGACCAGGAGCGCGGCCGGCTGGGCGATCTTCGGGACGAGGCGGAGAAGCAGGTGGCTCGGCTGGCGTCGGCGGGGATCGCAGGGGATCGGACGTGGGCTTTTCCGTTCCATCGGGCGGAGACGCTCACGGCGCTGCGGGACGGGCTGTCGAGCGCGTGACGGCGCCGATGCGATGGAATGAAAATGGTGCCGCCGCCGCACGCGCGGCGACGACACCGGGAAGGAAAAAGGGACTCGTGAGCGCTCAGTTGCAGGGATTCATGAACCGAGCGAGCGTGATCGTGATGTCCGCGAAGTTGACGGATCCGTCGGAGTTTGCGTCTCCGGGTCCGGTGCCCGGGAGGTAGTTGGTGTTCCAGTGCATCAGGGTGTCGGCGAGGTCTTTCATGTCGATGGTGCCGTTGCGGTCGGCGTCGCCCATGCAGCGTCGCTGGAGGACGTGCCAGACTTCGCCCGTGGAGCCTGAGGGGCCGCGGTTCACGGCGAGGCAGAAGTAAAGTTCTCCCTCGTCGTCGCGTCCCGTGCCCTTGATAAATCGCGCGAGCGGGTGGTTGTCCGCGCCGAGGACCATCTTGCGGAAGGCGAGCGGTGATTCGGCGGTGTCGATGTTGAAGAGGACGCCGGCGGGCGAGGCGGGGAGGGCGCTGAAATCGCCGCAGATGTAGTGGCCGACGAGCGCGGGCGATCGCGTGCCCCGGTAGACATATCCCCCGATGACGGAGATGCCCGTTGAGTGGTCGTATTCCGCGACGGGCATGGTCAGTCCGGTCATATCGCAGTCCGGCGGGGGCGCGTTTGGGCTGAAGGGGTTGAAGCAGTGGGCGCCTTCCATGGTGACCCAGCCGTAGTTGAGTCCGGGGAGGATGAAGTTGATCTCCTCGAAGAGGTTCTGACCAACATCGGCGCACCAGAGGGTGCCGTCGCCGCCTGGGCGGTCGTCGAACGAGAACTGGAAGGGGTTGCGGAGTCCCCAGGCCCAGATCTCGTCGAGTCCGTCGGTGCCGACGAACGGATTGTCGGGGGGGCTGGTGTAGGGGAAGGCGCCGTTGATGTCGATGCGGTGGATTTTGCCGAGGTAGGCGTTGAGGTTCTGCGCGTTGCCGATGGGGCCGTGGGAAGGCGGGTTGTCGGACAGTCCGTCGTTGGCGCCGCCGCCGTCGCCGAGGCTGAAGTAGAGGTACCCATCGGGTCCGAAGTGGACGGCCCCGCCGTTGTGGTTGAACTGGGGTTCATTGACCCGGAAGAGGATGGTCGGGGTCGGATCGGCGATGTTCGGGTCAGAGGCGGAGACGGAGAACTCGGCGAGGACTTCCTCGTGGCATCCGCGCGGTGTGCCGAGGCATGGATCGCCCGCGACGCCGACGCGCGGCCGGCTGTAGCGGACGAAGAATCGGCCGTTGTTTGCGTAGTCCGGGTGGAAGGCGAGGCCGAGCAGGCCGCGTTCATCGAAGACGGCGTTGAGTGCGGGGATGGAGGCGCTGAGGTCGAGGAACGGCGTTGGGAGGAGGACGCCGTTGCTGACGATGCGGATGCGTCCGGTCTGGTCAACGATGAAGAGTCGGCCCGAGCCGTCGCCCGCGCCGAGCACCTGGGTCGGCGCGCTCAGCCCGGACGCGACCTTGACGAGATCGACCGCGAGATTGCCCTGGGGGACCACTCCAGCGATTGCGTGGGATTCGGTCAGAGTCGCCCCGGCAAACATGAGCACGGAGCATGCACGGATGAGGAGTTTCAGCGGGGATGTGTTGGTCGGCACGGCTCATCTCCTTCTTCTCTGCGCCAAAGCCGGTGAGATCAGCCCTTCCCCGCGAACTGGACCGGCTTCGTCGGAGCGCGATGTCACGAAAGCCCGGCGTCATTGCCGGGATTGCCTGTTTTCACATCAATTTTTTCTTCACGCACTCGGCGACGGCGACGGGCCGAGGCGCGGCGGGCCTCGGGGCTACCGGCGATGCGGATCGGTCGGTGCGTGTTCAGGCGGCCCGATGGGGCGGGTCAGGATGACGCTCCGGTAGTTGGTGTAGGGCCATTGCCAGTGTTCGACGAAGCGGAAGCCGAGACGGAGGTAGAAGTTCAGGAGTTCCTGGTCGGGTTCGGCCATGCTGAGGGCGAAGTCGTTGAATCCGAGGATGCGGGCGCGTGTCTCGGCGGCGTCCAACAAGGCGCGGCCGATGCCTTGTCCCTGGCATTCCGGGTCCACGGCAAAGAGCGAGAAGTGGGAGACTCCCGGCTTCTGGAAGTGCGGTGGGAAGGCGGCGTCTTCTTTTTCGTTGAGCAGGATCATGCCGACGAGTCGGCCTCGGAGTTCGGCGACGAAGGCCTCGCCGGAGTGGATCCGCGCTCGTGTGATGTCTTCGGTCTGGCGTCCGGCGAGGGGACGGAGGCCCATCTCGACCTGTTTGCGGTAGGCGCGGTGCAGGAGAATTGTGAGGTCCGCCATTGAGTCCTCGGCGCGGACCGGCCGCGCGAGGGCGCCAGGCCTGGTGTGGGTTCGCGCGTGCTCGGCGTCGGTGTTGCTCACTGGCGAGCAGTGTAAACTCGGATTCGATGCGACGCAGCGGGCCGACCGAGAACCCAGGCGAGGCGATGCTGAGGCCGAGCGCGGCGATTCCGACGGAGGGGGAGATTCGGCTGCGCGTGCGGTACTGCGAGTGCGATCCGATGGGTGTGGCGCATCATTCGGCGTGCGTCGCGTGGTTCGAGATGGGGCGGACAGAGTTGCTCCGTTCGGCGGGGGTGACGTACGCGCAGATGGAGGCGGCGGGGATCTTCCTGGTGATCACGCGGCTGGAGGTGAAGTACCGCGCGCCGGCGCGGTACGACGACTTGCTGGTGCTGGCGACGCGGGTGACGGGGGGCAGCCGAGTGAGGATCGAGCACGAATACGAGTTGTGGCGCGACGCGGAAGACGGTCGCGGGAAGTCGGCGCTGCTGACAACGGCGACGAGCACTCTGGCGTGCGTGGATGAGACGGGGAGGCCGCGGATGCTGCCGGAGTGGCTGGCGACGAAATGAGCGGTCGAGCGGGCTGGATGTCCGTCGGCGCGCGCGGCGCATCAATCGCCGCGGTTGACGACCATGATCTCGTTCAACGGCTTCCGCTTCAGGTCGGGCACGGCGCAATCGTCCGCCGGGTAGCCGATGGGGATGACGACGTAGGGTCGCTCGTGGTCGGGGCGGTTGAGGAGTTTCTTGAGGAAGCCCATGGGGCTGGGTGTGTGGGTGAGGGTGACGAGGCCCGCGTGGTGGGCGGCGGCGAGGAGGAAGCCGACGGCGATGCCGACGGATTCTTCGCGGTAGTAGACGAGGCGGCCGTCGTCGGATTTGGCGAGGGCGAAGACCACGATGATCCACGGCGCGGTTTCGAGAAAGGGCTTGTTGGTGTCGGTGCCGAGGGGGGCGAGGTCTTCGAGCCATTCACGGCTGGCGCGGCGGGCGTAGAACTCTCGCTCTTCTTCCTCGGCGGCGAGACGGATCTCGCGCTTGAGCGCGGGATCGTTGACGCAGACGAAGCGCCACGGCTGCTTGTGCGCGCCGCTGGGAGCGGTGCCGGCCGTGAGACAGATCTGTTCGATGGCTTCGCGCGAGACGGGGCGGTCGGAGAACATGCGGACCGTGCGGCGGCGTTCCATCACGGCGTGGAAGCGGCGGGCGCCCTCTTCGGGCGAGACGCCGGGGTCGTAGCGCCGGAATGAGATATGAGGAAGCAGCGGCGGAAGGCCCTTGAATCGGTCGGAAGTTTCCTCGGTCACGGTTCAACTCCATCGGATGCGAAGCGACACCTCGGATGTGCTCGGAACAACGGTATCGGATGCCGACGGCGGCCAAGGCGCACGGATGGGCTTGCGGCTGGACAGCGTTGCGAGGGGATCAGTTGGCCTCGGCCATCGGCGTCCCCTTCGCCAAGGCCTCGTCGGCCGGCCGCAGCGTGGCCACCACCTCCTCGGGACGGTGCCGGTTCCTGATCGTCGATCCCTTCATCGGAGACTCCTTGCGTCCCTTCGGGCCGCACAAGTCTCTCACACAACATGGACCTGTTCAGCGAGCCTTGGTCAGGATTCAGAGTGAGCGCGGGGCGGGTGCAGCGGCTGTGGCGGCTGCACGGCTTGAAGGTGCCGCGGCGAGCCGCCCGCATCTGCTGCCTCTGCTGCCTTCACTATCTGAGGGAATATAAGCAAGCCGCCCTATTTCTCAGATTCCCCTTGTGAAACAAGGACTTTGATGTACCTTTCACTCGCGGCCGCGCGACGGCCGCCGAAAGGGGATCCCCTCATGACATTCGCCCGTGCCCTTGCCGTTCTCGCCGCCTGCATCGGCCTGACTGGTGTTGCCTCCGCCGCCGGCCCGACCAACGTCGGCGGGTTCATCGTCTCGAACACGACGTGGACCGCCGCGAACTCGCCGTACATCGTCACCGCCGCGGTGATCGTGGGCGGCGGGGCCACCCTCACCATCGAGCCGGGCGTCACGGTGAAGTTCAACGCGATCAGTAGCAAGGGAGCCAACTCATGACATTCATCCGCCTGATCGGACTCGCATCGAGCCTCGTGCTGCTACTCACGTTCGCTGCGCGGGCCGACGATCAGTACCAACTCAAGACAACGGACGTTCCCATTCCCGATGGCCCTAACGGCGCGTGGGTGTCCAGCACGATCGCCATTTCTGGTGCCCCGAGCGGTGCCGTCGTTACGAGGATTGACGTCTATTTCAAGTGCATTCATACCTATTCGGGTGATCTCATCGTCGACCTCAACGCAGACGCACAGGGTGCACTCGGCAACCGGAACTTATGGAACCGGGAAGGAGGAGCAGCGGACAATCCGACCAGGACGGTAAATGGAGTCACCACTTTCAACGGCCTTTCCGTTAATCGCACTTGGTATCTGTACTCGAGAGACATGGCGGC
>JAEUIV010000146.1 GCA_016795005.1 Phycisphaerae bacterium
CGACCCCTCCGGCCCGAAGATCGGCCCGTACGCCAGGTGCACCTCGTGCCCGCGCTGCGCCTGCCCCTCGCACGAGAGGATGGTGTTCTCCTGCGAGCCGCCGATGATCAGCCGGGTTGAGATATGGAGGATTCTCACGCGGGGTCTTCAGGGTACCGCTGCCACATCAGGCACAACCCCTCCGCGCCGAGCGTCGGCCCCGCGAGCGTGCGGCTCCCCGTCTCAACCGCACGCCGCACATCCGCCGCCGACTTCCTTCCCAGCCCGACCTCCATCAGCGTCCCCGCGATGATCCGCACCATGTTCCACAGGAAGCCGTTCCCCGACACATGCACCTCGACGCGCGAATCGTTCCCGGCAGCGCGAACCGTGCGACACTCATAGATCGTTCGCACCGTGCTCTCGCGCCCGTGCCCCGCCGCCGCGAACGCCGCGAAATCGTGCTCTCCCTCCAGCACCCGCGCCGCCGCGTCCATCGCCGCCTCATCCAGCCGCGACCACACATGCTTCACGTACCGCCGATCCCACAGCGGCCGCTCCGCCCCGTTATGGAACGAGTACCGGTATCCCTTCCCGATGCAATCGCCGATCGGATCAAAGTCATCCCGCGTCCGCACACACCCGCGGCACAACACATCCCCCGGCAGCCGTGCATTGATCGCGAGCGCCAGCCTCTCATCCGGAGGCCGATTCCCTTCACCATCCACGGTGA
This sequence comes from Phycisphaerae bacterium, assembly GCA_016795005.1. Classification (GTDB taxonomy): domain Bacteria; phylum Planctomycetota; class Phycisphaerae; order Phycisphaerales; family UBA1924; genus JAEUIV01. The sequence goes on from JAEUIV010000146.1 coordinate 713, forward strand.
ACGCCGCCGTCTGATGCCACGCATGCACCCCCGAATCCGTCCGGCTCGCCCCGACGATCGAGACCGGTTGATTCACCACCTGCCGCACCGCGTCCTCAACCGCCTGCTGCACCGTGCGCAGCGAGGTCCGCTCGCGCTCCTCTCCCGTGGCATGGGTGGCATGATTGCTGCCCTGAGCAAGCATGGAAGGCGGCAACGAATCCATCGGCGGCTCCTGCTTCTGCCACCCGACAAAGTCGGTGCCGTCGTAGGCGAGGGTGAGTCGGTAGCGGGGCATGGGACATACCGTAGCGATTCGATCACCGAGAGCGCCGAAGGCGCCCTCGAAGTGCGACCACCTTCTTCTCTGCCACAAACTCCAGTCGCGATCCACTCTTGTGCATCGAAAAGTACTTGCGATCGACGAGTGTCAGCAGATCGGACCGCGCGGTCGCATAGGCCACCCGCTGGGATCGTTGATGTCCCTCGATGGTGTAGATCGTATCGGGATGTTGCACAGCGTGCATGAGCAGTTCGTGCTGGCGGTGATTCAGGTCTTGGTCCCGCTTGAACAGCTCCCGAGCCTCGGCAATCTCCTGCTGCGAGCGGACAAGATGTTCTCGCAGGTCCTCCCTCGCCTGCTGAACGATGCGTGCGTGATAGACGAGGAAGTACGTCGCATCGAAGCCGTCCGTCTCGGTGTACAGGTACGCCTGGCCGTATTTTCCAGGGCTTTTGTAGATCAGCCGAGAGATGGGCAGGAACTCAAAGAGCCAGTATCCGGCGCGAAGCATGGACCAGTAGAAGATCATGCGAGCGGTCCGGCCGTTGCCGTCACAGAACGGATGGTCGTAGCCGATCTGGAAGTGGAGCAGCGCCGCCCTGATGAATGGGTGAATAAACCCACCCTCGTCCGACAGTGTCTGCTCGTTGGCGAAGGCGCAGAGCCGCTCGATCCGATTCGGGAGCTCGTCGGCGGGCGGCGGCTCATGGACGAGTTCCCCGTCGCGTTGGTCCGTCACGACGACATATTCGCTTGGTAATCTGAAACGCCCGCTTTGGTCGGGCTTGTCCAGCGTGTCGTCCGTCAGAACATGGTGAAGTTCCAGGAGCAAATCGGGAGAAAGCCGCCGTTCCAGATTGTCACGGATGAACTCCATCGCACGGTAGTTGTTCGCCACCATCCGCTCGCCCATCGTCCGAGGTCGCCTGCCCGTCCGCAGCATTTCTTTCGCGGCTACAACCGTCGTTGCCGCGCCTTCAAGCATGCTCGAGGCGATCGCTTCCTCCATCAGCGCACTGGCGATGAATCTGTCCTTCTCGGCGCCCATCCTCATCGGCCCTTCGGTCCCGATCTGGCCGGCGAGGTGTTGATCGATGAGCATGATCTCATGTTGAAGCCGGTCGGGGACCGTATAGATCACTTGGGTGGAACCGGTCGCCAGAAGGGGGACGCTGCGCATACCGGACAACCTTCCGAACTTCACGCTGATCCACGCAAGTTCTGGGTCCAGTTCTCTGTCGCGGGCGATGCGGCGCAGCTTGTTCCAGTGACGGTAGGACAACTGAGATTCACGGGCGAGGTTCTGGTACCGGACGTCGCTGAACGCAACGTGCAGGTCCATCGCCCGGCGGTTGAGCAGGTCATGCAGTTCGGGCGCTGATTGGGGCTTCTTCACGGGTATCAATCCTGTATCAATCGGTATCGGATTGATAGTACCCAGGCACCCGTCAAATATCAATCTCTATCAGTTTGATAGCCGAGGCGCCGAACCCCAGGAAATACGCCCTCACCCCGCCCCCACCGTCACCGCCACAAACGTCGGCCTCACCCGGCTCTCGAACTCGTCCCGGTACTTGTTGATGATCGTCCGCACCGCCCAGTTGTTCCCGTCCGCCAGGCCGCAGATCGTCGTCCCCGGCATCGCCCCCATGCTCGTCGAGATCTCGAGCGCCAAGTCCAGGTCCTTTGTCCGCCCCTCGCCGCGCTCGATCCGCGTCATCAACTGGTACAGCCACCCCGATCCCTCGCGGCACGGGGTGCACTGCCCGCACGATTCGTGCTTGAAGAACCGCGCCAGGTTCCGCGCCACGACCACCATGTCGGTGTCCTCGTCGAAAATCGTCGGGCACGCCGTCCCCAGCCCCAGAACGTTGTACTTCGGCCCGATCCCGAAATCCATCTCCGCATCGAACTGATCCGGGCCGAGGATGCCCGTCGAGATGCCCCCCGCGATCGCCCCCTTGAACTTCTTGCCGTGGCGCATCCCGCCGCAGTACTGGTTCACCAGCGTCGAGAGGGGGATCCCCAGGTCAAACTCGAACAATCCCGGCTTGTTCACGTGCCCCGACACGCCGAACAACTTGGTCCCCGCGCTCCCCTGCACCCCCTGGTTCAGGAACCACTGCTTGCCGTTCTCGATGATCGACGGCAGGTGCGCGAGCGTCTCCACGTTGTTGATGATCGTCGGCCGGCCGAACAGCCCCTTCACCGCCGGGAAGGGCGGCTTGATCCGCGGCCAGCCGCGCTTGCCCTCCAGCGATTCCAGCAGCGCCGTCTCCTCGCCGCAGATGTACGCCCCCGCGCCGCGGTGCACATGGCACTCCACCGACCACTTCTCGCCGCCGGCGTTCGAAGCGCCGCTCAGCAACCCCTGCGGACCGAACACGCCGTGCGCGTACGCCTCCTTGATCGCCTCTTCCAGCACCATCGCCTGGTGGTGGTACTCGCCCCGGATGTAGATGTACGCCTTCGTCAGGCGGCAGGCGTAGCACGCGATCGCGATGCCCTCGAGCAACAGGTGCGGATCGAAGTCGAGCAGCAGCCGATCCTTGAACGTCCCCGGCTCCGACTCGTCCGCGTTGATCGCCAGGTACCTCGGCTGCGGATTCGCCGGATCGTGCTTGGGAAGGAACGTCCACTTCAACCCCGTCGGAAACCCAGCCCCGCCACGGCCGCGCAGTCCACAGTCCTTCACCTCCGCGACCACGGCGTCGGGCGCCATCGTCAGCGCCTTGCGCAACCCCTCGTACCCGCCCGTCCGGACATACTCGTCGTACCGCACGATGTGGCGGTTCTTGGGGTCGCCGTGGGGCGCGCAAGGAATGCGTTTCGTGAGAACGGGCGTCGTGGTCTTGGGGGTCCAGGGCATGGAAGCCGGATTCTACGGCATCAGCCCCCCGGCTACATTGACCCCATGGCCGACCTCTTCACGCTTCAGAATCTCATCGCCCTGGTCACGCTGACCTCGCTCGAAATCGTCCTCGGCATCGACAACATCGTCTTCATCGCCATCCTCACCGGACGCCTCCCCGAGGAATCGCGCGCCAAGGTCCGCCGGCTCGGCCTGCTGCTCGCCATGGGCATGCGCATCGTCCTTCTCCTCTCGATCTTCTGGGTGATGAAACTGACCGCGCCCCTCTTCACCATCCTCGAACGCGAGATCAGCGGAAAAGACCTCGTCCTCCTCGTCGGGGGCGCCTTCCTCATCGCCAAGGCCACGAGGGAGATCCACGATAAAATTGATGGAACCCACGCGAGCGCCGCGGCCAACGGCCGAAGCGCCGCCACTGTCCGATCCGTCCTCATCCAGATCGTCCTGCTCGACATCGTTTTCTCCCTCGATTCGGTCATCACCGCCGTGGGCATGGCCGACGCGATCTGGGTCATGATCGCCGCGGTCATGATCGCCGTCGGCGTCATGATGATCTTCGCCGGCGCGATCTCGCGCTTCGTCGAGCGTCATCCATCGATCAAGATGCTCGCCCTCTCCTTCCTCATCATGATCGGCGCGCTCCTCGTCGCCGAGGGGTTCCACCAGCACTTCCCCCGGGGGTACGTCTACTTCGCCATGGCCTTCAGCCTGGTCGTGGAACTGCTCAACATCCGCGCCGGCGCGCGCCGCGCGAACGCCTAGACCCCCTGCTCCCTCGTTGCCACCTCGTCCTCCGAACCGAGCGCCGCGCCCGCATGCCGCAGCACGACCCGGATCATTCCGAAATTGACCTTGCCCCCGAGCGCTTCGTAGATGGGCGACAGTCTCCCGTCGTCCCTCCCCCGCGCCGCCTCGATCACGCTCGAATATTCCTCATCGCTTACCCAGGCTCGAACGTGCTCCGGCCGCGCCAACTCCACATATCGCTCCAGGTATCCCCATGCCGTGCTCAGCGCCCGCCCGAGCGCCGCGGCCACTTCCTCGACGCTTCGTCCCTGTTCAAAGAGCGCCGCCGCCTCCGACGCGGACCCCTTCGAAGGCCGCCGCGACTTCGCCTCGACCATCGCCTTCGACCCAGGCGTGCTGTCCAGCGGCCATCCGCGCTCGTGGCAATAGTCACGAACGCATTCGAGCACCGCGCCGCCGAACTGCTCAATTTTCTTCTGCCCGAATCCCTTGATCCGCGACAGTGATCCGAGCGACCCCGGCCGCACCCGCGCCACCTCGCGCAGCGTCGTATCCGCGAACACAACAAAGGGCGGAACTCCCAAGCCATCGGCCACGCGCCGCCGCATCGTCCGAAGCGCCTCGAAAAGCGCCCCCTCCTCGGGCGTAAGCCCGCCCGTATCCGCCTTGACCCTCGCGCGCCCCGCCCCCGACTCGCGCAACGCCGCGCTGCGTTGCCCACGCATCACCTCCCACGATTCCGCGTTCAGTCTCAGCACCGGGAACTCGTCCAGGCTCCGCTCCAGCAGGCCGAGATCGATCAACTGGTTGATGAATGAGACCACTTCCGCCTTCCGCATCCCCGCGAGCAGGCCGAACGTACTCAGCGAACCGTGCCCGAACTGCGCGACGCGATCGGTCGCCTTCCCGAGGAGCACATCCGCCACGTGCGCCGCGCCGAACCGTTCCTTGACCCGCGCCACGCATGAAAGAATCTTCTTGGCGATCTCGTCCGCGCCCGGCACCATCCGCCGTTCGTTCAGGCATACGTCGCACGCTCCACAGCCTCCCGCGCGCTCGTATGCCTGGCCGAAGTACTCCGTCAGCGCCCGATGCCGGCACCGCATCCCGCCGGCAAGCCGACGCATCTGTTCCAGCAGTTCGATCTTCGCCGCCAGCGCCGTCGGATCGGGCGCGCTCCCGTCATCGCTCGGCCGCGAGTAGATCCGCTTCCAGCGCTCCACGTCCCCCGCGGAATAGAACATCACGCACTCGGCCGGCAGCCCGTCGCGGCCGGCTCGACCCGTCTCCTGCTGATAGTGCTCGATCGTCTGGGGCATCGCCGCATGGATCACCGCGCGCACGTCCGAACGATCGATCCCCATCCCGAACGCGATCGTCGCCACCACCACGTCCAGGTGCTCATTGCGGAAGTCGTCCGAGACGCGCCGACGCGACTTCGCATCCATGCCCGCGTGGTAGGCCTTCGCGCTCACCCCGCGCGCACGCAGCGCCTCGGCCAGTCCTTCGGTCTCCTTCCGAGAGATGCAGTACACGATCGAGCCTTGGCCCGCGTGACGGTTGATGACCTCCGCCGCCTGGTCCGCGAGCAGCACGGACCCGCCCCGCGGCACCACCCGATACGTCAGATTGGGACGATCAAAGACCCCGACCAACTTCACCGCATCGCGCAACCCGAGTTGATCCACGATGTCACGCTGCACGCGCGGCGTAGCCGTCGCCGTGTACGCCTGCATCGACACCCCGGGGAACACCGAGCGGAGTTCCGACAGCCTCCGATACTCGGGTCGAAAGTCATGCCCCCACTGGCTGATGCAGTGCGATTCATCCACCGCGATCGCCCCCACCCCGCCGGGAGAGTTCGCCAGCCACGCGAGAAAGCCGGGGGTCATCACCCGCTCGGGCGCCGCCAGCAGCAGGCGCAACTCGTTCCGCCTCACCAGGTCGCGCATCTCGCGGTGCTCGGCGTCCGATACATGGCCGTGCAGCGCCGCCACGGGCACACCGGCGAGCCGCAGCCCCGCCACCTGGTCCTGCATCAGCGCAATCAGCGGCGAGATCACCAGCGTCAGCCGCCCCGTGACCATCGGCGGCACCTGGTAGCACAGCGACTTCCCGCCCCCAGTGGGCATGACCACCAGCGCGTCACGCCCGCACACCGCCGCCTCGATCGCCTCCGCCTGCAAGGGACGCAGCGCGTCAAAGCCCCAATGCTCCTTCACCACTCCCGCGATGCGACTCGTGCCGTTCGGGTCCACCACGCCACTCTACTCCGTGGAGGCGATAACCATCCGCCGCCCCGGTTCTCGGCCCTGCGCTGACGATCATGCGACCGGCCAAACTCGAACCCGGCCGCCTTGTCGGATCAACGATGAC
>JAEUIV010000126.1 GCA_016795005.1 Phycisphaerae bacterium
AAGACGTTGCGCGTTCGGGCGTTGGCCGTGCAGTCGGAGCACCTGAGCCTGCAAGCACGGGGCGAACTCGCCAAAGCGGTGGGATCGTCGCGTCTGCGCGATTCGGTGGGGCTGCTCTCTTCTCTCCGATTGCTGAAAGACGCCTCCGAAATCGCGGCGATCACCCGTGGAGCGAAGATCCAGCAGGCGGCCCTGCTGGCGACGTTGCCCACCATCCGACCCGGGCAGAGCGAGCGGCAGATCGCGGCTCGCCTGGAGTTTGAAATGAAGAGCCGCGGGGCCGATGGTCTTTCCTTTGAGACGATTGTCGCGGCCCGGGCCAACGGGTCCAAGCCCCACTACCGACCGGGAGGAGAGAAAACGGCGAAGGGGAAGCCCCTGCTGATCGACTGGGGCGCGCGGGTCGAGGGGTACTGTTCCGACATGACTCGGACCTTCTCGATCGGATCGTGGCCCCGGAAGTTGAAAGAGGTGTATCGGGTTGTCCTGGAGGCTCACCTGGCGGCGATCGATGCGGTGAAGCCGGGGATGACGTGCGGCGAGTTGGACGGGGTTGCTCGCGGGATCATCGCCCGGGCGGGGTACGGGAAGGAGTTCGGGCACGGACTGGGGCACGGCATCGGGCTGGACATCCACGAGGCCCCCCGGGTCTTTACGACGACTCAAACGGTGCTGGAGCCGGGGATGGTGATCACGATCGAGCCGGGCGTGTATCTTCCCGGAGTCGGAGGCGTTCGGATCGAGGACGATATTCTTGTGACCGATCGTGGGGCGCGGAACCTGTGTTCGCTCCCCAAGGATCTTGAGTGGGCAACGCTCCATGGTTGATTACCGAAAACTGCGGGAACTCGTGAAGTTGATGGTCGAGAACGACCTGTCTGAACTCGAACTGCGCGACCAGCAGGAAGCGGTCGTGCTGAAGCGCGGCGCTCCGCCCGGCGCGATGGCGATGATGCCCACGCCGATCGTGCACCAGGTGTCATCGGCGCCCGCCTCCGCCCCCGCGGCGTCGGGGGGCGACGATGGCGCGGACGACGAATCCGACCTGGTGGCGATCAAGTCGCCGATGGTCGGGACGTTCTACGCCGCGCCGGACCCGAACTCTCCCGCGTACGTGTCGGTGGGTTCGAGCGTGGGAGCCGAAACGGTTGTGTGCATTGTTGAAGCGATGAAGGTCTTCAGCGAGATCAAGGCCGAGTGCAGCGGCAAGATCGAAAAGATCTTGGTAAAGAGCGGCGAGCCTGTCGAGTTCGGGCAGCGGTTGTTCCTGGTCCGTCCCTCCTGAGATCGCGTCGCGGGAACCTTCATGGCAAAGAAATCTCAGATGTTCAGCCGGGTACTGGTGGCCAATCGCGGCGAGATCGCCCTGCGGATCATCCGCGCGTGCCGGGAACTCGGGATCGAGACGGTGGCGGTGTTCAGCGAGGCGGACCGCGGCGCGCCCTACCTCCGTCTTGCGGACCGGGCGATCTGCATCGGCGCCGGACCTCCTTCCGAGAGTTACCTCAATATCCCGAGGATCATCTCCGCGGCGGAGATCTCCAACGCCGACGCGATCCACCCGGGCTACGGCTTCCTCGCTGAGAACGCGCACTTCGCGGAGGTCTGCCGCGACTGCCGGATTGAGTTCATCGGCCCGACTCCCGAGGCGATGTCCAAGCTCGGCGACAAGGTCTCGTGCAAGCGAACGGCGAAGGCAAACAAGGTTCCCGTGTTCCCCGGCTCGGAGGGCGCGGTGACGGAAGAGGACGAAGCCGCGGACATCGCGAAGAAGATCGGCTACCCGGTCATCATCAAGGCTTCGGCCGGGGGCGGTGGTCGCGGCATGCGCGTCGCGCACAACGAGGTGACGCTCCGTGCGGGCATCAAGCAGGCGCAGCAGGAGGCGCAGGCCGCCTTCGGGAACGGCGCGGTGTTCATCGAGAAGTTCCTCGAGCGCGCCCGGCACGTCGAGGTGCAATGCCTGGGCGACAAGTACGGCGAGGCGGTCTACCTGTACGAGCGCGACTGCTCCGTGCAGCGTCGGCACCAGAAACTGATCGAGGAGGCGCCCGGCCCGGGGATCGATCCGCGCAAGCGCGAGGACGTGTGCAAGGCGGCGGCGAGGCTCATCAAGGCGGCGGGCTACCACGGCGCGGCGACCGTCGAGTTCCTGATGGACGACAAGCAGAACTTCTACATGCTCGAAGTCAACACCCGAGTGCAGGTCGAGCACCCCGTCACCGAGTTGATCACCGGGATCGACATCGTGAAGACCATGATCCGCGTCGCCGCGGGGGAGGAGATGCCCTTCAAGCAGCGGGACGTGCAGATTAAGGGGCACGCGATCGAGTGCCGGATCAATGCGGAGGATCCCGAGCGGAACTTTGCGCCGAGCGCCGGGCTGATCACGCGGTGGGAGCCGCCCGGCGGGCCGGGGGTGAGGCTGGATACGCACGTGGTGTCGGGGTACCGCGTCCCCACGAACTATGACTCGATGATCTGCAAGTTGCTCGTTCACGCCGACGATCGCAAGCAGGCGATCCGCCGGATGGACCGGGCGCTGCGCGAGTTCGTGGTCGAGCCGATCAAGACGACCATCGGCCTGCACCGTGACCTGATGAACGACGCGGCGTTCAATCAGGGCGGGGTGGATATTCACTACCTGGAGCGGCTGCTGAAGAAATAAATCGGGCCGCCGTCACTCGGTGATGGTGGCCAGTTCGCGGTTCGTTCCGTCGGCTTCGACGATGCGTACCCGTGGGCCGTGGTTTCTTTCACCTTCGAGTCCGTGCTCCACGACGTACACCCGCCCTCGGCTCGACGAGACGCCTGTCGGGAACCAGGGGCTTTCGCTGGTGAAGACGATCGCCGACTCGCCCGTCGGATCGATGCGCCAGACACGCCGCGCGTGCGGATCGGCGACCACCATCGCTCCCTGATCGTCCGCCGAAAGCCCCCACAGTTCTCCTTCCTTGACGAACGAAGGCTCGGTCACGCGCTGTTCATTCAATGGGAGGATTTCGATGAGACGGGACACATGGCCCGTCGCATCGAGGACGAAGATGCCCCGCTGATCCGTGAAGAAGCATGTGCCGTTCGGTCCAGATGCCATCGCCGTCACATGGGCGAACGGCACGGCCGACGTTGTTTGCACGAAGATGGATGAACCGCCGTCGGGATCGCGACGGATGATGCACGGCGTGCCGTCTTCGGGTGCGTGCAGAATCGAACCGTCTTCACGGACGATGAACGCGCTGAATCGCGCGGACCCCGCGGCCGGTGCGACGATCTCGACTCGCCCGCCGTCGGGCGAGATTCGGAGCAGCGATTGTGAAAACCGCTCGCTCGCCGGGTCGTATTCGAGGTGCTCCGCGATGATCGAACCATCGGTCGTGTGGCACAGCCAATGCGTGTGAACATTTCTCGCGAAGGGAGTGACGCGCCCGTCCGTCCCGACCTTCCAGATGACCGAGCGTACCGCGTCGGGGACGATCACGGCGCCGTCGTCGAGCACCGCGACCGACCTTGATGGGTGGGCGTCGCAGATGCCGACGACGCAGCCGACGGCGCCTGCGGCCAGCGCCCGGACGATGACATGCTTCACTGGATCACCACCCGGCCCATCCCTCGCTCGATCTTTCCGATCACCACCGGCCGCTCGCCCATGCGCTTCAACTGCTGGCGGACGCTCGAAGCGAAGGCCCTCTTCACGATGAGGCAGTACCCGATGCCCATGTTGAAAACTCGGGCCATCTCCTCGTCCGACACATCGCCGTGCTTCTGGAGGAACGGAAACACCGGGTGGGGAGTCCATGCGTCACCGTCGAGAACGGCATCCACGCCCGGATGCAGCGCGCGGACCAGGTTGTCCGCCAGCCCGCCTCCCGTGATGTGGGCCATCCCCGAGATCACCTTCTTCACGGTGTAACGGTGCAGGAGTTTGACGATGGGCTTTGCGTAGAGGCGTGTCGGCGTCAGAAGGACCTCGCCCAGCGGCCGCTTCGTGTCGAGTTCCTTGTACTTCCTGTGCAGGTCAAGCCCCGCGTGCTTCACGATGGTGCGCACCAGCGAGTACCCGTTGCTGTGGACGCCGTCGGATTCGAGGCCGATGACGATGTCCCCCGGCTCGACGCGCCCGGGATCGGTCACGCGCGAGAGTTCAACCACTCCCACCGCGAATCCGGCGAGGTCGATGTCATCGGGGCGATACACGTCGGGCATCTCCGCGGTTTCACCCCCGAGGAGCGCCGCCCCCACTTCCCGGCATGCGAACGCGATCCCCCGCACGATCTGCTCCAGTCGCTCGGGGAGCAGCTTCCCGCAGGCGAGGTAATCAAGAAAGATCAACGGCTCACCGCCCTGCACCACCAGGTCGTTGACGTTCATCGCGACGAGGTCGATGCCGATGGTGTCAAACTTGTTCATGTCCACGGCGAGGCGGATCTTGGTTCCCACGCCGTCGGTACACGCAAGCAGGACCGGCTCGCGGAAGTTCTTCTTGTACAGCGATTCGTTGTAGTCGAGACGGAAGAGTCCGGCGAAGCCCCATGGGTTGTGGAGGACGCGCGGGCCGTGGGTCTTGCGGACGTGACGCTGGATCAGGTCGACGAAGCGGTCTCCCTCGTCGATGTCCACTCCCGCTGCGGCGTAGGTCAGACCCCGCCGACCGACTTCGGGTGCGCCGTGCTCGCCTGATCCGTTTCGCTTCGGTCTCTTGGGCATCGGCCAGAAGATACCGCACGGAGCGCGTGAGAAGCGCCGGCCCGTGCGGTTATCGAGGCTTCGGGATCAGCACGCGGGTCGGGTCGCGGTCGTCCACGGGAAACTCGCTCGCGTTCTCGGCGGTGACGTCGATCGCGACCATTCGTTGGCGTTCCCGGTCCCAGGTCCAGACATGCCTCTGGCTTTCGGTGAGGCGGAATGGGGTGATCGGGAAGGCGAACTGCCGCATGAGCATGGAGAAAACCTCGACCTCGTCCCCCTCGATGGCGAACGGAGCAACGGACGCCGCCCGCTCGGGTCGGCCGATTCGCACGCCGAAGAATCGCTCGCTTCCCTTGATCGAGTTGAACGCGGAGAGGAGGGCGTTCGAGGAGATGTCCGCTTCGAGCGCTCGGAGCCTGTATCGGTGGCCGCCGCGGTCTTCGATGCTCCAGGCCAGTCGATGGTTGTCCGCGCGATATGCCTCGCGGCGGAGTTCATCGCCGAACCAGTAATGGGCGTAGATGGTGTGGTCCCCGTGACGGAGGCTCATGACGCCGATGGGCCGGCCGAACCAGAGCCAGAGCCTCCAGTCGTCCAGGCGGGCCGGCCGGGGGAACGCGGTCGTCTTGAACCCGACAATCACCAGCAGGAGGATCGCCAGGCGCACTCCGTGCTTGAGTATCAACGACCGGCGCCACTCGGGGATCGCCGAAGCCAGAGTGGTGGTGTGATCCGCGGGATCGAACCCCCGCCCGCACTCCGGGCATCGAGCCACCGTCAACCCGGCCAGGTCGTGCATGCACGATCGGCAGAATCGACGCGGAGTCAATCGCGCGGCATCGGCCGATGCTTCCGGGGTGGCCTGAATCACGGCGGAATCGTAGGGCATCTCTTCCGCTATCCTCCCGGCATGCACTTTGACTTTGTGGACGCGGTCCTCGAAATCTCAACCGAACGGATCGTGACGCTGAAGAACATCTCAGCGGCGGAGGAGTACCTCCAGGATCACTTTCCGACTTTTCCCGTGCTGCCCGGGGTGCTGATGGTCGAGTCCATGGTCCAGGCGGCGAGGCGGTTGCTCGAATCGCGCGATGCATCCCTCGGCCGGTACGTATTGGGGGGGGTGCGAGCGCTGAAGTACGGAGCGCTTGTCCGGCCGGGCGAATCGATGCGGCTCGAAGTGACCCTGCTAAAAAACGAGGGTGACGGGTACGAGTTCAAGGGCGCCGGGACGGTGCAGAGGCCCGCGGGGCCGAGCGGAAATGAAACGGTGACGTGCGTTTCGGGTCGATTCAATATGCGCCCGGTTCGTCTGCCGGGGCGGCAGCGGCACCGAACATTTGCCGAGTGCAATCTGCCTTTGAAGTCGCCATAATGCGGGTCTGAAACTGTCCCGCGACACCAAGGAACCCGTATGACCCGCGATGAGATCCTGGAAAAGATTCGAGCCGTATTGGTCGACGCGCTGGGTGTTGACGATGACGAAGTAACGGAAGCGGCTCGCCTGACAACCGACCTGGGCGCCGAGTCGATTGACTTCCTCGACATCACGTTCAAGCTCGAGCAGGCGTTCGGAATCAAGATCCCGCAGGGCGAACTTTTCCCGGACAGCACGGCGCAGGATCCGAAGTTCATTCAAGACGGCAAGGTCACGGAGGCCGGACTGGCCGAGATGAGACGGAAACTGCCGCACATTGATTTCTCCGACTTTGCGAGGGACCCGCGGCTCGGGCAGATCGGGAACGTGTTCACGGTGGGGGTTCTGGTGAAATATGTCGAGCGCAAACTCGGAGCCGGCGCTCCAGCATAAGGAGCGTCATTCGATGCGCTGGATGTGGATCGATCGGATTCTTGAACTGAAACCGCGGGAGCGGCTGGTGGCGATTAAGACCGTCTCGCTCTCGGAGGAGCACCTGCACGATCATTTCGCGGCCGGGCCAGGGTCCGCCGCGCTCCCGATCATGCCCGCCTCGCTCATCATCGAGGGCATGGCTCAGTCGGCGGGGATACTCGTGGGACATGCGGGCGGGTTCAAGGAAAAAGTGGTGCTCGCGAAGGTGAACTCCGCCGAGATCACGCGCGAGGCGCTTCCCGGCTCAACGCTCCGCTACACCGCCACCATGGAGCGGTTCGACACGACCGGCGCGGCCACGAGGGGAGTCGTGGAGTTAATCGAACAGACCTCCGGCGGCCCGGTCTGCACAGAGATCGGCCGCATCGACCTGATGTTCAGCCATCTTGACCAGAACCTGGCCGGGGCCGAGTTTCCCAAGCACAACTTTGTCTTCAGCGACACCTTCCGCACGCTCTTGACCACCAGCGGCTTCGAGGCGTGGTGAACCCGCGTCACGAGTGCCCGGCGATCGCGATCTGCGCCATGCTCGCGGTCACGGGTACACAGTTTGCCACCACCGCGTAGAAGGCCAGCCGCCGACCGGCCAGAAGCCTCCGACGGCCGATGTACTCACACGACCACAGCACGAACATGACCGTCGCGAACTTGTAGAACGTCGCGGCCGGCATGCCCCCGGAGTGAATAACGCCCGCGGCAATCGGGTTGAGTTCGATGCCGTGGAAACTCGTCAGGATCAGCCAGGTGAGAAGAACGTCGAGCGTCGCCAGCACGACGTACCAGGGGTAGATCCGGGGATAGAGCACCGGCTCTCTGGCCATGACGACTAAATCCTACGTTGCATCGGTTGCAAGAGTTTCAAGGAGGACGCTGCGGAAGAGTGCTTTTGGCGCGGGCCGACCGGTCCACGCTTCGAACTGGGCCGCGGCCTGGGCGACGAACATCTCGGCCCCTCCCGCGGTTTTCAGCCCCAGATCGCGAGCCTGACGCAGCAGAGGCGTCTCGGGCGGGTTGTACACGGTGTCAAAGATCAGGGCGACTGCTCCGAGTTTGCGAAGTTCCTGTAAGGAAAGCGGCGACTCGGCCGAATCCGGGCGGCCCGACATCCCGATCGGGGTGCAGTTCACAACGACCGAGGCGCCGAGATCGGCCAGGGCGCCCCAATCCCCCACGGTGAGCGCCCCACGCGATACCCCCCCATCGCTCAGGTCCGCCACAAGCCGATCGGCGCGGTCCCGATTGCGCGCGTGGACCGCGACGCGCCCCCCCGCTTCCACGACCGCGGCGGCGACCGCGCGAGCCACTCCCCCCGCCCCGAGGATGGCCACGCGATGCGAAGCCCAATCGTCGCCCAGCGACTCGCGGAGCGTCTCCGAAGCGGCCGTTGCGTCGGTATTCAAGGCGCGGCACGACGCATCATCATTCACCACGATGGTGTTGGCGGCGCCGCAGCGTGCCGCGAGCGGATCGATGGTCCACTGGCGCGATGAATCCCCGCGGGCGAATCGGACCAGGTGCTCCTTGTGGGGGATGGTCACGCTGGCGCCGCGAAAATCCAGCGCCTTGAAGTCAAGCAGCGCGTGAAGCGTTGACTTGAAGTGCTCCCATTCCTGCGGGACGGGCATCGGAACGTATACGCCGTTGAAGTTGATCGCTTCAAACCCTGCGTTGTGGAGGTGGGGCGACCGCGACTGGGCGACCGGCCAGCCGATGACACCGAACACCCGTGTCTCCGGGTTGATCGAGCGGAAACGGTACAGGCCTAGCAGGTCCGCGATGGTTGGCTGTCCGGGCGCGGTGGTCGAGGTGTCGCGGAGCGAGGCAAAGGTCAGGAAGCCGCCGAACTTGGGGGCAAGGATGCGCGAGAGAAGCCCGAACTCTCCCATGCACACCGCGATGGTCGGGCGCGACCGGTGCTGGAGGAGTTCGAAAGCCTCGATGTTGTCCCGGATCGACCGGGCACGCCAGGCGATCTTGTTGACGCGCGAGATCGGAGCCGCGTCCATCTCGGCGACAAGCCTCAGGAGGTTGAGCGGCCTGGAGTTGAAGTCGTGGGCGCTGAGGATGAGCGAGGTGTGGAGATCGCGCCGCTGGGCCTCGTGATCGACCGCGAGCGCGATCTTCTGGCGGAGGTTCGCCGAACGCTGATAGGTCGCGAGTTCCACGTCGATGTACCGCGGCGGATGCTTCGGGCTGAGCCGTGTGCCCTGCGCCGTGCCGAGGTGCTCCCAGAGCACCACTCGGGCGGCCTCCTCGCCTTCATATTCGCCTCCCTCGGCGGCGAGGCGGCACGTCACGATGCATGCGAGGGGCGATTCATCGACCAGGCGGGTGATCGACGCCAGTCCTTCCTCATCTCCCTCTCCATGAAATAACGGATCGACGCGGAACTCGACGAGGTCGGCGCCGGCGATCCTCGCCGACCGTGCCTCGGCCAGCGCAACGTTGACGTCGTGGACCAGTATGGGAACGCAGAGCAGTGTCACCGCATCAGTGTAGAGCGAGATCGGGCTGCCGAAAGCGAGCGCGCCGCTCATCCCCGCGTGGATCCTGCCCGCTGAAGGCTGTGGGCCGCCGCTTCACCAGCCACATGCCCGCTGGACCATGCCCACTGGAAATTAAAGCCGCCGATCCGGCCGTCCACATCGCAGAGTTCGCCGATGATGTGCAGCCCCGGGGTGATGCGGCTCTCCATGGACTGCAGGAAGAGTTCCGACAGGGGGACGCCCCCCGCGGTCGCCTCCGCGTGAGTGAATCCACGGTCGCCCGTGATGGGCAAGCGCAGCTCCGTGACCGTGCGGACAAGCGACCGCCTCTGGTCGCGCGTCAAGGCTGACGCCGGCGCACCCGGATCAACCCTCGCTTCGATGCAAAGCGCGTGCGCCAGGCGTTCCGGGAACCGTTCGCGAAGATAGGAAGCGGGCGTTCGCATGCCGAGCGCGACGAGCCGCGCATCGAGCATGTCGGCGGGCTCCGACGGAAGGCAGTTGAGGAACAGGCTTGCCTGCGGGTCTTCGCCGCCGGGCGTTGTCCGTGCGGCCTCGCACGCGGACAGGTAGTGCCGGCTGATGTCAAGGACACTCGGCCCTGAAAGTCCGAAATGCGTGCAGAGCGTCGAGCCGGTGAAGGAAACGAGCCGCTTCCCGGTCGGCGATCGGAGTTCGAGCGTGGCGTTGAACGTGACGCCCGAGAGCGCGCGGAGAAAATGTCCCTCGGGCAACAGGAGCGGGACCAGCGCGGGGTGGATCGCCGGCGTGATGGTGTGGCCCAGCGAGCGGGCGATGGTGTAGCCGTGACCGTCGGACCCCGATTTGGGCAACGCCCGGCCCCCCGTCGCAAGGATGACGCGGGAGGCCTCGAGTGCGCGCGGCCCGCCGGACGAAACCGCTTGACTCGCGGCTTCGGTGACTAGAAATCCGTGCCCCGGGCCGCGAACGATGCGATCGACGCGGAATGGATGCCGAATCTCGACCCCCGCCTCGCGCGCGGCGGTGAGGAGCGCGTTGAGGACCGTGCGGGCATTGTCGGTGACGGGGAACAGTTTCCCCGTTTCCTCCCGCTTGAGTTCGACGCCGATGTCACGGAAGAAACCGACCGTTGAGGGGACATCAAAGGCTCGGAGCACCTGCTTGATCGCGTGGCGCGAGGCGCCGGCGAAGTCGGCCTCGCTCACCTCGTGGTGCGTGACGTTGCAGCGCCCGCCTCCGGCGACCAGGATCTTGGCGCCGAGCGTTCGAGCGCCGTCGAGCGCGACCACTCGGAGAGACCGGCGCGCCTCCCTGCCCGCGGCGATCGCGGCCATCAGCCCCGCGGCGCCGGCGCCGATCACCGCAATGTCCGCCTTCTCCGGCTGCACGGATGGAGTGTAAGGGGTCCGCCTTTACACTGTGTTGATGGACATCCTGATCATCCTTCTGCTGCTGGTGCTCAACGGCGTGCTTTCGATGTCGGAGACCGCGATGGTGTCGTCGCAGCGCGTCCGGCTGAAACAGCGAGCGGACGCCGGCCATCGCGGCGCGGCGGCGGCGTTGGCGGTGTCCGCGTCGCCGACCCGGTTCCTGTCGACGGTGCAGGTGGGCATCACGCTGATCGGCATCCTGATGGGCGCCGTGGGCGAAGCGTCCGTCGCGGAATATGTCCGACGCGCGATTCAAGGAGTCCCGGAACTCCGCGCGATCAGCCAGCCGCTCTCGATCGGTGTCGTCGTCCTTTCGATCACGTTCCTCTCCGTGGTGCTGGGAGAACTGGTTCCCAAGCGACTCGCGCTGATGGCGCCGGAAGCGATCGCCTCGGCCCTCGCGATCCCGCTGCGCCTGCTGTCGCGGCTGACGTCGCCCCTGGTCTCCCT
>JAEUIV010000128.1 GCA_016795005.1 Phycisphaerae bacterium
ATCCATGATGTAGATGGGGTGTCCCTGGCGTACGAAGGGTTCGTAGAGTTCGCGCATGAGGGCGCCGGTGCGTTCGTCGTCCACGCCGACGACGACGCGGTCGGGCTTGAGGAAGTCGTTGATGGCGGCGCCCTCTTTGAGGAACTCGGGGTTGTCGGCGACGGAGAAGGGGAGGTTTCCGACGATCCTGCGGATGCGCTCGCGGACGGCGTGGGTGGTGCCGACGGGGACGGTGGACTTGACGACGACGACCTTCGGCTCGGCGCCCGGGCCGGCGGCCTTGATGACGCGGCCGATGTCATCGGCGGCGGCCCAGACGTACTTCATGTCGGTGTCGCCGTTGGCGCCGGTGGGTGTGCCGACGCAGATGAAGACCATCTCCGCGTCGCGGTAGGCCTTGGTGGAGTCGGTGGTGAAGACAAGTCGTCCGGCCTCGACGTTCTTGGCCATCATCTCGGTGAGGCCCGGCTCGTAGATGGGGCAGCCGCCCTTGTTGAGGAGGTCGATTTTCTTCTGGTCGACGTCGAAGCAGACAACGTCGTTGCCGGTGTTGGCGAAGCAGACGCCGGTGACGAGGCCGACGTATCCGGTACCGATCATGGTGAGACGCATGGTTCAACTCCGGGAGGGATTCGTTTGCCGCAGAGGCGCCGAGGCATGCGGAAGGCCGGGGCACGGATGGCACCGATGGGCACGGATTGAATCAGAATCAAATGGCTTGCCCGTATGTGTGTCCATCTGCGAGGTGTATATCGACTGCCAGTTCTCTTTTCTGTGTCCTGTGTGGTGAAGGGTCAGTAGTTCGGCGTGGGGGCGCGGTAGTGGCTCATGTCGATCGACCGGAACCACTCGATGGTTTTCTTGAGTCCTTCGCGGAGGGGGATCTTCGGCTCCCAGCCGCCCAGGTGCTTCCGGGCGAGCGTGATATCGGGCTGTCGCTGCTTCGGGTCGTCGGCGGGGAGGGGTTTCTGCACGAGGCGCGACTTCGAGCCGGTCATCTCGACCGTGAGTTCGGCGAGTTGCCGGATGGTGAACTCGCCGGGGTTGCCGATGTTGACGGGGCCGATGAAGGAGTCGGGGGCGTTCATGGTGCGGATGATGCCCTCGACGAGGTCGTCGCGGTAGCAGAAGGATCGGGTCTGCGAGCCGTCGCCGAAGAGGGTGATGTCCTCGTTGGCGAGGGCCTGTCGGATGAAGTTGCTGACGACGCGGCCGTCGTAGGGGTGCATGCGCGGGCCGTAGGTGTTGAAGATGCGGACGATGCGGATGTTGACCTTGTTCGAGCGGTGATAGTCCATGAAGAGGGTCTCGGCGGCGCGCTTGCCCTCGTCGTAGCAGGCGCGCGGGCCGAGGGTGTTGACGGAGCCTTTGTAGGTTTCGGGCTGGGGGTGGACTTCGGGGTCGCCGTAGATCTCGCTGGTGGAGGCCTGGAGGACTTTCGCCTTGCATCGCTTGGCCATGCCCAGGACGTTGATCGCGCCCAGAACGCTCGTCTTCATGGTCTTGATGGGGTTGTACTGGTAGTGGCCCGGGGCGGCGGGGCAGGCGAGGTTGTAGATCTCATCGACCTCGAGCCAGTAGGGGAGGGTGATGTCGTGGCGGACGAGTTCGAAGTTGCGTTTGCCGAGGAGGTGCTCGACGTTGGACTTCTGGCTGGTGAAGAAGTTGTCGAGGCAGATGACATCGTGCCCCTCGGCGACGAGGCGCTCGCAGAGGTGGGAGCCGAGGAAGCCGGCGCCGCCGGTGACGAGGATGCGTTTGATCTGGGACATGCGGTACGGGGAGTGCGGAATCGTGCTCGGAACAGACGCCTATCGCCCGGGAGCGAAGGGGCAGGGATTGTATCGACGCGGCAGCGGGTCGGGTTCGCGCGAAGGACGGGCAAACTCCGCGAAAGCGAATATTCTGCGCGCCTCGAGCGATGCTCGACGCCTTGTCTTGGAGAAAGGGGATCCCATACCTCAACGATTCTTCGTGCCGGTCCTCGGGCTTGTTGTGGCCATCGCGTGCCCGGAGGCGCGGGCCGTCAAGTGCGGGTCGGTGCCGACGGACGAGTGGTTCCACGCGGTGTGCGGAATCCAGCGCCAGAACGTCGCCGCAGATGAGGACTGGTTCGTCGAAGGCTCCGGCACGTTCGTGACATGGACGAATGGTCAGGGGACGCACTACGGCATCGTTTCCGCGCGGCACTTCATCGACGACAACGGCTCGGCTGGCGCCTGCGTGGGATCGAACACCTGGTACGCGTACTTCCTGTGCCCGGAGGTGGGGCCGAATCCCCCTTGCATGCCGATCTGTGTCGGACCCAACGAAACCGAATGGTGGCGCGTTCCGATCACCTGCTTCACACTGCCGGACGAGGAGTTCGCGGAGTTCTGTCCCGGGCCTGACAAGGACGGCGTGGTGGTCGGCACGATCGACTCCGGCTACCTGGAACTCCTGCTGTGCTTCTTCACCCCGATGCAGATCAAATCGCCGATTGAGGCCGGAGTGTGCCGGGGTGAATCAGCGTATATCGCTGGATGGGGGTTCGACTGCAACGACGCCGATGCAAATGCGCTCCGCGCAGCGATGACGACCATCGACTTCATCAACTGCAAGACGGACGGGCGCGGCGATGCGTTCCCGATCGTAATCCCATCAGCGTCCTGCGGCGGGGCGTGTGTTCCGGGACCCAACCTTCACGATTCGGGAGGCGCGATCGCGGTCGAGGGACCGGATGACTCGCTGGTGCTCGTCGGTGTTTTGTCCTGTGGTTACCTGATCGCCGTGCGGCACCAGTTTTTCTCCGATCCCGAATCTTCAGAGTTCCTCTGCCAACCGTGTCGGCCGAGGGGGTGTGTGAACATGACGCAGCCCCACGATCCTCCATATGAACCCCCTGATGGCATCCCGGATGGCGTCGAGAATTCTGTCGACCGTGCTTGGTTGGAAGCCTGGCTGCCGCACGAAGTGAACTGTCGCTGTATGGGAGATCTGAATGGAAACGGATGTGCCGGAGATGCGGGTGACCTGGCACTCATGAGCATCTCCGGTGCCTTTGGAGGCGTTCCATGCACCACGAACAAGGGGTGCTACGGCGATGCGGATACGGACGGCGTTGTTGACGAGGCAGACTTAACGTTTATCAGCGCCATACTCGAGGCAAACAATAACGAATCACTCGATTGCGCGACCTGCTCCTCATGCGTGGCTAACCATGAATGGTGTCAAGGAGATATCAATTGCGATGGAGTCGTTGACGAGAACGACTACGCTTTGGTTTACAACCTTCTTGCTGCAAACGATTGGGCCTCCTTTCCATGCACATGGAATGCCCCTGGATGTTTGGAAGAAGAAGCAACTCTCGGGTGTCCCTGACACTCCACCCAGCGTAGTTCGCTCTCGCGCTGCCAGTCTTCACCGCATGGAATTGCGGCTGTTCGCTCGCTCATTGGGTCGACTTCTGAATCGCCGCACAGCGTGAACTGCGCCCACCAAAAAGAGCGCATTCGTACCGGCGGACGGAATTGGATCGATGATCGTCTCGAACACCAGCGATCCACTGGTCCATAAGCCATCGACCGCACCCGGCGCATTGTCCACAGTCTCAAGGAATTCGAGCCTGAGTAGCCGATCTGGCAGAACGTTTAGGTTCGGGAGCCCGACCTCTGAAAGACGAATCACTCGGTTGCTGCTGTATGGAGTAGGTCCACCCGGTGTTGCGTCAAGCCCCGGAGTGAGAGTAAAGCCAGTTCCCGGCACGTTCGCCGAGTTGCTGATCCGCACGCCAATCTCGGAGCGCCTCGAGCTTGGAATGACCGTTTGAAGTGTAACATCCCAGCCGATGCCGATGAGATAAATTGTGTACTCCGGCAACTGCAAGAATACAACATGATTATTTTGCGAGCCCAGCCCATCAACGCTTGGTGTCCCGCTAATATCCACCGTCAAAAATCCATCGCCGGTTGGCGAAGTAATTATCTCGGATGTCGATAGCTTTGACAGCGGCGCGCCATTTGCCGGGGTCGGTGACAGCGTGAGAAGTGCAGTAAACCACAGAGTCCCGATCACAAGCCGCGTGACGCCGGCGATCACCTCAGTCAGCCCGCAGTTGGTTTTCATGGCCCGCTCCTCTTGCCCGATCCAGAAAATCCACCTGAAATATACCGCTGTTCTGGCGATAAGCAAGGCAACCCCAACGATTGTGTTTCGCTGTGAGGCCTGAACACGGGGTTTTTTCGGATCTACGCTCACAGAAACGAAGTTCGGAGTATGAAGGTGCGATAGTAATCTGCTCGCCCGAGGCGCCCGCCAAGAGACTCTTCATGCCCGACCGACCCAAAGCACTCATCACCGGCATCACCGGCCAGGACGGCAGTTACCTCGCGGATTTCCTTCTCGAGAAGGGGTACGAGGTTCACGGAATCATCCGGCGCGCCTCATCGTTCAACACGGCGCGGCTGGAGCACATCTACCAGGACCCGCACGAGGCGAACCGTCGGCTGGTGCTGCACTACGGCGACATCACGGACGGGAATGTTCTGGCGAAGTTGGTGCGGCAGGTGGGGCCGGGGGAGGTGTACAACCTCGCGGCGCAGAGTCATGTGCGGGTGTCGTTCGATCAGCCGATCCACACGACGGACGTGGTGGCGACGGGGACGGCGAAGTTGCTGGAGGCGGTGCGGAACTTTCAGCAGGAGACGGGTCGGCCGGTCCGGTTCTTCCAGGCGTCGAGTTCGGAGCAGTACGGGAAGGTGGTCGAGACGCCGCAGCGGGAGACGACGCCGTTCTATCCGAGGTCGCCCTATGCGTGCGCGAAGGCGTACGCGCACTGGATCACGGTGAACTACCGCGAGTCGTACGGTCTGCATGCGTCGTGCGGGATCATGTTCAACCACGAGTCGCCGAGGCGCGGGGAGACGTTCGTGACGCGGAAGATCACGCGGGCGGCGGGGCGCATCAAGCTGGGGTTGCAGAAGGAGTTGTACCTGGGCAACCTGGAGGCGAAGCGCGACTGGGGGTTTGCGGGGGACTATGTTCGGGCGATGTGGATGATGCTCCAGGCGGAGAAGCCGGCGGACTACGTGATCGCGACGGGGGTGTCGATCAGCGTGCGGGAGTTCGGGGAGATGGTGTTCGGGCACCTGGGTCTTGACTGGAAGAGCCTGGTGAAGATTGATCCGCGGTATTTCCGGCCGGCGGAGGTGGATGCGCTGCAGGGGGACGCGACGAAGGCCCGCACGGCGCTCGGGTGGTCGCCCTCGGTTGACGTGAAGTCGCTGGCGGTGATGATGGCGGAGGCGGACCTGGAGCAGGCGCGGCGCGAGAAGACGTTGCGGGACGCTGGGCACGAGTTGCCCCGGAATCCCGGGCAGATGCATTGAGGCCTCCGAGGCCGGGGCGCGGAGCGCGCAGAGGAAGCATTGTTGAGGATGGCAACGAGGCGCAAAGTTGAAGTTGGTTGTCCGTGCCGATCGGGGGGGTGGGCATGAGCGGGCAGACTCCGGCGCTGGCCGCCGCGACGGCGCGTGGATTTTTCTGGATGACCTTCATGGGCCTGGCGACCAAGGTGGTCGGGTTCGTGGGGCAGATTGCGCTGGCGCGCGTGCTGAGGCCGGACGATTTCGGGTTGCTGTCGCTGGCGTTCACGGTGTCGACGTTCGCGGACCTTGTGCAGTCGTATGGTCTGCGCGAGGTTCTGGTCCGTCGTCGCGAGAAGTTGCGGGTGTGGTCGGGTCCGGCGATCTGGCTGAGCCTGGTGACGGGGTTGTCGGCGGGTCTGGCGATGGCGGCGGCGGCGCCGATCGCGGCGGCGGCGTACGGCAAGGGGCCGGTGGTGGCGCACCTGATCCTTCTGCTCGCGTTGACCGCTCCGATCAACGCGCTGGGGATCGTGCCGGACGCGGCGTTGCAGCAGGGCCTTCGATTCAAGGCGATGGCGTTTCTCCTGTGCGGGCAGACGATCGGGTACCTGTCCTGCACGCTCATGCTGGCGCTGCTTGGATTCGGGGCGTACTCGTTCGCGCTGTCGATGCTGATGATGTCGGTGGCGCGGACGGCGTGCGCGTGGTGGCTGACGCGGCCGCGGGTGACGTGGAGGCCCCGGCTGTCGCGTTCGCTGCGGCTGTTGCGGCCGGCGGTGATCCTTGTCGCGTCGGCGGCGGTGATGAACATCATGGCGCAGGGCGACAAGTTGGCGCTGGGACTGTTTCATTCCGAGGCGTATGTCGGGGCGTACTTCTTTGCGTACAACCTTTCGTTGCAGACGGCGGTGCTGCTGAGCCTGAACTTTGCGCGGGTGCTGTTCCCGGTGATGAGCCGGATGCAGGACGATCCGGCGCGTCTGCGGAGCGCGTTCATCCGCGCGGCGCGAACGCTGATGTTCCTGGGCGCGCCGCTGTGCTTCCTGCAGGCGGCGGCGGCCGGCCCCTTCATCCGCGGGCTGGTGCAGAGCGAGAAGTGGCTGGGGTCGATCCCGGCGCTTCAGATCCTGAGCCTGGGGATGGCGGCGCACATGATGTGGAACCCGAGCCGGAGCCTGATCCAGGTGCAGGGGCGGTACCGGTTCTATCTGCGCTCGGCGATCGGGTACGCGGCGGGGTATTGCTGCGTGGTGTTCGCGGCGGCGAAGTGGGGGGACATCACGACGGTGGCGCTGGCGGTCGCGGGGGCGCTGGCGACGGCGACGTCGCTCGATTGTTTCTTTGCGCTGCGGCGGATCGGCGGCACGGTTGAGGATGTGGCGCGGATCATGCTGCCGGCGATGCTGCTGGCGGCGGTGGCGGCTGTTCCCGCGTGGAGCCTGGAGTTCGTGATGCCCTCGATGCCGCGGGTGCTGGGCTTCCCCCTGAGGGAAGTCGTGCTTCTGGCGGCGATCCCGGTGGTGGTCGGGTTGATCTACGTGCCGCTGCTGTGGTGGTTCGCGCCGGACGTGTGGGTCGAGTTGTCGCACCGGATGGGTCCGAGGCTGAGACGGCTGCCGGGGCTGGCGAAGTTCGCGGCTCGATTCCGGTTCGGATCGGGGCTGGCGCCTCCGGCGCCGTGATGATTGATTAGCGAGCGAATACGACCGATATACTCGGTCGCATGCCGCTCAAAAGGATGTTCAAGGGTTTGTACCAGTCGCTCCCGGGCGGCCTGTCGCACGCGCTGTACGACGCGGCGATCACGGCGAGCAACGCGAAGTACCGGGCGCAGCGTGCGTCGTGGGCGCGCGTGTTCGAGCGGCTCGGTCGGCCGCGAACGGTGATCTCGGGGCCGTTCAAGGGGATGAGTCACATACCGTCGCCGACTCCGGGCAACTATCTGCCCAAGTTGCTCGGTGTGTACGAGATGGAACTGGCGGGGGTGACGGAGCGCCTGCTGGCGATGGACCTGGACGTCGCGGTGAATGTCGGCGGGGCGGAGGGGTACTACTCGGTCGGGCTTGCGTGGCGGAACCCGAAGTTGCGTGTGATCTCGTTCGAGATGAAGAACCCGATCCGTCACCTGATGGTCGAGTTGGCGGCGCTGAACGGCGTGGGCGGCCGGGTGGAGGCGCGCGGGACGTGTGATCCCGCGCTGCTGAAGCAGGCGCTGGACGGGCCGAAGCGCCCGCTGGTCATCTGCGATTGCGAGGGGTACGAGGACGTGCTGCTGCGGCCGGACGAGATCCCCGCGTTGAAGCGCGCGGTGATCCTGGTTGAGACGCACGATCCATTTTGTCCCGGGGTGTCGGGTCGGCTGCGCGAGCGATTCGGTCCGACGCACACGATCGAGGATTTCCGCGGGCGGCCCCGGGTGGCGTCGGACCTGCCCGAGGGGGTTGGGCTGACGGGCGAGGACGCGATGCTGGCGATGGAAGAGGACCGTTCGTTCCAGCCTTTGTGGTTCCTCATGATCCCGAAGGCGCCGTGAGATGAAGATCGGCTTCCTACTTCCCGCGACGCACGCGCTGGACGGCGTGAGCAACGGAGTGCGTTCGCAGGCGATCGGGCAGGCGGAGGGGCTGCGCCGACTCGGGCACGATGTGGCGCTGCTGGAGCCTTGGAACCTGACCGAGGCGTCGTCGCTCGACTGCGTGCATTTTTTCCAGGGCGGGTGCGCTCATTTTCAGATCGAGCACAAGCGGCCGCACCCGTTGAAGATGCTGACCTTCGCGCCGCAGATCGACACGAACGAGCCGATCTGGAAGTATCGGCTGGCGGCGGAGGCGGGGCGGATGATCCCGCGCTTTTTCAACGTGCCCCGGTTGTTCAAGGATCAGTGCGAGGGGAGCGACGCGGTGATGGCGCGGTCGGTGTACGACCGTGATCGGATTGTTCGCGGGCTGGGAATTGACGCGGAGAAGGTTGAGATTGTGCTGAACGGGATCGATCCCCCGCCGGAGGCGGAGCCTGGGCTGGCGCGCGAGAAGTTCGGGTTGCCCTCGGAGTACGCGTTGCACGTGAGCCGGTACGCGACGGTGAACAAGAACGCGGTGGCGCTGTGCGAGGCGGTGGGGCCGACGGGGTTGCCCCTGTACCTGGCGGGACCTGCGCAGCCCGGCGAGGTGCTCGAGCGGCTGAAGTCGCTCGCGGATCGATTCAGGAACATCGTGATGCTGGGGTTCATGGAGCGCGCGGTGCTGCAATCGTTGTATGCGGGGTGCAAGGTGTTCTGCCTGCCGAGCCACCACGAGGGGACGGGGCTGGTCGCGCTGGAGGCGGCGGTGTACGGGGCGGAGATCGTGATCACGAACCGCGGCGGGCCGCCGGACTACTTCCTCGAGTGGGGACACTATTGCGATCCGACGAGCGTGGAGTCGATCCGGTCGGCGTTCATGCGTGCGTGGGGGACGCCGAGGCGGTCGGCGCTGCGCGACCACGTGCTGAAGAATCTGACGTGGGACTGCTCGGCGCGTTCGTTGTCGGCGGCGATCGAGAAGCACCGGCCGGGATGAACGGCCAGCCTGTCGGATACGTAGTACTCAAGATCGCCGCGTCGTGTTTGGTTGGTGTTTGGAGCGCGTTGTGGCGGCGGTCGAGGCGGTTCGCTGGTGGCGGGCGGGCCGGATAACGTATGTCCCCCTTTGGTGGGTTTGGGGGTGGAGGGCTTGGAGAAGGGTTGTTCGTTGGCTGCTCGACAAGAGCCGACGGCGATTCTGGCCGAGCAAGAGAGATCGAGAACCGGTCCCGCGGAAGCGGCCCGGCAGGGCACCATACTTTGGAAGGATGACCGAGATGGCACGAGGCGAACTGGCGGTGGTGGGCGGCGGCGGCGGGTTCATCGGCGGGTGGCTGGCGAAGAACCTGCTGGAGCAGGGGTATCGCGTCCGGGCGGTGGACATTAAGCCCCAGGACGAGTGGTACCAGGTGCATCCGCAGGCGGAGAATCTCCAGCTGGACCTGAAGGGTCTTGAGAACTGCCGCCGCGCGTACAAGGGGGCCGACCGGATCTACCAGTTGGCGGCGGACATGGGGGGGATGGGGTTCATCGAGAACAACAAGGCGTTGTGCATGCTCAGCGTTCTGCCGAACACGCACGGGCTGATGGTGGCGCAGGAGGTCGGGGTCAAGCGATTCTTCTATTCCTCGTCGGCGTGCGTGTACAACGCGGAGAAGCAGAAGGACGCGAACGTGACGGCGCTGAAGGAAGAGGACGCCTATCCCGCGATGGCCGAGGACGGCTACGGCTGGGAGAAACTTTTCTCCGAGCGGATGTGCCGGCACTTCCGCGAGGATTTCGGCGTGCCGACGCGGGTGGCGCGGTTCCACAACGTGTACGGCCCCCACGGCACGTGGGACGGCGGGCGCGAGAAGGCCCCGGCGGCGATCTGCCGGAAGGTGATCAAGGCGAAACTCGAGGGCAAGCACGAGATCGAGATCTGGGGCGATGGTTCGCAGACGCGGTCGTTCATGTACATCGACGACTGCATCAAGGGGATCAACATGATCACCGACAGCGAGCACGTGCTGGAGCCGATCAACCTCGGTTCGAGCGAGCTCGTGTCGATCAACCAGTTGGTGGACATCGTCGAGGACCTGGCGGGGATCAAGTTGAAGCGGAACTACAAGCTGGACGCTCCCAAGGGGGTGGCGGGGCGGAACTCGGACAACACCAAGATCAAGCAACTGCTGAACTGGGAGCCGAACACCCGGCTCCGCGTCGGGATGGAGAAGACGTACCGCTGGATCCACGACCAGATGACGAGCAAGGTGCCCGTCGGCGCGCGGTAAGCCGGTGGGGCGGGCGCCTCGCCCGCGTGTTGCAACTCTGAACCATTCGAGCCGGGGCCGCAGTACCCCGGCTCGTTTTCCCGATAGAGAAAGCGTGAGCGATCCCTTGAAGCGCAGCGGCCGAACGTTCCTGATCCTGTCGCAGGTGTACCCGCCCGACCCGGCGAGCGTGGGGCAGCACATGCACGACGCGGCGGCGGAACTGGCGCGTCGGGGGTGGCGCGTGAAGGTGGTCACGTCGGACCGCGGGTACGACGATCCGACGATCCGCTACGAGCGCTTCGAGGTGCGCGACGGGGTCGAGGTGTACCGTCGGCCGTGGTCGAGTTTCGGGAAAAAGAGCCTTGCGGTCCGCGCGCTGGCGATGGGGATCTTCATGCTGCACTGCCTGTGGGCCGGGCTGACGACGCGCCGGCTGGCGGCGATCCTCGTGAGCACGTCGCCTCCGATGTGCGGGTTCGCGGCGGCGGTGGCGCAGATGGTTCGTCGCGTGCCGCTGAAGTACTGGGTGATGGACCTGAACCCGGACCAGATGATTGAACTCGGGAAGATGCGCGCGGACAGTTTCGCGGCGAAGATGCTGAACGCTCTGCAGCGGTTCGTCCTGGCGCGGTCGGACCACGTGATCCCGCTCGACCGCTTCATGGCGGATCGCCTGCTGAAGAAGCTCAACCCGGCGCAGCAGGCGCGGCTGAAGGGGCGGATGACGATCATGCCGCCCTGGCCTCATGAGGACACGCTCGATGTCGTGCCGCACGAGAAGAATCCGTTCCGCGAGAAGCACGGCCTGAACGGTCACTTCGTGCTGATGTATTCCGGCAATCACGGGTACTCGACCCCGGTGACGACCCTGGTGCAAGCGGCGCTGAAGATGGACAAGAACCCGGAGGACAAGGACATCCTCTTCATGTTCATCGGGGGGGGCGTCGGCAAGAAGGACGTGGACCAGGCGATCGAGCAGCACAAGCCCGCGAACCTGCGTTCACTGCCCTACCAGCCGTTCAAGGACCTCCGGTACTCGCTGAGCGCGGCGGATGTCCACCTGGTGACGGTGGGCAACGACGTGGTGGGGGTGGTGCATCCCTGCAAGATCTACGGGGCGATGGCGGTGAGCCGGCCGATCCTGCTGGTGGCGCCCGATCCGTGTCACGCGAGCGACATCATCCGCGACAACAACGCCGGGTGGCACATTTCGCACGGCGACGTGGACGGCGCGGTGGCGACGATCCGCTCGATCGCGCGGATGGGGCGGGACGAACTGGCCGCGATGGGCGGGCGGGCCAAGGCGTACATCGACCGGGACATGAGCAAGGAGGCGCTGTGCGCGAAGTTCTGCGACCTGATGGAGGCGGGGCTGTGAGCCGAGCGAACGGATTCGACCGATGCCGCTGACGAAATATGTCTTTATCCAGGACGAGGGGCGCTACCTGACGAAGGTGCTGGACAAGTACCTGCGCGAGTTCGCGGATTCGACCGCGGGGATCAATCTCCAGCCGATCACGCAGGCGAAGAAGTCGTTCGCGCAGACGCTCGCGGAGTTCTACCGGCTGTACGGGCCGGTGTACTTCTTGAAGAAGTGCTGGGAGCAGGGGTCGGCAAAGGTCCTGGGCAAGATCGTGAACGGGGTGCTGGGTTCCACGTCGAGGTGCTATTCCATCGGCGCGGTGGCGAGGAAGTACGGCGTGCCGGTGGACGGACCCTGCGACGTGAACTCCGAGGCGTTCCTGAAGCACCTGCGGGACAAGGGCGTGAGTTTCATCGTGTCGATCAGCGGGACGCAGATGTACCGCAAGGCGCTGCGCGAGCAGACAATGCACGGGATCGTGAACTGTCACGGCGCGCTCCTGCCGAAGTATCGCGGGCTGATGCCCTCGTTCTGGACGCTTGCGAACGGCGAGAAGGAGGGGGGCGTCTCGGTTCACTTCGTCGATGCGAAGCTTGATAACGGACCGATCGTGGTGCAGAGGCGGTATCGGATCTGGCCGCACGACACGCTGGAGGACGTGATGGCGCGGTCGAAGGACCTCGCGGCGGAGTGCATCATCGAGTGCGTCCGGAAGGTGGAGGAAGCGGCGGAGCGCGGCGTGCCGGTGGAGACGATGCCGAACGACGCGAGCCGGATGACCCACTTCAGCATGCCGACGGCGGAGGATGTGCGGCGGTTCCGGGCGAACGGGCATCGGTTCTTCTAGTTTGCCCCGGCGTCCACGGGCCGGGCGGATGGAGCGAGGCGTCGGCGCGGGTGACATCCATGAGCACGGATCGAAACAGAACCACGACGCATCATCCTGACCCTGGTCCAGCGCCCTGGTCGTCCCCGGCCGGGACTTCGAGAGCGATTGGTCGCCTCTCCGGGAATCGTCCCTTTCTTCTGATGTCTTGGCGCCCCCGCGGTAGATGACCGACCCATGCCAGCCAACGGCAACATCCTGCACGCGCTCTCCTTCGATATCGAGGACTGGTTTCACATTGTCGAGGTGAAGGCGGTCGAGAACCCCGATGAATGGCCGCGGCTCTCCGCGGAGTCATCTCTCGTGGAGCGATACACCGATCTCATCCTGAAGGTCTGCGCGGACGCGAACGTCCGGGCGACGTTCTTTGTGCTGGGTTGGATCGCGGAGCGTCATCCCGACCTGGTGCGGCGGATCGCGAGCGCGGGGCATGAGATCGGCACGCACTCCTTCTGGCATCGGCGTGTGTACAGCCTGTCGCCCGATGTCTTCGCGAAGGACATCGCGGACTCGATCGCGGCGATCCGGGCCGCGGCGCCGAGCGCGGACATCCGGGGCTTCCGCGCGCCCTCCTTCTCGATCACTCGCGGAGCGGAGTGGGCCTTTGACGTGCTTCTTGATCAGGGGCTGAGGTACGACGCTTCTCTTTTTCCCGCGGCGCGCGGGCATGGGGGGTACGCCTGCACTCCCGGGCCGCACGTCATCACGGCGCCGAGCGGCCGGACGATTCCTGAGTTGCCGATGTCGATCGCGCGATTTGGACCGGCGCGGCTGTGCTACTGCGGCGGCGGGTACATGCGGCTGCTGCCCTCGTCGCTGATTCACTACGGGCTGAGACAGGAGTCGGCGGCGGGCCGGCCGACGGTCGTGTACCTGCATCCGCGCGACTTTGCGCCGGATTGCCCGAGGGTGAAGATGCCGCCGCATCGTTACTTCAAGTGCTACTTCAATTGCGGGGGGACGGAGGCGAAGTTACGTCGGCTGCTCGGGCAGGCGCGGTTCGGCACGTGCCGCGAGGTTCTGGGGGTCTGATCGGCGCTGGGTGGTGTCGCCGGCGGACTCTCGGAGCCGGAGCATTTTTTCCTTGTACAGGAGGGTGATCATGTACTCGTACGAGGCCATGAGGCAGGCCATGTGCCATCCGGCGCGCCCGTCGAGCACGCCGAGGCGGAAGAAGTACATGTAGATGAACCGGATGAGCGGCTTGAGGGGGAGGATGGGCCAGACATCCCGTCGGAGCCAGAGGCGGTAGCGGAGGATGTCGCGGAAGAGGTTCTTGGCGCGTGCGGCCTTGTCCTGGCCGGTCTTCAACTTGATCCACTCGTCGCTTTCCATGTCGGCGTAGCGGACGTGCTTCTGGAGAAAGTCGTAGATGCTCTCGCGCCGGATGTGGAGCATGAGGTTTCGGAGGTAGCCGGTGGGTCCGTTGCAGACCATGTGCTCGTGGACGGATCGGTCCTCGTAGCGGCAGGCGCCGCGCTTGAAGAAGCGGAGATTCCAGGAGGGGTACAGCCCGCCGTGCCAGATGGGGCGTCCCATGAAGATGACGACGCGGTTGACGAAGTACCCGGAGGCGGCCTCCGGGTCGCGGACGACTCGCTCGAGTTCCTCGGCGAGTTGGGGGGTGATCCGTTCGTCGGCGTCGAGGATGAATATCCATTCGCCGGTGAAGGGGAGGTTGTCGAGTCCCCAGTTTTTCTGGAGCGAGTAGGACTCGAACTTGTGCTCGACGACGTGGGCGCCGGCTTTTCGCGCGAGTTCCTGCGTGCCGTCGGTGCTGAATGAGTCGAGGATGAACACCTCTCCGACCTTGCGCGCATTCTCGACGGTCTCGGCGATGTGCGACGCCTCGTTGAGGGTGGGAACGAAGATGTCGATCTTTCCTGGGTTCACCCCGGCTCTCCCCTGAGCATGCGCGCGACGCATTCCTCGTTCTTCGTGGTCCAGCGCCGCTCCTGTTCGCGGATCTTGAGTTCGATCCAGTATTCGTACATCGAGATCATGGCGCAGTACCGGAATCCGGCGACGCCGTCGAGGAACCCGCCCCGGAAGATGTAGTCGAGCACGAAGCGGAGAAAGGCCCGCCCCTTCAGGAAGAAGGAGAGATTCTTGATGGCGCGGCGGCGGATGATCGGGTCGGAATGCCGCAGCGTCTTGAGGGAGGCCAGCCCCTTCTGGCGCACGCGGACGGCTTCGAGCGCTTCCCGGTCGCTGTAGAAGTTGTGCTTGAGGAACCAGCGCCGGAGTCCGGCGTTGAAGGAGTAATGGATGAAGTGTCCGTGGAGTTCGCCGACGGTGCCGTCGATGATGGGGTGGACGTTGGTCTCGCGGACCTCGTAGCGGACCCGTTCGGGGCGGACGAGGCGGATGAGCCAGACGGGGTAGTTGGAGGCGTGGCGGATCCACTTCCCCATGAAGATGTTCTTGTACCGGAGGCGGAACCCGACGTGCGGACAGGATTCAGCGCGCGCGACGCTCAGCAGTTCTTCCCGGAGATCGTCGGGCACTCGCTCGTCGGCGTCGCAGACGTAGACCCACGGGTTCTTGTAGTTCCCCTGGTGCAGGCCGTAGTTCCGCTGGAGGTATTCCGTGTCGAACTCGCGCTGCATGACCCGGACGTTCGAATATCGCCTTGCGATCTCGACGGTGCGGTCCTTGGAGAAGGAGTCGAGGACGAGCACATCGTTGCTGAACATCAGGCCGTCGAGACACTGCGCGATGTTCCCCTCTTCGTCCTTGGTGAGGACCAGGACGCTGACGTTGCCCGTCGCGGTCGGTGTTGGAGTGGCGGTGTCGGGGTTCATCGGATTGCGGAGGTGTGTTCGGCTTGCGGCGCGTTCCCGTGATTCAATCCCGGCATGGGGCGATCCTTGATGATGCGCGCGGGGTTTCCGGCGACGATGACGCCGGGCGGTACGTCGCGCGTAACGACGGCGGCGGCGCCGACCATGCTGTTATCGCCGATGGTGACGCCCGGGCCGATGAAGGCGTTGGCGCAGACCCAGACTCCTGATCCGATCTTGATGGAGGGACGGAGCAGCGGGAGGCTGGGGACGGTGTAGTCGTGCGTGCCCGCGCAGAGGTGGGCGAACTGCGAGACGACCGAGTGGTCGCCGATCTCGATGGGGCCGAGGTTGTAGACCTCGACGTGCTCGGCGATGGCGCTGTGCTCCCCCACCTTGAGGAGCCAGGGATGACGGATGCGCGTGGTGGGCTTGAAGTGCGATGAATCGGCGATCCGCCCGCCGAAGAGTCGGAGCCAGAATCGTCTCCAGCCGGCGGCCTTCCGGAAGGAGAGGCGGATCATGGGGGTGCCGACGAACTCCCAGAGCGCGCGCCGGGCGTACTCCTTGAGCGAGTATGGATAAGGGTTGACGGTGTCCAGTCGCTGGAAGATTCGCCTCGGCGTGGGTTCTGGTGCTGGGGCGTTCATCATCGTGAGCGTCTGAAGTGGAGGTTCTATCGGCAGGATACGCCCGCGGCTCGGAGGAAGTTCGCGGCAGAAGTTGCGCGGGGAGAATAACTCGCGGCGGTCGTTCGCCGGGGTGAGGCTCACTACAGTATCGCGCCGATACGACCGACCCGAGCGTCGTCCATCGCGGAACGGTAGCCCCTGCCCATGCGGATCCTGCATTACCTTGACCTGGTTCGCGCCACCATCGGCGGGCCGGCGCGCGCAGTGGTCGATCTGTGCGAGACGCTGGCGCGACGCGGGCACGAGGTCACCCTCGTGTGTGATGACGATGAGGGCGTGCCGGCGTCGTGGCGAACCGGCGACCCCGCGAAACCGCGCTCGGTCCTCACGGGTCTCCGCCTGGACGCGAAGGGGCGGTCGTTCGGGCCGATGCGTCCCTGGCGCGAAATGCGTGACCTGGTCGCGCGGGCCGACGTGGTTCATATTCATGGCGTGTGGGAGCCGACGAAGCCGCGCGTGGCGTCGATCTGCCGGGCGATGGGGAAGCCCTATGTCGTCAGCCTCCGCGGGCAACTGGACGACTGGTGCATGGCGCAGGGCGCGCTGAAGAAGCGCGTGATGATGGGGCTTGCGGCGAGGCGGATGCTCGAGGGGGCGGCGTTCGTTCACTGCACGGCGCAGGCGGAACTCGATCAATCGGGCAAGCATTTCCCGCGCGGGCGCGGGATCGTGATCTCGAACCTGCTGGACCTCCGGCCGTTCGAAACCCTGCCGGGGCCGGGGGCGGCGCGGGCGAAGTTTCCCGTGTTCGAGAGCGGGCGCCCCAACCTGCTCTTCCTCTCTCGCGTACACGTGAAGAAAGGGTTGGACGTGCTGCTGCGCGCGGGGGCGCTGCTGCGAAGTCGCGGCGTGGATGCGAACATCCTGATCGCCGGGAGCGGCGACGAGGCGTACGTCGAATCGGTGAAGCGGCTTGTGACGGAACTCGGGCTGAGCGATCGGGCGCACTTCCTCGGGCTGGTGGTGAACGAGGAGAAACTCTCGCTGTACCGGGCGTGCGACCTCTTCGTGCTGCCGACGAGCCAGGAGAACTTCGGGTTTGTGTTCGTCGAGTCGCTGGCGTGCGGCACGCCGGTGGTCACGACGCGCGGCGTGGATATCTGGCCCGAACTTCAGTCCAGCGGCGGCGCGGTGATCGCGGAAGCGACCCCCGAGGCGATCGCGGGCGCGGTGGGGAGTCTGCTGGCGGATCGCGATGCGCTGCCCGCGATGGGCGCGAAGGGGCGGGAGTGGGTGTTCAAGGACCTGGCGCCCGAGAAGGTGATCCGGGAGTTTGAGGCGATGTATGAGCGGGCAAAGGCCAAGGCGCCGCAGGACTCGTGAATGGCGCGGTCGCGTGAGGGGCGCGGAGAGGCGGGGGCAGGAGAGCGGCGGGGCGGATTTCTTAGGCAGAATCCGAAAGGTTTCTTGCTTTTCTTCCCAAAGCGCGCACATTTCACTTGACAGAAAAAAATGAGGCATGCTTCGAGTGCCCGCGGCGGATCGGGTCCGCCACGCCACTCCCGCGCGGCCCCGCTTGATGAAAAAGAATCGGAGGCGAGGGATGCGCTTCAACAACAACACCATGCACCTCGGCGGACCCTCGGCGTGCGAAGGAGGGAACACGAACACGCGCGGCACGAGGCTCCGGCTCCTTCTCGGCCTCGCGGCGATGGTGCTTACCGGTGCCGCCGCGAACGCGGAGCACCCGATCCCCGAGGCGCAGCGCTGGGCGACGATCACGCATGTGGGGAATGCGCCGTATGTCTTTGACCCGGTCGGTCCGGCCCCGCCGCGGTCGCTGGCGAGCGTGGATCACGAATATCAGATCAGCCGTACAGAAGTGACTGGCGCCGAGTGGTTCGAGTTCGTGCAGGCGTTCGCGCCGTACGTGCAGGAGGATGCTGTTTCCGGTCCCGTGTTCACGAGTCAACTGATCGGCGTCTCCGGCTATCGACAGTACTTCCTGCCACCGGAGAACGAGAACCGCCCCATCGAGGTTGGCTGGGCCTTCGCCACGCGGTATGTCAACTGGCTGCACAACGGGAAGGCGCTGACCCCCGAGGCGTTTGAGAACGGCGCGTACGACACGTCGGTGTTCGAAGATCCCAACTGGGATCCCGCATTGACTCACTCCCCCAGCGCTCGCTATTGGGTCCCAACGGAAGATGAATGGCTAAAGGCCTCCCACTTTGACCCAAACCGCGATGGCGAGGGTTTGGAGGGATACTGGTTGTGTTCTACATCCGCGGACACCGAGCCCTTTCCGCCGGGGTTGCCGCAGAATGGTGGGCTGACCAGCACGGGCGGACGGCTCCGGTTCCCGCTTCCCGATGTGGCGGCGTACTCAGGCGTTCAGTCTCCATGGGGATTGTGGGACACCTCGGGTGCTATCGAGAGTGGGTCACCCTTCAGGGGTTTGGAGTTTTCGGCGCGTACGGGCCTCTCGTACGTGGATCGAGTTATGGAGATTCGTACACAGATAGCGTCGATTTTGGTTATGACCGAATCTCCGGGAACCGTCGGTTAGCAAGTGTGGCTGGATTGCGCGTTGCCCGCGCGGTGCCCGGACCCGGTAGCGTCTGGGCTGTCGTCTGCGCTGTTCCTTTCATCGTTCGAAGAAGGAGGCACTCAGATGACAAGTTTTTCTCGCGCCGTGATCGGTCTCACCATCCTCATTTCGCTGCTGCTCAGCGGTGAAGTGCTTGGAGAGGCGGGTGGCACCGGTTCCGCGGGACCATCCCCGTGCCACCGATTACCGTCTTCGGTAATCGGTGTCCCCGGCGAGTGGCACGCTCCACGACCAAGCTTGAGCACCGGTTGTCGGGGTGCCACGGTTGAGTCTTCCGGGACTCGACCGTGCTACCCCCTCTACCGTCTCTTCGAAGTGACCGAACCACGGTCCAAGTGAAGACCGTCGGACCGTGGCACCCGATCTTGTCAGAACTTGGTGAGTGTCATTTCAGTGGCCGATGAGATGCGAGTCCACCGGCACTTTACCATCACTGATCGTCCTGTACCGCCGCGCGCTCGACCATTTCCAGTCCTCCGGCCGTGAACCCTCAGCGAGTGGCGACGCCGATGAATGATGATGCTCTCGCAGGCGCTCGGCGCGATGGGCTACGCCGACGCCGCCGACTTCGGCGCGGCGTTCACCACCATGAGCGCCCCGGCCCGGAACGCCGCACGAGCATGCCTGATGGCGCTGCCGAGCGGGGAGTGATGGGACGGATACGCCACGTCCTCGAAGGTGGAAGGCGAGTTCGACGCCTGTCGGGTTTACCGCCCCCGGTAAAGCACCGCGCCCCAATGTGCTTGGAGTTCGATTGACTCGGCGGCGTCGATCTTGCCCTCGTTCGTTCGCCCGTCGATCGCGGCGACGTGCCAAGGCCCCGTGGGGAGCGGGATGTTCCGGCTCTCGTGGCCGCCGTTGAGGATGATGATCGCGGCGGCCCACGGGTCCTTCCCGGTGACATCGCTGACCATCCATCCGAGTGTGCCGGCGGGCATGAGCAGGCCGAGGTCGGAGTCGAGGAACTTCACCGCTTTCAACACTTCTTCTTTCGTAGCGAGGCGGAACATCGGGTGTTCGCGGCGCATGGCGATCATGGCGCGATAGAAGGCGAAGATCGCGTGTCGGTCGGCCTTGTCGTGCCAGCGGATGTTGTTGACCTGGTCGCCGAGGTTGTATGTGTTGTCCTCGCCGTCCTTCGAGCGGCCGAACTCCTGCCCGGAGTGGATAAAAGGAACTCCCTGGCTCGTGAAGAGCGCGACCGCGCCCATCAGGTTCATCTCCATGCGCTGTCGGAACCCGACCTTGGTTTCGGGGGGCGTGGTGATGGCGAGGCGGTCCGCGAGGGTGTGGTTGTCGTGGCACTCGAGGTAGTTGATGCACTCCGTGGGCGCATCGGTCCACGTGGTGACGCCGCCGAGGATGCCGGACTTGCATCGCTCCGCGTTGCGTCCCGCGGCGAGGAACCCCGGCTCTCGGGGCTTGAACACCTCTCCGCGGAATCCGTCGCGGAAGTCGTCGTTGAAGGCGCCCCATCCCCGGCCGCGCTGCATCCCCTTGCCGTCCACGACGATCGGTGTCGGCCCGCCGGCCCACGGCTCGCCGTAGACGAGGATGGATGGATCAATCGCGTGAAGTTCGCGCGTGACGGTCTCCATCGTCTCACGGTCGATGAGTCCCATGAGGTCGAATCGGAAGCCGTCGACGCCGTACTCCGTGACCCAGTACTTGCACGACTCGACGATGAATCGTCGCCCCTGCACGGATTCAGATCGGAACTCGTTGCCGCAGTTGCTCCCGTCCCAGGGGGTGCCGTCCTCGCGGAAGCGGTAGTAGTGCTTCGGGGCGAGGGCCATGAATGAGCGGAGCCGGTTGGGCCATTTCTCGGCGGTGTGGTTGTACACGACATCGAGCGTGACGCGAAGCCCCGCCTCGTGCAGTGTTGAAACGAGCCGCTTGAACTCGCGGATGGGCGCTTCGAGTTCCACCCCCGCGGCGTAACCGGCGTGCGGCGCGTTGAGATCGTGCGGCATGTAGCCCCACTCGTACTCGGGGTGGTAGGGGAGATTGAAGGAGTGAACGGGCATGAGTTGAACGACGTTGACGCCGAGTTCGACGATGTGGTCGAGTCCGGTCGAGTAGGTCGTGCCCTCGAGCCGGGTGCCGCTCTGCGCGAGGCCGAGGAAACGCCCGCGCCAGTCGGGGCGGACGCCCGAGGAGGGGTCTCGCGTGAAGTCTCTCAGGTGGAGTTCGTAGATGATCGCCTCGGCGGGATCGAGTTTCGGGGCCGGGGTGATGGGCGTGGTGTCGTGGGCGACGAAGGCGCGTCGTTCGCGGACGAGTTTCGCCCACGGGTCGAGCACGCCGGCCAGGGTGCGCTGGTCGCGGTCGATCTCGTAGGAATACGACCAGCCGCGCCAGTCGCCTTCGAGCGTGATGGTCCAAACCCCCGGCTCGTTGCGGATCGGGCGCATCGCATGCGTGTGGAGAAGGTGTGAGCCGGGGTGAACAAGCCGGAGACGCACCGCGTCGCACTCGGCAAAGAGAGAGAAGGTCGAGGCCTGCGGCAGATACTGCACGCCCAGGGGCGTCGGCATGTCGAAAAATCCTCCGTGGAGCGGAGAATACCGTGAACGCGGCGCGCCGCCGTGGTTCGTCCGAGTCCGCAAGAAAAAAACAGGCCCGGCGAGCGCCGAGCCTGTCGAGGTGTTGAGCGAATCTGGATGGATTACGAGCCGTACTTCACGCTGCAGCCGTAGGGCTTGGTCTCGGCCTGGCTGACCGTCTTGCCGGCGAGGATCTCTTCGACGGCCTGGGCGACGTAGTTGACCTTCTCGCCGACGGACTTCTCGTCCTTGGCGTCGTTGTCGATGGCGCCGGCGTACCGGAGGATGCCCTGCGCGTCGATGACAAACATGTGCGGCGTGGTCTTGGCGCCGTAGAGGCGGCCGACCTTGCCGGTCTCATCGTTGAGGATCGGGTAGCCGATGCTCCATTCCTTCTTCGAACCGACATCGAGGCCGTGGCCTTCCTTGCCGGGCGCGCTGGAGTTGATGGCGATCCAGACGACCTTATCGCCGAACTTCTTGGCGGTGTCGGTCATGGTGTTGTACTTCTTGTGATGGCGGACGACGAAGGGGCAGCCCGAGTTGTACCACTCGAGGACGACGATCTTGCCCTTGAACTGGTCGAGGGAAACTTCCTTGCCTTCGGTGTCCTTGAGGGTGAACTCGGGGGCGGCGGACCCGACCTTGGCCAGAGGCTCGGTCTTGGCGGGTTTGTCGGCGTGTTTCTCCTTGTCGCCCGCGAGCGCGGTGGACGAGAAGGCGGCGGCGCCGAGCGCCACGACGGCGCCGAGAGCAAGGGTGGTGAACAGGTTCTTGGTCATCTTCATGGAATCACTCCGTTGAGAAAAGGGACGAATCACGAACCAACGGCGGGGCGGGGCACGAGCCGCGCCGGGCCGGACAGATCAGGGTTCCTTGGGAACGGGCGGCGCTTCGATCAGATGATAGGTCGTCTGCCCGAGACGCTTCACCTGCAAGACGCCGAGCACGGGCGCGCCCGTTTCCGCGGAGGCGTAGGACAGTGAAAGGCGATCGCGGAAGACGTGCCCGTTCTGGAGCGCATCGTCGGGCTGCGCGTCGCCTTCGTATGGAAAAAAGATGAGTTCGTCGGCCCCGGTGCATGAAAGTTGCAGCGCCCGGCCGGACCACGCGACGCCGACGATGGGCGACGTTTGATCCGCCGCGGACCTCGGGAGCGTGGCGCGTGCGGAGGCGATCAGTTCCGCGTCGCGGCTCGAAAGGGGTTCGATCGTGCTCGGCAGCGTGATCTCGAGGGCGCGCTCGCCGGGGACGCACGCTTCCTTGCAGACGAGCCACTTCGCGTTCGCCTTGATCGTGACGGGCGTCGAGGTCGCCGCGGCGGCCGGGTCGATGCTCATCGGAAAGAGCAGCGTGACGCGGCGCGTGTAGGCGTAGTCGAGCAGATCGCCGGGCAGGATGTGCCGCTCCGGCGTTGGCCAGCGCGCCTCGCCGATGGTGACGCCCTGGGGCGCTTCAAACTTCACGGTGATGGGCAGGCCGCTATCGCCCGAGTTGCGCCAGTACAGGTTCCATCCCGGGGCGATCTCGAAGTGCAGGGCAAGGGTCAGCGGAGAACCGGGCGCGACCGGCGCGCTCTCAACGAACAGGCGGGCCTGCACCGCTCTCTCGGCCTCCTCGGCGGTGTTGGAGGCCCGGCGGGTCATGGAAGGCGCCACCTCCGGCAACGAGGGGGATTGCGCCCCGGCGCTCGACGCGCACGCGACCATGCCCACCGCGCCGAAAAGGCAGAACCAAAGACTGGAACTGGAGAATGTCATCATTGGTTGATCGGGGTATCCTTGTCCCCAATGAACACACGCCGACTCATCGATATTCTGGCGGCTGGGGTGATTACCGTCGCCGCCCTGTCCGGTTGCAACACCACCAGCGAGGTGGAGGTCGACAAGGCCCGAGTATCGCCCGAAAAAGTCCGCGATTGGCTGGAGAAGTCGCCGAGCAAGTTCCTGGTGGTGGACGCCCGCCCGCAGGCCGCCTTTGCCGAGGGACACTTGCCGGGTGCTGTTAGGATGGACCCGGGCGAACTCGATCCGCAGGACCCGGACCCGAAGTTCGGCGCGTACAAATCGGTGATCGTCTACGGCGAAAGCCCCGCCTACGGCCGGGCCAACGCGCTGACAAAGCGCTTTCTCGAAGCCGGGGTGTCGGTCTTGATGCTCGACGGCGGCTTCAAGGCGTGGCGCGACCGCGGGTACTCGATCGAGCAGCCCTGACTGAACAGCGCGTTCAGCGCGGCAGGTCGAAGACGAGCACGTCCGCGCCGACGCCCGACGTGATCGTGAGATTCGACTCGTCCTCCACGCCGGCGCCGTCGCCCGCGTTCAGCGCCGCATCATTCACGCGCGCCGAACCGGAAATCACCTGGACCCACGCGAGCCGGTCCGGCGCGAGCGCGAGCGACACCGACGCGCCACCACTGAGACCGGCGCGCATCATGGTCGCCTCCTGCTGGATGATGAGCGAGCTTTCGCGGCCGTCGGGCGACGCGAGTATCTGGAGCCGATTGCGTCGGGCCGCGGGATCGAACGTCTTCTGGCTGTAGCCGGGGGTCAAGCCCGGCTCCCGCGGCTTGATCCAGATTTGGAGCAGGTGAACAGGAGTATCAGCGGACGGGTTGAACTCCGAATGGCGCACGCCTCGGCCGGCGGTCATGTGCTGGACATCCTCCGGCCGGATCACCCCGTGCGAGCCGAGCGAGTCCCTGTGCTCGAGCGCGCCGCTCAGCACGACCGTCAGGATTTCCATGTCCCGGTGCGGGTGCATGCCGAATCCCTGTCCGCCGGCGACGATGTCCTCGTTGATGACCCGGAGCGGTCCGAAGCCCATGTGGTCGGGGTCGTAGTAATCGCCGAAGGAAAAGGTGTGCCGCGTATCCAGCCAGCCGTGGTCGAACCGTCCGCGCGAAGCCGAGGGCCTGAGGTGGATCATGGATTGCTCCTTCCGGGTGCGTGGTGATGGTCGTTGTTTCAACAACTATTGTACGCCCGCGGGGGCGGCCGGGTTCGCGCCCCCGATTTTCCCGGGATCAGGGCGAGCGAGCGGCGGTGAGGAGGCGCGAGAGGTCGGCGAGGTCCGCCTTGCTCATGTGCGCGAGTTGCTCTCGATGGAGGCGGCGAACCGGTTCGTCGAGTGTTGCCAGGAGCGCCTGTCCCTTGCTCGTGATGGAGACGTAGACGACCCGGCGGTCCTTCTTGCATCGCTCACGCCGAACAAGGGAGGCCCGCTCGAGCCGGTCAACCAGCCGCGTAATGTCCGGGACCCGCGTGACGAGCCGCTCGGCGACCGCCAGGCTTGGCATGCGCTCGCCCTCCCCGCGAAGAATGCGCAGGACGTTGTATTGGGCGCTGGACAGGCCGTGGCTCTTGAAGAGCGCGTCGAACTCCGCGTCGAGAAACGAAGCGGTGCGGATGATGTTCAGAAACGCTTCCTGCTCCGGGAAATCGAAGGGCTTCTTCTTCTTGATCTCGTCCTGGAGCGAGGGATTCGGCACGGCCTCAGTATATGGTGCAACAATAGTTGTGTCTGCGGAGAATGCGCCTATGCTCCGCCCGTTTCACCCAGGACCTTGGGCACGACGAGGTACGGAGGGTCGGAGGCTGGCGCGAGCCGAAAATACGTCTCGGCGGAAAGGCCGGGCCGGGGCGTGTCGGGGTCCATCCGGCTGGTGGCTTCCAGAGGATGTTCGAGCGGCGCGGTCTCGCGGAGGTCCAGTTCCCGCAGGGTCTCGACGTGGCCGAGGATGGCGGAGAGGGCGATCCGGTGCCGTTCCAGTTGCTCTTCGGTCAAGGCGAGGCGCGCCAGGTGGGCCACGCGGCGGGCCGTGCTGATCGGCAGTTGATCCGAGCCTCCATCCATCGCTTGATGGTAGCGGCCGCCGGTCGAAGGGGTTAGCATTGGTGACGACGGGCGGATACCCGTCTCGGCCACATCGGGCGAAAGCCCGGCTGTTGGAGGTTTGCCGATGATTCCGAAACCGCCGCCGAGGGAAGGCGGGCTTGGCTTCCTGTTCATTCCGCCGTTCCGGGTGCAAGGGACTTCGATCGCCGGCGAGGCGACCTGTGTGCAGGTTCCCGAACTTGACGTGTGCTTTGACATGGGGGTGTGTCCCCGCGCCGCGCTGGCGAGCAAGATCGTCGCGGTGTCGCACGGGCATATGGACCACATCGGCGGCCTGGCGTACTACTGCTCGCAGCGCGTCTTCCAGGGAATGGGTCCGGGGACGATCCTCTGTCCGAGGGCGATCGGGCCGTCCATCAAGGCGATGATGGAGGGATACGTCGGGCTTGAAGAGCAGGTGACGCCCTACAACCTGGTCGAGATGGACCAGGACCAGGTCTTCGAGATCAAGAACAATATTTTCATCCGCCTGTTCGATGTCGAGCACACGTGCCCGAGCGCCGGGTACACGATCTACGAGAAGCGGAGCAAGCTGAAACCCGAGTACTACGAGTTGCCGCAGGAGAAACTGCGTGAACTCAAGGAAAAAGGGGTGGACATCACGCGGATCCTCCACGTGCCGCTCGTGTCGTACGTGGGCGACACGTCACCGGGTCCGTGGCTGATCCGCGAAGAGGTGCGCAAGAGCCAGGTGGTGATCGCCGAGTGCACGTTCACGGAGGATGACCAGGTGGAGCGCGCGCGTGTCGGCAAGCACCTGCACATGCGCGACATCGCTGAGTGGCTTCCGGTGCTCGAGTGTCAGAAACTGGTCCTGATCCATTTGTCAAGGCGCTCGCACGTGATCGAAGCGCGGAAGCAACTCCGCAAGCTTGTCAAGGGGCAGCACGCGGATCGGGTGGAGTTCCTCATGGATCACAAGTCAAACAAAATCCGCTATGAAAGGCAGGAGTTTGACGTACAGCGGTCCCAGGCGATGCAGGGGCCTTCGATGCCGCGCGGCCCGATGCGGCGATAAAAAAATTTCGACCAAAGTTTTCTGCGCAGAACGGTTGACAGCACCGTGATTCAGTCGTAGTTTCTCTTTCACGCAGCGCCCGCTTCTCTCTGGTGGGTGTCACGCCGAGCCGATCCGTTCGGGCCACGCGCGGCGACAGGGAGACGGGCGATACCGAGTCTCTTCCACTGGCAATTGTTGCCGGAAGGTACGAAGCATGGCCAAGCCGGATCATGTGGTCTGGCACGATGTTCTGTCGTATCTCCGAGGCCATCACCCGGACATGTGCCGGCAGTGGTTTGAGGAGATCGATCCCGTCGGGATCGAGGGCGGCGTGTATCTTGCGCGTGTCGATCAGAGCGTGAGACAGCGTTATCTGCATCGCCAATGCACGCCGCAGTTCACCGATGCGCTGCAGGCGGTCACGGGACGGCTCGTTTCCATACGTTTCCTGGGGCCTGATGATGCGCCGCCCGGCGTCACGCACAACGGATCGCGTGAGGAATCCGCCTCGTCTACAACCCATGCGGCGCATCGCTCGACCGGCTATCGACCCGGCGCGCTGGTGATCAGCCCTGATTACACGTTTGAGAACTTCATCGTCGGGCCGGAGAATCGGCTCGCGCACGCGGCCGCGCTCTCGATTTGTGCGAACCCGGCCCGAACCTACAACCCGTTGTTTGTTCATGGCGGAGTCGGTCTTGGAAAGACCCACCTGCTTC
This sequence comes from Phycisphaerae bacterium, assembly GCA_016795005.1. Taxonomy (GTDB): domain Bacteria; phylum Planctomycetota; class Phycisphaerae; order Phycisphaerales; family UBA1924; genus JAEUIV01. Next base: position 26,598 of record JAEUIV010000128.1, read on the forward strand.
AGGCGGTGTGTCTCCGGCTGCTGGCGCGCACGCCGCCTCCGGTCATTTACTATGTCTCGTGCGAAGAGTTCGGCACGCAGTTCATGGACGCCGTGCAGGCCGGGCAGATGTCCGAGTTCCGGCATCGCTTCCGCGATGTGGACGTCCTCCTGATCGACGACATTCATTTCCTGACCAAGCGGGAGCGGACGCAGGAGGAGTTCTTTCACACCTTCAACGCCCTGTTCCAGAGCGACAAGCAGATCATCCTGTCGTCCGATGCCGCGCCGAACGAGATCCCGGACCTGGAGGAACGGCTGGTCAGCCGGTTCCAGTCCGGGCTGGTGGTGCAGATGCAGCCGCCTTGCTACGACACGCGGATCCAGATCGTGAAGCAGAAGGCGAAGATCCGCGGGATGGAGTTCGGCGACGAGGTCGCGGCGTACATCGCCGCGAAGGTCACGAGCAATATTCGAGAGTTGGAGGGGGCGGTGGTCCGCGTCCACATGCAGCACGTGGCCGACGGGCTGCCGATCGACCTGGGTCTGGCGCGCACCGCGCTCGAGACTGGGCCGGCGACGGTCAGGCCCGAAGTGACCATCGCCAATATCATCGACGCCGTTGTCAGCTATTACGGCGTTAAACTCACCGATCTCCAATCCAAACGCCGCCAGAAGTCGATCGCCCACCCCAGACAGGTGTGCATGTACCTCGCGCGTCAACACACGCGGTTCTCGCTGGAGGAGATCGGCGGGTACTTCGGCGGGCGGGACCACACCACGGTCATGCATGCGGTCAAGACCATCATCAAGCGGCGGAACGCGGACGGCGACTTCGGCCGCGTGCTGGAGGCGTTGGAGGACCGCGTCCGGGCGCCTTCCCCGATGACGAACGGCACCCCCCCGACTCGCCCGCCGACGGCCTCGGCGATGTGATCGTCATCTCTCATCGGGCATCGGCGTCCCCGGCCCCGGCCCGGAAGGCGTCCTGTGTCGATCCAGGATGTGAGACGATGGTGGATAAGTTGCCTTGGTCGGGCGCTGCCGGACGGGCGGATTCCGTGAGCGGCCTGTGCGTATGTCGGGAACGGGCCGGATGCCGCCATTGGCGCGTGTTAATCCGACTCGATCCCGGCAACTATTCCACACCACCATATGCTCGTAAGTTCCTTGTGGTTCTTGGTTTATGGCTGTTTTTGTGTGATGTCCACATTTGCGCCAGCGTCTTTAACGAGGAGGAAGAGAGAATTCCTTTCTTCTCCCGTTCAGAACCGGGTGACGCCTTGCTCCGCGGCGTCCGCGGGTCGAGTCAGCCAAGCGTAACTGGTTCACTGGGAAGGGGTTGTGGATAACTCCGATGGTCTCGGTGCTTTTTGTCGTCGTCGGGGCTGGCAGACCTGGCACCAGACGGTCGTTCTTTGTCCGAGTGTTTTCGAGGTCAGCGGTCGGAGGCATTCGAGACATGGCTGTCCTCCCCGGCCGTAGACGCGGTGATGCGACTGAAAGGCGCCGTCCCGCCCGCTCGAATCCTTGTAGTCCCGGAGGGTTGATCCTCCCGCGGCGATCGATCGAGCAAGAATGGCGCGGATTGCGTTGAGAATGGCGGCGCGCTCATCCGGTGTCAGTGTCGCGGCTGAGCGCGCGGGATGAATACGTGCCGCATGGAGGGACTCGTCCGCGTAGATGTTGCCGACGCCGGCGAGACACGACTGATCGAGGAGCGCCGCCTTGATTGCCCGGCGGGAGCGCCAGAGTCTTGCGAGGGATGGATGATCGTGAGGCGGCGGTTCGAGCGCATCCGGTCCCAGGGAGGACCAGACGAGATTGAGAGCGTCGAGCGAGCGGTAGGTAAAGAGGCCGCCGAAGCGCCGCGGATCGCGGAAGAGGAGCGTGCCGGTGATCCGCCCGCGCTTGTCGGTGAGGGTCCATTGCGCGTGGATGTGGTCGGCTTGTGTCGGCTGCTGGTTTGGGTTGAGGAAGAGGAGCTGGCCGGTCATGCCGAGGTGGATGACGAGGGGGCGCGAGGGCGCGTGCGCGTGAGGGGTTGCAGCACGCGGTGCCGCGATGATGGCGAGTTGCTTGCCTCGGCGTTCGAGCGAGGTGATGAAGTGGTTGACGAGCAAGTCGGCGGAGCGCGCCGCTCCCGTGACGATGTCCTGACGATGCAGTGTGACCGCCACGACGCGGCGACCGATGAGATCGGGCGCAAGCGTGCGGCGGATGGTCTCGACTTCGGGGAGTTCGGGCACGACGAAAGGCTACACCGTGCGCGAGGTTCAGAAGCCGAATGTCGCGGCAAAGACAAAGGTGGGGTCGCCCTCGTCGAGGTTGAAGACGTACGCAGTCAGGTCGAGGTTCTCCAGCGTGACCCCGACGAGCGGCCCGCGCTGGATGTCCACGTCGCTGCTGTAGGCCCGTGTCCGTTGTCCGGCGATGCCGACGCGGAAGCAGTCCGCGGGCCGCCACGATAGTTCGGACCACAGGTAGAAGAACCGATCGTCGCGGGAATCCGAGTCAAGGAAATATTCCGCCTCCGCGTAGAACTCGATCTGTTTCCAGGTCAGGGCGGTTTCAAATCCCGGTGCGATCCCGGAGGCGTCGCCGAAGACGAGGCCGATCATCGGCGTGAAGTCGAAGACCAGCTCTTCCCCGACGGAGCAGTTCCACCCGACGAAGATCGAGGCGGTATCGAGGGCCTCGTAGTTGTATCGTGCTTCCAGGTGAAGCGGGCCGTGATCCGCCTCGACGGTCGGCTGCACGTACTCGTGGCTGTCGGGGACGATGTAGACGGCGAGCGCGAGGGAGCAGGACCAGGCGTGCTCGGGCTGGGCGTCGATGGCGGGAGCGTTCTCAGGGCGTGCGGCGGCGGAGCGGGCATTGAGCGTCGCGCTGGCCAGGCACAAACAGACCGTCAGTTGGCGCATCGGCGTCATCCTCCCAGCGCGATGGTAATTCCGACGAGCACGACGCCGAGCAGCATCATCGCTAGCCCTGTCCGCCACGGGCGGCCGCTGGAGGAGGCTCCGAGCGAGAATCCGGTGAAGAAGAGAAGGGCGAGGGCCACGAGGTTGGAGGTGCGGAGGGCGGCGTTGAGGTTGTTCAGGAAGAGGAAGGGGATGACGACGGGAAAGGTGGAGAGAAAGACGAGGAGGCAGACAGCGCCGGCGCCGAGCCAGTCTTCCCTGCTCAGTCGCGCGCGGGGCGGCGGCTCGGGGAGGGCGAGGAGGCGTTCGCGGATCTGCTGGTATTCCTCGTCGGTGATGACGGAGGCGACCACCGGGGGCAGCGCGTCGGCGATGATGGAGCGTGCTACGGCCGGGTCTTGCGCGGCGCGGAGTGACCGCAGCTTGGCGATCTTGCGCCAGTTTTCGACGAGCGATTCGGAGAGGTACATCACGCCATCGACGATCCCCCAGGCGAGGTTGCATCCGAGCGCTCCGAGGATCATGGTGCGGACATCTTCGCGCTGAGCGTCGGCGACGCTGAGTGTGCCGGTGAAGGAGAGGACCATGATGAGTCCGAAGAGAATTTCGAGCGATCGATCGATGGGGTCGAGGAGTCGCGGCGAGCGTTGTGGCTTCTGGGTGTTCACGGCTTTCAGGCACCCGTGGGGACGAAGTAGAACATCATGGCGATGATGGTGTAGACGGTGACGAGCTGCACGCCGCGGAACCAGTTGGAGCGGCCGTCGCCGCAGACAATCGTGCCCAGCAGCACGGCGATGAAAAGGACCCCGATCTCCGCGCGGGTGAAGGCGAGTTCGAACTGGGCCGGCGCGAAGAGCGGGCTGAGCAGCACGAGGACCGGGGCGACGAAGAGGGCGATCTGGATCGAGCTTCCGAGGGCGATGCCGACGGTGAGGTCGGCGCGGTCCTTGGCGGCCATGGCGATGGCGGAGCCGCTCTCGGCCGCACCGCCGACGATGGCGAGGAGGACGATG
>JAEUIV010000135.1 GCA_016795005.1 Phycisphaerae bacterium
GTCCTCGGAACGGTCGTACACGATCTTCACCGCCCGACCCCCGGCCTTCAGCGACAGCAACGCCGCGTGCAGCGCCAGGTTCGACGGATAATCCTCCTTGCCACCGAATCCGCCTCCCGTCGGCGTCTGGATCACCCGCACCCCGCGGTCATCACGCCCCAACGCATGCTTCAGCGCGTTCAGAACGTAGTAGGGGCATTGCAGCGAACCCTTCACGATCACCACCCCGTCCTCAACCCACGCGATCATCCCCTGGTTCTCGATGTAAACGTGCTCCTGCGCCCCCGTCTCGTACTCCCCCTCCACAACATGCGCCGCGCCGGCCATCGCACGATCAACATCACCCTTCTCGATCTTCAGCCGCTTCAGAACATTGTCCGCACCGTGCTGCAACTGTTCGGGACTCGGCACAACCCGAAAATCCAGCGCCGCGGGCTCCTCATCAACCACCACCTCCACCGCCGCAACCGCCCGTCGGCACATCTCCCGGGACTCGTGCGCGATCAGCACCACCGCCTCATGCACGTGCCGCACCGATCCCGCCGCCAGCACCGGCTGGTCGCGCTCGATCAGGTACACCTCGTTCGGCCCCGGGATATCCCGATGGTCCACCACCACGAACGCCGACCAGTCGATCGAACGACCGAAACGAACCTCGCGGATCCGCCCACGGGCACACGGGCTGCGGACCGTCATCCCCCACAGGCACCCATCAACCCGCAGGTCATCGACGTACCGCTCACGACCCGTCAGCTTCGAGAGGCCCTCCACGCGATTCATCCCGCGATTGTCGGCCCGACCACCCCGTCACGCAAGGGCCGCCGACCACACCCGCCCGCCTCCCGACCTCGGATCGGCTATCCTGTATCACACAGACCCCGTCGTCGGACGTACACCGATGACCCGGAGAACAACGTCCCCATGAACAGCAAAGTTAAGGTCATCATCGCCGTCATCTGCCTCGCGGTCGCCGGCGTTGTGGTCGCCATGAACACGGGCCTGATCGGCGGCGGAAAGCCGAAGCGAACCGGCACCACCACCAACACCGCGCAAACCGGCGCCACCGGCACCGACGCAAAGGGCACCGAGGACTCGGACACACCGCCCACCGCCGGTCAACTGAAAAAAGACAACTTCTGACCCATCCCGCGGAACCGACCCGCTCCAGCCGCGTCTGAACGCTCCGAGCCGTCCCACAGGCTCGAAGGAGTCGCTCCATGACCCGGCCGCGCCTCAGCCTCGCCCTCGCCGCCCTCTGCCTCGTCGCCGCGACACTGATCACCCTCTACAACGTGGGGGTGATCAGCCCACCCGCGTCGGCCCCGCCGCGGAACGCTCCGCAAACCGCCGGAGCGCAAACCGAATCTCCCCCCGCCGGCACCCTTCCAAAGGAAGACATCTGACCAACCCCCGCGCTACTGCACCAGGCCCTTGGTCAGCCGCATGAACGCCGTCTCCAAGTTCACCTTCTCCTCGCTGAACTGCGTCAGCCGATACCCCGCGTTCACCAGCCGGCTCGGAATATCGCTGATCGTGTGCAGCGCCGACTCCTCGAACGCCACGTGGATCACCCGCCGCTGACCCGCACCGTTCAACTGCGTCGCTGCGTCCTCATCGACGATCCCCACCCGCGTCACCCCCGGCGTCTGCCTCAGCAGCCCCGCCGCCTCCTCCGTGCGCTCCGCCACCGCGATGTGGATCAGGTGCTCAAGCTTCGCACGCGACATGATCTCCTTCACCGTCCCCGCGAACAGCAGCGTCCCGCGCTCGATGATCCCCACCACGTTGCACAACTCCGAGAGCTCGTGAAGGATGTGGCTCGAAATCAGGATCGTCTTCCCCATCCGCTTCAACTCCTTCAGCAACTCGCGCATCTCGATCCGCGCCCTCGGGTCCAGCCCGCTCGCCGGCTCGTCCATCAGCAGGACCTTCGGATCGTGCAGCAGCACCCGCGCCACCGACAACCGCTGCTGCATCCCGCGCGACAGCGAGTTCACCTCCGCGTTCGATTTGTACGCCAGCTCCGTCAACTCCAGCACGTCCTTCACCACCTGCCGTCGCTGCGAGCCGTGGATGTCATACGCCGAAGCGAAAAACTCCAGGTACTCCGTCACCACCATGTCCTCGTACGCCCCCATGAAGTCCGGCACGTACCCGATCACCGGACGGATCAGGCGGTTCTCGAACCCGATCGTCTTCCCGTCCACCAGCGCCTGACCGCGCGTCGGCTTCAGGAGCGTCGCCAGGATCTTGATCGTCGTCGTCTTGCCCGCGCCGTTCGGCCCGATGAAACCGAAACAATCACCCTCGTTGATCGTCAGGTTCAGATTGTTCAGCGCCACCAACTCGCCGTATTCCTTGCAAAGGTTGATCGTCTCAATCATCGGCATCGTGCATGACTTTCCTCGGGATCAACCCCCGATATCCGACACCCGTCCAACCACAACCACCGCGTCACAACCGCGCAACGATCAGTTCCTCGACGCATCACCCGCGTACGCCCCGGGGCCTCCGCCCACCACCAGCGGCGACGCCGCAAGAGGATAAACCCAACGCACCACCGTCCGCCCGGACGACGGCCGCGAACGACCATCCAGCGGCACGCCATCCACGGACATCGGCACCGGATTCGCCTCGCCAACCACCGTACCGATGACGATCACGCAAGGCTGCGTCACCCACCGGCTCAGGTCCAGCGTGTGCGTCATCCGACGATGCACCGTCGACGGAACCGTTGTCCCCGAAAACGCCGAACGGTCCAGCTCCGGCTGCTCCAGGATCCCAAAGAGCGCCATCGCATCATCCAGGTCATCATCCTTCACGCTCGCCGGGATCGATTGGTTCAGAATGCTCACCTTCGGCACAAGGTCCGCCAGGCGCTTCGTCGCCAGCGCCGAAGGACCCGGCTGAAACTTCGACAGGTCCAGCGCCGTCCCCGCCTCCCACGTCGGCTCCGCCCATGCGTACACCTTCCCCACAACCGCCGGCGAAACCGCCAACGTCCGACCCACAACCCCCTCCGAAACCTGGCCAGTCACCAGGATCACCCGCGGATTCACCAGCGCGCCCGGAAGATCGTGCGTCAGCGTCCCCACGAGTCGCCCGGTCGAATCGAGCCGAGGCGACGCCTCCGACGACACGGGGCGAGGCATCGACCAGCGCGGCCCTCCCAGCCAATCTCCCTGAAAAGTCTTGATCGTCGAACGCGCCGGCACCACGAGGTCCGTCATCGAACGCACGTCCGACGTATACCCGCGCGAATCCGGGAACGCCGCGATCGACGGCGACATCGGATCAGACAGCGGCGTCAACGCCTGCGACCACCTCGTGTCCGTCCCCGCCTGCCCCAGGGTCACGCGCTGATCTCCATACTGCGGCAAAAGAACGCTCACAAACGTCCGCGCCCGGCTCACCGGCTGACCGAATACGTGATCCAGGATCGTCAGGTGCCACGCTTCCTCACGCTTTGGACGCAGCGACTGCGCGCCCGCCCACGCAAACGCCGTGAACAACCCAGACACAATCACAAAGCCGATCCACGCGTGACGCTCCAGCCCGCGCGCCCTCAGGACATAAAAACTTAACGGCCCCGCCATCACCCAATACGCCGCGAACAGCACCAGCCCCAGCAGAACGCCGACCCCCGCCTCCCGGCTCTTCGAGATCGTCGCCATGATCCGCTCGTCCACCCACACCTCGGGCGACGAAGAACCCATCACCCGCTTGGAGAGCGAAGCCTCGATCTCCGCCTGCGTCGGCGTCGCGCCGCGACGGCCCAGGATGCGCGACCAGAACGCATCCGCCCGGACCCAGCCCGCGCGCGTCAACTTCCGATTCGAAAGGTCCAGCCCGATCAGCGTCACCATCCCCGTACCCACCAGCCGACGCACCGAGATCACCCCATGCGGACCCGTCAGCACCGCCGTCGCATCGCCCACCGATGCATCGCGCAACGGCGTGAACCGATGCAGGGGCAGCGACAGCGACTCACGCGCCGCCGACGAGCCGGAAAGCAGGACCCGGTAGGGCGACATCTCCACTTCCGCCAGCCGGTCGATCCGGCACGCGGGAAGCAGGTCCGCCAGCGGATTCGTCGGACTCGTCCACGCACCTCCCACGCCCGGAAGAACCACCACAAGGTGCCCGCCGCGATTCACCCACTCGCGGACCGCCTGCGCCCGCTCCTCGCCGAGCAGCGAAGGGTCACCCTCCGACCACAGCATCACCTCGCCGGCTCCCAGCCCCGTCCACATGTCCGGCAGGCTCTCGGGCGTCAAACCCGAGATCGTCTGCATCGCCTCGTGCGCCGCCGCTGGAACATCACGATCACGCAGCGTCATCGAGTACTGATCCAGCCCCAGCGTCGGAACACCAACGACGTACGCGATCGCCTTGTGCGCGGGCAGCACCGTCGCCGCGGCGATGGGCTTCCACGACAACTGACGCCCCACGCGCACCGAGCCGTCATCCTCGGAGAGCACCTCCGCGATGCTCACCCGCAGCACCGAACCCTGCACCACATCCCAGGGCATCCGCAGGTACAGCCACGTGCCCAACTCCATCCCGGGGTTCAACGTCACCAGCCGCGTGTGCAGCGCCGTGTCGCCGTCGCTGTCTTTCAGATGGACCCGCACCGCCACCGTCCGGGGACGGTCCGAAGAATCCTTCAACGCCAGGCGCACCCCGGCCCAGTCGCCCGCACGCACCACGTTCCCCACCCCGAACGTCTCGACGCGCACCGCGACCTCGCCCGATGCGGCAACATCGGCGGAGGCGTCCCCCCGTTCGCCCGAATCCGCCCCCTGCGCGGAGACCCCCCGAACCACGGGCAGGAAGCAGATCGCCGCCGCCGTCGCAATCGCCCCGACTGCCCTCAAAAACGTCCGATTGATCACGCAAGCGAGTATATCGGGCTGAACCCGCCGAAACGCCGAGCCGATGAACTCGCCATGAGCGACAGCCTCAACGAAACGCTCGTCACCATCGCCATCGCGGGCATCACCCTCACCTGCATCCTGCACGCCCTCTCCACCGCGCTCATGCACGAGGTCCGCCTGATCGACCTGAAACGCGAGACCGCCAGGCTCCACCGCGAGCACATGAAGCGAATGGCCGAACTCCGCGCCGGGCGCATCGAGGGAGACCCCGACCAGGTCGTCACGAGCGAGTTCATCACCGACGAGACGGCGCGGGCCGCCTGAGCCGACCGCCGGGAACCTACCTCGTCATCCTCGAAAACTCGTCGATCAGCCGCGTGTGCGTCTTCAGCCCGAGCCGGAGGCACGACAACTCGAACTTCTCGTTCGGCGAATGCACGCGGTCGTCATCAAGACCGAAACCGACCAGCAGCGTGTCGAGGCCGATCTTGCTCTTCAGCATCCCCACCACGGGGATCGACCCGCCGCTCTTGATCAGGTCGGGCTTCGAACCCGTCACCTTCTCGCACGCGCGTGTCGCCGCCGCGAGGTAAGGCGAATCGATGGACACGTTCCCCGCAAAGCCGCCGCTGTGCTTCTTGAACTCCCATCGGCAGCCCGGCGGCGTCCGCGCGTCCAGCCATTTCTTGAAGAGCGCCTCGATCTCCGCGGGGTCCTGGTTCGCGACAAGACGGAACGACACCTTCGCCCCCGCGAACGACGGGATCACCGTCTTCGAGCCGGGCCCCATGTACCCGCCGTACACGCCGTTGATCTCCGCCGTCGGCCGGGCCCACTCACGCTCCGTCGCCGTCCAGCCCGCCTCGCCGATGTTCGCATCCGCCCCAAGCCCGATCTTCTTGAGCGCCGCCACCGCGTCAAACGGCAGCCGCCTCCACGCCTCACGCTCCTTCGCCGTCGGCTCCAGCACCTTGTCATAGAACCCGGGGATCGTCACCCGCCGGTCGGCGTCCCACAACTGCGCCAGGACCTTCGTCAACTCGTTCGCTGGGTTCGGGCATCGACCGCCCCACAGACCGCTGTGCAGGTCCTGGTCCGGCCCGTGAAGGATCACCTCCGTGTAGCACAACCCGCGGACACCGTAGGTAATCGCCGGGTGATGCCGCTGGAGCATCCCCGTGTCGCTGATCACGCACACGTCGCACATCTTCAACTCAGCCGAATGATCGTCAACATACTTGTAAAGGTTCCGGCTCCCCATCTCCTCTTCGCCCTCGATCAGCACCGACAACTTGATCGGGATCGAACCCGTCGTCTCCTTCCACGCAACCAGCGACTCCAGAAAAGTCACCACCTGCCCCTTGTCGTCCACCGCCCCGCGAGCCACGATCCGCTCGCCGACCTCGCCCGACGCCGGGCGGATCACAGGCTCGAACGGAGCGCTCTCCCACAACTCCAACGGATCGACGGGCTGGACGTCGTAGTGACCGTAGAACAGAACATGAGGCCCGGAATACCCGGCCGGACCGGGATGATGGCCCCACACCACCGGATGACCGGGCTTCTCCTTGGTCCCGGTCTCGCGCAACTCCGCGCTCACCCCGGCCAGCCGGAGCCGCGCGGCGCACCATTCCGCCGCCTTCCGAACATCGCCCGTGTGCTTCGGGTCGGTGCTGATGCTCGGAATACGCAGCCACTCGATCAGCCGGTCGATGACCGCCTTGTCATGCTTCGCCAGGTGCTCCAACGCGCGTTCCACGGCCATGGGTTCACTCCAATCATGTAAAAGTCAGGAACCCACCGTTGTACCAACATGCCGCCTCCCGCCGCGCGGTACAACTTCATCACGAATGCTTATCCAAGGATTCCTCCTCGCCGACCCAGCCAAAAAGCCCGAACCGGGCTACCTCCGCATCGACAACGGACGCATCGCCGAGATCCGCCTCGGCGACCTCCCGCGAAACTCCGGCCCGCCGGACCTCGGCTCACCCTCGCACATCATCTGCCCAGCCTTCATCGACGCTCACTTTCACTTCCCGCAGATCGACTCCATCGGCTGCGACGGCATGCCGCTCCTCGAATGGCTCGACAAGGTCATCTTCCCCGCCGAGGCATGGTGGGGAAAGGGCGCCGCCGTCCCTGCCACGCGCACCGCCATACGCCGCCTCACGAACGAGGGAACCGTCGGCGTCGCCGGATATCTCACCAGCCACGCCCAGGGATCCGCCGAAGCCGTCGCCCTCCTCGCACGCACCCCCATGCGCTTCCACGTCGGACGTGTCGCCATGGATCGCAACGCGCCGGACGACCTCACCGACGAAGACCGCCGACGCGCCGCCATGCGCCCCATCCCCTCTCCGATCCTCGCGCCGAACCCGTCGTTGATCGCGCCCCGGCAGGCCATCAGCGCCAACCCGCGCTTCGCCATCTCCTGCACCCCCGAACTGCTCGCCGAGATCGGCTGGACCATCAACCAGCGACAATCGCAGTCAATCCGTCATTATCTGCAGACCCACCTCGCCGAATCACCGGAAGAATGCGCACAGGTGCGGCACATGTTTCACGAGGAACACTACACAAGCGTCTACGACAAGTTCAATCTCCTCAACGAACGCACCATCCTCGCCCACTGCATCCACCTCGCCGATCCCGAGTGGGAACTCATCGCACGAAGAAAATCCATCGTCGCCTCCTGCCCCGGCGCCAACATGTTCCTCCGCGCCGGCCTGTTCAACCTCGATAAAGCACGGGATTTCGCGGTCCGATTGACGCTCGGCTCGGACGTCGCCGCCGGCCCGGACATCGCCATGCCCCGCGTCGCCAGGCAGTTCATCGAGACCGCCAAGGTCCGCGCTCTCACCTCCGGCGCCCGCCACGTCCCCGCCCCCGCGGAGGCATGGAACCTGATCACCCGGCACAACGCCGACGCGCTCGGCTGGCACGACGCCGGACGACTCGAAACGAACGCCGCCGCCGATCTGCTTGTCCTCCGCGTGCCGGACCTCTGGCACGATGAACACCT
>JAEUIV010000187.1 GCA_016795005.1 Phycisphaerae bacterium
CGAGGCGAGCAACGCGAGCAGCGCGTCGTCGTCGAGCCATTCGGATCGGATCGGCGTCGAGGGCGCCGCCGCGTGCTCGAGCAGGCCCGGATCGGTCCCGATGCTCCACGAGGCGAGCGGCGCGGCGCCGGTGCGGATCATCTCGATCGTGCTCACGGGCGCGTTCGATCGATGGGCGACGAGCCCCCCCGACCCGGCCCCGCGCGGCGGTATCGACCATCGCGCGGTGAGCGCCGCGGCGAACGCCGCGAGCAGGAGCACCGCCGCGCCCACGCCGCGACGACGCGCCAATCGCCGGTGCCGGGTCGCATCAACCTCGGCCAGCAGCCCCGCCAGCATCTTCGACTTCAGTTCCTGCTCGTCTCGTTCAGGCGTCACCAGAACCCTCCCCGGCCCGATGCCGCAATATCTGAATCACGCGCCCGATTCGCCCATCCACCGCCCCCGCCGACAGCCCGAAGACCGCGCCGATCTGCGCCAGCGTGCGCCCCAGGCCGAAGCGCTGCACCAGCATGTCGCGCGCCTCGGCGTCGAGCGAAGCGAGTTCGGAACGGAGCCATTCAACATGTTCGCCGCCGATCGAAGGTTTCACCCCCGCCGCGCCGACGCTCGTCTCTCGCGCGGTGCGCCGCCGATCTCCCTTTGCCCGGTCCATCGCCGTGGTCAGCGCCGCGCGCTTCAGCCATGCGCCGATCGCGGCGGAGGAATCGAGGATGGGAGTGCGCCGGATGAACTTCACGAAGACCTCCTGCGTGAGGTCGGCCGCGGCGTGGTCGTCGCCTCGCACGGCCCGCCGCGCCTGCCCCAGCACGAAGCCGAACCACTCCTCGTAAAAACGCGCGAAGGCCTCACCATCACCGGAGGCGATCCGCGCGAGTTGATCCGGGAGTTGCTCGGCCACGGCGTGTCCATCATCGCTTGTCCGAATCGCGCGAGTGAGACAGGGCTTGATTGACGTTCTCGCGGAGTTCCTGGACTTCAGCCCGGAGAGCGCGGACCTGTTCCTCCAGCCCCGACGAGGTCTTGCCCGCGTCGGCACGCTCCGCCTCACCCTCGCGGTACCCCGCCACGTTCTCAAGTCGATCAACCACCTGCGAGACCGCGTCGATCTGTCTCCCCGTGCCGCGGATGATGAGGAGCGAGGTATCCGCGTGGAACTTCACCGCCGCGCCCTCCCCGGCGAGTTCAAGCGCCGCCTGCACCGCGGAGAGCGCCTCCTCCGGCTTCATCCTCGCCAGCACCTTCTCAAGAGGCCACACCCGGATGATCGGCGTCTCCAGACGCTGCTCCTCGGACGATCGGTCGGAAAGCACCATGAAGGTATCGCCGCGCGGCATCACCGCCACGCGACCCGACGCGAGCGCCTGCAGCAGCGTCATCGCGTCGTGACGGGTCACTGATTTCAGTTGCACGGGCGCCACGGCGATCGACGCCGCCTCCGGCGCCACGGCGGCATTGGCCGCGCCGAACGCCTTGCCGATCGCGTCCACGTATTGCTGCGCCGTCCCGCCGGCGAATGAGACATCGGCGCGCGGGTCAGGAGTCGGGGCCGGAGTGGATGCCTGCGTGACGCCGGTGGCCATTCCGGGGGCGGGGGCGGGGGCGGGCTGCTGAGCCAAGGACGGCCCGGCAAGGATCACGAGGCCGGAAAGGGTGAGGATGCCGAACATTCGTTGCGTCACGGGTGGTCTCCAGATGCGGCCGCCGATGGTGGCGGCCTTTTCCAGATAGACGACGCCCGAGGCGGGTTTTCGCGCGGTGGGTTCGGAATTCTTTGGTATCGCTGCGGTTGATGGATCAAGGTGCCCCGGACGAACCACCTCAGGGACCAATCCACCATGAAGATCATTCCTGAGATTGTTACCTTTCGCAGGCAATGAAAAAGGCTCCGAAGAAAGCCGCCGCAGTCACCAAGGCCCGCCCGGCCCGCGTCCCCGCAGTCGAGGCACCGGCTTCCCGACCGAAGGGCCGCCCCTCAGCGCTCGTCGATACCCGCGTCGTCTACTGCGGCGACAACCTCGAACAACTCGCCAAACTCCCCGATGGCTGCGTGGACCTGATCTACATCGATCCCCCCTTCAACTCCAACCGCAACTACGAGGTCTTTTGGGGAGAGACGAAGGAGAAGCGCGCCTTCGAGGACCGCCACGCCAGCACGCAGGCGTACATCGACTACATGCGCCCGCGCTGCGTGGAACTGGCGCGCGTGCTGAAAAAAACAGGGTCCTTCTACTACCATTGCGACTGGCACGCGGGCCACTACGTAAAGGTGATGCTGGACCAACTATTCGGGGAGAACAATCTTCTCAACGAGATCATCTGGAAGCGCACTCATGCGCATGGTTCAGCTGATCGGTTTGCTCCAGTGCATGATACTCTGTACCTCTATCATGGTGGCGCTGGACACCGGTGGAACGCGCTGAAACTTCCTCACAACCCCGAATACGTCGAGAAGCACTTCAAGCAAGTTGATGACCTTACCGGTCGTCGCTTCGCTGCTATCACACTCACGGGCTCAGGTATACGACGAGGCGAGAGCGGAAAGCCGTGGCGGGGAGTCGATCCAACACGAGTAGGTCGGCACTGGGCGATCCCGGGGAAAATCATTGACCGATACAAACTCGCCGGAGACTCGGTGCAGGAGAGATTGAACTCGCTCGATTCGGCTGGACTCATCTATTGGTCGCGGGGAGGAGAAGGAGTACCAAGGCTGAAGTGGTTTGCAGACGAACTCGAAGGCATGGCGATACCGGATATTTGGACTGACATTCCACCGATTTCTGCAAATGCGGCCGAACGGTTGGGCTACCCCACGCAAAAGCCCCTCGCCCTCCTCGACCGCATTATCAACGCCAGCAGTAACCCCAACGACATCGTCCTCGACGCCTTCTGCGGCTGCGGTACAGCGCTCGTCGCAGCGCAGAATCTCGGGCGACAGTGGATCGGCATCGATATCTCGCCCACCGCCTGCCGCGTGATGGCCAAGCGCCTGAAGGATGTCTGCGGCATGCGCGAGAGCGAGCCGGGGCACCGGGCGAAGGACCCCAAGTGCTTCATTGTCCGCGACCTGCCGTGGACCATCGAGAAACTGCGGGCGATCCCGCCGTTCGAGTTCGAGAACTGGGCGGTCATCGCGCTGGGGGGCGTGCCGAACAAGGTGCAGGTCGGCGACATGGGGATCGACGGGCGCATCTTCCCCGTCGGCACCAAGCCCGCCGAGGCGACGAGCAAAAAGGGGCAGACCGCGAGCATGTTCGCGGGGGACTGGTTCCCCATCCAGGTGAAGCAGACCGACAAGGTGGGACGGCCGGACATCGACGCCTTCGAGGCGGTGATGGCCCGCGAGGACCGACAGCGCGGGTTCTTTGTCGCCTTCGGCTTCTCGTCGGACGCTGAGCAGGAATGCGCCGCGTTCCACAAAAAAACCGGGCGCATCATCAAACTGATTTCCGTCAGGGAAATCCTCGACGAGCAGCACGTGCAAAAGTTATAGCGCGTGTCGTCATCCGGGCGATGGCACCATCGCTGCTTCGGAACTGAAAAGCGCAAAGCAATCCGACTCCTTCTTCTCTGCGGAACAAGGCCGGCTATCTACCGGCCGCTGATCATCGCCTGCGTCCTCTTCGCGAGACCTGAAAGTGATCGCACGAGGTCACGCCAGGTCAAGATTGTCGGCTTTGCTGTTGCTGGCCAGGGGGCTCCCGGGCCTGAACTACCTGCGACACCCAAGAGAAAGCCTGTCACACGCCCCCGCCCATCACGCTTGAGAAGGCACGGGAGTGTGTTCCGGTTCCTCCCGCGTCATACATCCTCGAACACTCGCCCGAGCGCGAGAAGGAACTCCTCATGAACGTCCGAATCTCCAGATCCGTCTGCTGTTTCGCTTCCATTGCCGCGGTCGCCGCCGCGGCCGGCCTCGTGTCGGCGCGTCCGCCCCAGTACACGTGGCGCATCCCCGGGGTGCCCGACTTTGACCAGGTGCGCGGCGCGATCTTCAACGTGCCCGGACTGCCCGGCAACGGCTCGATGTATTGCTACCCCACCGCCGCGGTGAACTGGATGAACTACATCGCTTCGCGCGGCTACCCGCTCGTCTCCCCCGGACCGGGTTTCAAGGGGCAGCCGTACGGAAACGTGTACAACCAGATCACCGAGACCATCGACACGATGGGCGCCGAGATGAATACCAGCGAGACCGGCGGCACCGGCATCAACGGCGCGATCGCCGGCATCGAGGCCTTCCTGGACGACGCCTACCCGGGAGACTTCACCGTGCAGTGGTGGTCCTGCTCCCGCGGCGTGTGCCCCAACTACAGCACCATCACCAACAACATGCGCGACGGACGCGTCGTGATCCTCGGCATCGGCTGGTACAGCGCCGACGACGAGATCGAGGGGAACTTCAACCGCGGCGGAGGCCACGCCGTGAGCCTCACCGGCGCGGACGACTACTTCCTCCCCTCGCGCACCTGGCGCTACACCGATCCCGGCTCGACCGACGGGCAACTCTTCAACCAGGGGGTGTACGTCACGCACTCCACCGGCGTCGAGATGCAGAACTGGAACTTCAACAACACCGTCAACGCGACGCTCCCCCGTCTCATGGCGTACACGTCCGCGTTCATCGACAACTACGGCGTCATCACGCCGAAGTTCGGCTGGGCCGCGCGCCCCGACCTGACGGGCATCGATCAGATCACCGCGCCACTCCATCCGACGCACGCGAACCCGTTCCTGCCCCCGGTGCATTCGTTCGAATCGCCGGACGGCACCCCGATCGTTGACGTGCTGATGCACCCGCAGCTGGACCGCGTCCTGATCCGCACCGCGGGCAACCCGGCGACCGGATTTCCCGGAGGCATCAGCGTCTGCATGGCCGACAGTTCGGTGCACCTGATCCGCGACAATGCCGGGGTGCAGGCGATGGTCTTCAGCCGGAACCTCGAGCTCTTCGTCCTCGAGGGGCAGACCCTCTCTCGCTACACCGAGGATGAACGGGGCAACCTGCAACGCTCGATGATCCGATCTCTCACCGTGACCTTCGACGCCATGGGCTACGACGACCGGAGCGATGAGGTCGTCCTGATCTCCGGTGGCCGCGGGCGGATCGCACGTTTCGACCAGGAACTGGTCCAGGTCGGCCCTGAAGAGCACCTGCCCGACGGCGTGAACCCCACGGGGCCGTTCACCTTTGCCCTGTGGCCCGATGACACCTACATCATCGCCGACGCGGGGGCGGGCGAACTGATCCACCTCGCCCGACGCGAGGCCGCACGCGGACGCGAGCACATCCTGCTCGCGCGTCAGTCCTTCCCGGAACTGCACGGCGCGGGCAAGGTGAGCATGCAGGACATCCACTTCGCTCACCGCGTGATGCTCCCCGCGGGCGGCTTCATCCGCGAGTACCAGCGCACCCCGACGGGCTTCGAGCGCGTGGTCGGCGGGCGCTTCGACGGCATGCCCGCCGGTCCCTTCGCGGACTTCAGCGCCAGCCGCAGCAACTTCGACCCCGCGCTGCACACCGGGCCGGGCTGGGAGACCGTCGAGCCAACCGAGTTCGGCGAGGTGGTGCCGACGTGCGATGCCGACGTGAACCAGAACGGCAAGGTCGAGTTCGGCGACATCACCACCGTGCTCGCGCGGTTCGGCCAGGCCTCGCTCGCCGGCGACCTGGGCGATGCGGACCTCGACGGCGACTGCGACTTCGCGGACATCACCTTCGTGCTGGCGTACTTCGGCACCGATTGCCGGTAAGCCACGCCCGGATCGCACTCAACTGAAGACGCACTCTCGGATCCCCGGTCGACGCCGTGGATCCGATTTTCTTTTCAGGATGCTCCAGATTCACGCGCCGCGTATCCCCGGAGTGAAGAGTATTTGCACCATGTTCGGTGCGCTCGCAGGAAATCCGCAAGATCGGGCATTCTAACCGGTGCTGATTTGCCTTCCCAGTGGTTCGATGTATGTTTCCAACAGTGCGTCGGGAACGCCGCCAGGGACGAAGGAGTCTGCTCATGCGAATCACTGCCGCTTGGTGTTGCGCTGTGTTGCTCATCGCGCCCGTCGTTGCGCTTGCCCAGCTGGAAGGGGCGGGAGGAAATGCCGAAGCGATCTCCAACGCGCAGTACTGGACCGATGACTCGACGGCCTTCCCTGACATCCACTACGCGTCAGCGACGGCGGCGGAGATCATCGCGGCGGGGTTCGATGCAGACCTCAGCGCCGAGTCGGCGCTGAACCCGACGAATCGCGGCTTCTCCACCGCTTCGCAGCACACCGACATCACCGCCACGACCATCACGTCGTCGGCTTCGGTGTCGAGCGGGTGGGCGTACGATGGCGGCGCGTACATCACCATCGGCTCGGCGGTGAGCCGCGTGCAGATCCTCTTCCACCTGCCCGTCGGTGGGCACTTCACGTTTCACTCAGGGCTGTTCACCCGCCAAGTGCCCGGTGGCGATCACAGTCTTGCCACCACGCTGTCGATCGAGCAGGGAGACACGCGGGTCTTTGAGGCGTACGAGGGATCCTTCGCGGGCGCTTCGGGCGATCTCGCTCCCGGCTTCTACGCGCTCCGCTACGAGTTGTACACCTACGCCGCGAGTTTCGGCCCGGGCGGCTCATCGGCGACACTCGATTTTGCGGTCACGATCGTGCCCGCCCCGGCGGCAGCCTGCTCTGTCGGCGGCCTCGCGTTGATGCGGCGACGCCGTTCAACCGCCTCGGAGTGAAGCCCCGGCTTCCGCTACACTCCATCGATGCACTACGACGCACACACCCCAGTCATCGCCGACCTCGAGGCGCGGATCTCAACCATCCGCGACTCGCTTTAACTACGACGCCAAACGCGCGAGCCTCGCGGAACTTGAGCAGCGGATGGGGGCCGACAACTTCTGGGACAACCCGGCCTCGGCACGCTCCATCGTCTCCGAGATGAAAGCCCTCAAGGCGCAGACCGATCCGCTCCACGACCTCATGGCCGGATTCGAGGAGGCACGCCTCGCCTACGACCTGGCCAAGGAGTCGAGCGACAAGGACCTCCTCGCCGAGGCGGACGAATCGCTCTTCCAACTCGTCGGCAAGATGGACCGCGTCGAACTCCTCTCGCTCCTCTCGGAAAAGCACGACCATCGCAACTGCTTCTTCACCATCTCCGCCGGCGACGGCGGAACCGAAGCGAACGACTGGTGCGAGATGCTCTTCCGCATGTACCTCCTCTTCCTCGAGAAATACCACCCCGAATGGAAGATCGAGGAAATCGAAAAATCCTACGGCTCAGAGGTCGGACTCGACTCCGTCACTCTCAAAATCTCCGGCCCCCAGGCCTTCGGCTACATGAAGTGCGAACGCGGCACCCACCGCCTCGCCCGCGTCTCTCCCTTCAACGCGCAGGGCAAACGCCAGACCTCCTTCGCCGCCGTCGAAGTCACTCCCGAGTTCGAGGAATCGAACGTCGTCATCCCCGACAAGGATCTTGAGATCACCCCCTTCGTCCGCGCGTCCGGCCCCGGCGGGCAGAACGTCAACAAGGTCGCCACCGCCGTGCGAGTCGTCCACAAGCCCACGGGCATCATGGTCGTCAGCAGCACCTACCGCGACCAGCCTCAGAACCGCAGCCAATGCCTCGCCATCCTTCAGGCACGCCTCGAACAAATGGAGGAGGAGCGACGCAACGCCGAGATCAAGGCCGCCGCGGGCGGAACACTTGAAAAGGGCTGGGGCACCCAGATCCGCTCCTACGTCCTCTACGACAACCGCGTGAAGGACCACCGAACCGGCCACGAGGAGAACCCGGATGTCGTCCTCAACGGCGGGATCGGCGACTTCATCGACGCCGAACTGAAACGCAAGCGAAAAGAAAAGGCCGACGCCGAAGGCCAGAAGCGCTAGCGCGCCTCATCCGACCGCCGGCGCCGTCACACCGCCGTGCGAGACGGCGCGATCGCGTGCGCGCCCACCGGCACGAGCGCCTTCCGGATGATCTCACCCGAGGCACGCCGCAGTCCCTCGTAACCCAAGCCCGCGTACTGTCGCGCGATCCGCGAACGGACCTCGGTCGGCACGGGCCTCGGGCCGTTGATGTTGCGCGGACTCGTGGGCATGTACTCCACGAACGGGAGCCGCTGGATCTCGCCGCTGCGAACCTCGCCGAAGGCGTGGGCAAACAACTCCTGCACCCCCACGAGCGCGGGGAGCAACGCAAGCCATCGGTCGGCGTCGACGCCCCACTCGATCGCCAGCAGCGCAAACTCCGCGAAGCAGAACGCATTGGCGCTGTTCGGACCTCCATTGGAGACATACTCCGAATCCTGCCACTTCCCCGCCTGAGGATCGGGCAGCAGGCGGAGGAAGAGATCGCCGGTCGCGAACCACTCGTACGCCTGCCGGACCGCCTCACCGCTGCCCGCCGGGTAATGCGCGTCGAGTATCTCGAGTTGCACCGCGGAGAGGTACGCCAACTGCGGCCGCGTCCCGTTGCAACCCTTCGGATCGCAGCCGCGCGTCCGCGCCGCGACCCGGTCCCACACGCTCCGGCCGATGCACCCCGTGTTCTCGATCAGCGCATTGCGAAACCTCCGCTCGGCTTCAACGCGCGAGTGCTCGGGCGACTCGCCGCCGCAGTCCCGCACGCGATCCGGCCGATCCGCGCGAACACCCCTCCCGTCGTCCGTGTTGAGCGACGAGTTGGTCTCGACGTCGAACTCGCGGAAATATCCCGCCGCGCGCGACATCGCCTCGGTGACACCGATCCGCGCATCCAGCCGCAGGGAATCCGATTCAAGGTCCACGATCGAATAGCGGTACCTCGGCCGGGTCGCCCCGGCAGCCCCGTGAAGCCGCGCTTGCCGGAGCAACGGTCGATCCTCTTCTACTCGAACGTCCGCCAGGCCTCGGCCCCGCACAAGGACTCTCGCCGGGGTGTCCTCCGTCGGCGTACGTCGCAGGAGCAGAGCCGCCCATCGTCCGAAGCGCACCATGCGCATCGGCTCCGGGTCGAATCCGCCCTCGCAGGCGATCTCGACCGACTCGATCACTCCCGCCCCGCACGTCACGACCACGGGGCAGAGGTTGTACCGCACCGTGTAGCGCAGTTCAGCGCACTCGCCCTCGATCAAGGGATCACCTGCGCGACGAGCGTGATCATCACGCTGATGTTCACGGCAAGGGCGTAACTCTTGCCCATGATCCCGATGGTCTCCTTGAACTCGAGGTAGGACAGCGAGCCGTTGGAAGGGTTCTTGACCATGAGACCCGGGGGACAGATGTGCGCCTGCCCCCCCGAAGGGATGCAGATCTTGTTGCTGCACGCATCAATGTGCGGCGTCCCCCGGCTCGTCCACTCGGTCGGCGCGCCGGGAAGGATGTGCCGGTTCACGAGCGTGTTCACCGCGTCGCACGCCTGGGCGCCGGACACCAGCACCGCCTTCCACTTCGCCTCGTTGGGAAGTTCGAACCGGGTGCGGACGTGCTCACCCATCACTTCCAGCGCCAGCCCCCGCTGCTCCGCCGGAACCTGGCTCCAATCGCCCGAGGGGCTGACAAGTGTTCTGATCGTCGCCATGTACGTCGTCATCGCTGCGCTCCCATGACCGGACGCCGCGCGGGCGACCCGGCCGAACCACTACTCAACCCGGATCGAAGGCCTGACGCTCCGCACGCACCTGAACCCAATGCGGGGCGAACCTCGCTGAACATGACTCACCAGCCCGATCGACGAGAGGTCCGTGAATCCCGGATCGCTCGTCCAGTCCGACCGCGCCAACGCGATGTTGGGCACCCCCAGCGTGCCTCCCACCGCGGAATACACGAACACCGTGCCGCTCATCTCGTTCACATTGCCGAAAACGTGGTACAGCCCGAGCGGCGATCGGGTCTCTTCCCCGTCGCGCGCCGGCCTGGCGCGACGCGCGTACTTCTCCACCGCGCCACGCTCGGAGTAATCCTGCTCCTCGCGCAGCACCGCCTCGCTCGGGATCGCCGACGCCGGCACGGGGCCATCGCCCCAGGGATGACGCCTGGCATCCGGCGCCTGCGCCAGCGCCATCCATTCCCAGATCGTCGGCAGGCGCTTCCCCTTCCACGCCGCGAACGCGATCGCGTCGGAATGCGTCAACCCGGTCACCGGAAGATCGGCCCAGGAGGCCTCCAGCCGCCCCGCCGGCCAGGTGTACGGCCTGGGATGACCCGTCGCGTTGACAAACGCTTCGTACTCACCGTTGGTCACCTCGGCCTCATCGATCAGCAAGTCGTCGAGCCGCACCGATCCCTTCGTCGGCGCGCCGGTCGTCAGGTCGCCCATCGTGAACGAATACTCTCCACCCGCGCACTGGATCATCCCGGCCCGAACCTCCTGCGTTGATCGCAGCCATACGCGCCGTTCCACCGAGTGGCCGGGAGCAAGAAACTCATCGAACTCCGCGAACGCCGGGCCGGCGCTCGTGATCGTAAACCGATACAGCCCCGGCTTGAGCCTGACTCCCTGGATCGGCGGCGGCCCCAGCCGCATCAGCGCGCCGTCAGGCACACCCCGATCACCCAACGACCGAACCCACACCATGGGGGTCGGCACCGGCTCGCCGAGAGAGACCGAAATTGCGCCGAGCAGTCGCTCACGGGCTTTCAGGTTCGCGTACCCAAGCCCCGCGATCCCCGCCGCGAGCAGCACCACCACCGACGCCGAAAGCAGCACGCGATGCTGCCGCCCGAGGCGCTTCAGCCGCCTCCACGCGCTCGGCCCGGACGCCAGGATCGGCTCCCCGCTCAGGCAGCACCGCAGGTCCGCCGCAAAGTGACCCGCCGTGGGGTACCGATCGCTCGGCCTCTTCTCCAGAGCCTTGTGGCACACCGTCGCCAGGTCGCGCGACACGCGCGGATTCAACTGCCGGATCGGCAAAGGATCAATCGAAGTCAGCGCCTGCATCACCTGGTGCGAACTCTCGCCGGTGAAGGGCCGTTGCAGCGTCAGGCACTCGTAGAGCACCACACCGAGAGAGAAAATGTCCGTCCGATGATCGATCTGCGTGCGCTGCGCCCGCGCCTGCTCGGGGCTCATGTAGTAATACGTTCCCGCCACCTCGCCCGTCACCGTGATCGACTGATCCGCGCCGATCCGCGCCACCCCGAAATCCGTCAGCCTCGGCTCGCCCTCCGTCGTGAGCAGGATGTTCGACGGCTTCACGTCGCGATGCACCACGTTCCGCCGGTGCGCGTAATCCAGCGCCTCCGCGACCCCGGAGATGATCTGGAGCACTTCGCGCACGTGCCCATCGTTCGTCCCCGTGCCCGGCCGCGCCGAAGACGACGCCGCGCGGAACCGCTCGATCCGATCCGCCAGCGTCTCCCCCTCGACGTATTCCATCACGATGTAGTGGGTGCCCTCCTGCTCGCCGTAGCGGTGGACGGGCACGATGCCGGGGTGCGAGAGCCGCGCCGCCGCCTTCGCCTCGGTGCGGAACCGCGCCAGGTCATGCTCGGAGGCCAGCGCTTGGCTCGAAAGGATCTTCAACGCCACCCGCCGCCCCAGCAGGCCGTCCTCCGCCAGGTACACCACACCCATCCCGCCACGCCCGATCTCACGGATCAGCGTGAACTCGCCCAACCGGCTCCCGACCGCGCGGACCATCGAGGCGAACGCCTCCGCCGCGGGCTTGCTGAGAAATCCCGTCGTCTTCGCGTGAAAATCAAGCAGCCGACGCACCTCGGCCTTCACCGCGTCTTCCTCGGCGCTCTCCGCAAGCAGCCGTTCCCAGTCGGGGGCCGGGTGGGACACCACCGAATCAAAGAGTGTCTTTACTCGGTCCTCGAAGCGCATGGCGACCCCTCGATCTGGAAACGACTCAGCGGCCCCCCAAAGCCGGATACCCATCCAGCCGGAAAACCGCGAGTCGCGCGCTCAACATTTCACTCTTTTCCACGTTTGTCCCCCCCACCCGCCCCATCGTCATCCAGGAATCGTCTCAGCCACGCCTTCGCAAACACCCAGTCGCGCCACACGCTTGCCGGCGAAACCCCCAGGACCTCCGCTGTCTCCTCGCGGCTCAGGCCCGAGAAGAAACGCAGCATCACCACCTTCGCCGCATCCGGGTACGACTCGCCCAATCGCTGGATCGCCTCGTCGAGCGCCAGGTAATCGTCCGATTCGGTGACCGCTGCGTTCTCAAGATCGACCCCCGTCGCATGCCGACCGCCCCCCCGCTTCTTCGCCGAGTGATGACGGGCGTGATCAACCAGGATGTCCCGCATCGCGCGGGCCGCGGCCCAGAAAAAATGGTGCCGATTCTCCCACGCCGCCTCGCCCCGACCGAACAACTTCACGTACGCCTCGTTCACAAGCGCCGTGGGCTGGAGCGTCCGCGCCGATGGGTATGCCCCCATCCGCGCCTGCGCCAGGTGCCGCAACTCATTGAACACCAGCCGCATGAGCGCGTCCGCCGCGCCGGGCTGCCCCAGCGCCGCGGCCCGGAGTTGCTGCGTCACCTCACCCGCCTGTTCCTCAGCCATGAACCACTCCCACGGTCGGGCCGGAAAGCGGATGGACCACCCCCGGAGATCACAAGAAGTATGCGATCCCCCCGTCCGGTTCGCAACCACTTCTCACGTCCCAACGCACTGCTACCCTCATGCCCATGCGAATACGATCCAGACGACTCGACGCCCTCCCCCCGTTCGTCTTCGCTGAAGTCGATCGAAATCGACGCGCCAAGGCCGCCACGGGCGCCGACATCATCAACCTCGGCATCGGCGACCCCGACCGCCCAACGCCGCGATTCATCATCGACGCCATGCAGCGGGCCGTCGCCAAGCCGGAAAACCACCCCTACGCCTACGGCGGAGGCACCCGCCTCTTCCGCGACGCCGCAGCACAATTCATGCTCAGGCGATTCAATGTCAACGTGGACCCCGCCCGCCACATCCTCTGCTGCATCGGCAGCAAGGAAGGGCTCGCGCACCTCCCGATCGCCGTCGCCGACCCCGGCGACGCCGTCTGCGTCCCCGAAATTCACTACCCCGTCTATTCGACCACCGCTTCCTTCGCCGGCCTCGATGTTCACTTCATGCCCATGAACGAATCCAACAACTGGACCCCGGATTTCGAAGACATCCCGACGGATGTCCGCTCGCGCGCCCGGCTCATCATCAGCAACCATCCCAACAACCCGACCGGCTCGTGCGTCGGAATCGACCACTACGAAAAGCAGGTCCGCTTCGCTTCGACGCACAACCTGGTCGCCGCCTCCGACCAGGCCTACAGCGAGATTTATTTCGAGGAGCGACCGCCGAGCCTCTGGCAGGCGCCTTCCGCGAAACTGGATTCAACGCACGCCATCGAGTTCCACTCGCTCAGCAAGACCTTCAACATGACCGGCTGGCGGGTCGCATTCGCCGTCGGTCACCCGGAGATCATCGCCGCACTCGCAAGCGTCAAGAGCAACTATGACTCGGGCTGCTTCGCCGCGGTGCAGGAGGCGGGGGCCGCCGCCCTTGACCACTACGACCACCCCGATGTCGCCGGCATCCGCGAGGTCTACCGCGAACGCCGCGAGGCCCTCATCCCCGGACTCCGCTCCCTCGGCTGCGTCGTCGTTCCGCCCAAGGCGGGTTTCTTCTGCTGGGCCAGGTGCCCGAAGGGATGGGATTCAAACCGATTCGCCGACCGCGCGCTCGATGAGGCGGCCGTGGTCGTCGTCCCCGGCGCGGGGTTCAGCCCCGCCGCGAAGGACTACTTCCGCATCGCGCTGACCGTCGAGACGCCGAGACTGCGCGACGCCATGGATCGACTCGCGCAACTGAAATGGTAAAGGGCATCGCGGCGCCGCCCGCCCGGCGCGACCTAAACGTGCGCCAACTTGTTCGCCCCGTTCAGCGCCGCCACCTTGTAGCACTCCGCGAGCGTCGGATAGTTGAACACCGTGTTGATGAAGTAGTCCACCGTCCCGCCGAGCGCCATCACTGCCTGGCCGATGTGGACGATCTCCGTCGCGCCGTTGCCGATGCAGTGAACCCCGAGGATCGCCCGCGTCTCCTGGTGGATCAGCAGTTTCAGCATGCCCACATGATCGCCGAGCAACTGCCCCCGCGCGATCTCCTTGTAGTTCGCCACGCCAGTCTCGTACGGCACCCCCTCCTCGGTCAACTTCTCTTCGGTCCACCCAACCATCGAGATCTCGGGGATCGCGTAGATGCCGTACGGGAACAGCGCCGCCACCGAATCGGTCTTCTTCCCGAACATGTGGCACGCCGCGAGCCGACCCTGTTCCATCGACGTCGACGCCAGCGCCGGAAACCCGATCACATCCCCCGCCGCATAGATGTTCGGCACATCGGTCTGGTACCGATCGTTCACCTTGATCCGTCCGCGATTGTCGGCGGTCAGCCCGACCTTCTCGAGTTCCAGTCCCTCGGTGTTCCCCTGCCGTCCGATGCAATACAGCAGGCACTCGGCCTTCAGCGTCTTGCCGGATTCAAGCGTCGCCTGCACCAGTTTCCCGTCGCGGGCCGCCGCGCCGTCCGGCGCGTCCACCAGCTCGACCTTCACCACCTTCTCGCCCATCCGCAGCCCCATCCCGGTCTGCCGGAGGTGATACTGCAGCGCCTCGCTCACTTCCGAGTCCAGAAACTCGAGCAGCCGACCGCGGCCTTCGACCAGCGTCACCTTCACGCCGAGCGCCTGCATCATCGACGCATACTCCGTCCCGATCACGCCGCCGCCGACCACCAGCAGCGTCCGAGGCAGGTATTGCAACCGAAGCAAACCGTCCGCATCAACGATCCTCACCCCATCAAAGGGAATATCCGACGGCGTCGCCGGCCTCGTGCCCGTCGCGACCAGGATGTGGTCCGCGTTGATCGCCCGCACATCGCCGCCGTTGACCGACACCACCCAGTCCGTGCTCTGGAACGCGCCGTACCCGTTGATGATCTCGATGTCGTTGCGAATGAGGTGCCCGCGGATCACCTCGATCTCCGCCTTGATCACCGTGTTGCACCACGAGATCAGGTCCTCGATCGTGATCTTCTGCCGAGGCTGATTGGATTCCCCAAGGAACGCCCGACCCTGGAAACCCGTCAGGTGCAGGATTGCCTCGCGCAGGGATTTGCTCGGGATCGTCCCCGTGTTGATCGCCGCCCCGCCCAGCACCTGAGCCTTCTCGATCACGCACACCCGCTTGCCGAGCTTGGCGGCCTGCACCGCCGCCTTCTGCCCCGCCGGGCCGCTACCGATCACGCAGAGATCAAAATGGTCCATGAGGGGCCCGTTCGTGTAAAAACAGCGACCCCGATCCGTGGGGAAGACGCCGTCAACGCCATTCTATCGGTCGGCGGGGCATTTCGGCCCAGTTGGCCCGCAACCTTCCGGCACGAATCCCGGCCAACTTCCTTCCTAGAATGGAACGCACTCGAAGACCCTGCCACCCGGGTATCTCACACCTGGTCGCCGCGGCCTCGGCGTCATGAACGACCCAATGCAGTTATTTACGGACGGAGCCTCCTCACAATGACCCCCGCCCCCAAGTCCACTTCACACTCAGTCAACGGCTGGAACGCCGAGTACCTCGACGCTCAATATCAGCAATGGAAACGCGATCCACACTCGCTCCCGCCGGATCTGCAACAGTTCTTGACCGGCTTTGATCTCGCGCACGCCGCCGCCGCCGAAACCTCGCCGCGCGCCGCCGCCGCCG
>JAEUIV010000055.1 GCA_016795005.1 Phycisphaerae bacterium
CAGCCGCACCGCCGCCTCGCGGAACTCCGCCGTGTACTTCCGCTTGCTCTGTCCCTTGACCATCTGGTGGACCTCCTTCGGAAAGGATCGACGGATATCATCCCATCGATCCACCCCGTCCACCGCCAGTGGGCAACCTCAGTCGCCTGCGATCAGCTCTTCGCCGGACCCAGCGTGAGAGACCAAGTCACGAAAGGCGAACTCTGTGTCGCGTGAGCCAACGCTCGCCAAGATCACGCCGTGCTTACAGTCCTCTATTTCCGAAAGGCTCATCGCTGATCGCCCGTATTCCGCCTCACTCCCGGTGGCCGAAAAGATTATGTCCGCGTCTCGGAGCAGGATGGATTTTTTGTGAACATGAAATCCATCATTGAATGCTTCCAATAATTTGCGGTCCTGAATATCGTAGACATACACATTCAGGCCATAGCTCTTGAGTGTCCAAGCGACATTTTTCCCGATCATGCCGTAGCCGATGACGAGTGCATTGCGGCCCGTGATTGAGATCCCGATCTTTCTGAGTAAGTTCTCCATCGCCACGACAGCATCACGGCCAACGAATCTTGCCTCGATCTCCTTGAGGTTACTGCGTGCCACGGAGCAAATTGGAACGGGAATCTCCTGGCACCGTTTCTCGTATATTTTGTGACCAAAGGTAGTGTCTTCGATAACTCCCGCGAGGTGTTTCGTTTGCTCTGCAGAGAGGCGAGTGAGCGACGGCGCGAAATAACCCCCCACATCAACCAGGACCACACGCCGTCCATCCAACACCGATTTTTCTAACGCATTTGTAACCGACTGTTCGATGTGACCGCTCGCTTCCAATTCAGCATAGTCGGCAAATCGAACGGGCTGAATGCCCAATTCACGAACGAATCGAGTGAAGGTTTCTTCGTGAACTGAATAGGGCTTTGCGATAAGCGCGGCAATCTCTACTCCTCTGGATTGCAGAAGGCGTACAAACTCGAAGGTCGTCGGCAAAATATGCTCAAGGATCACAAGACGAGTTCGCTCGAAGAGTGGCGCGTTCTCCGGTTGCCGGAGATATCGATCCACGACACGAAGCTGCGTTTCCCCAGCGACATGATACATGCGAGCACTCTCCAGTTAGTCGCGCTTGACTGAGATGACGGTGTATCCGGGAAATCTCCTGGATGCTTCATCGCACGCAGCAGCTACGTCGACGGCCGGGATGCATACTCGGACATCTGCGCTGCTGAATTGAGTTCCCGCCCGCACAAGCGCGACACGATACACGCTGGGCCTTGCGTCGTCGATACGAGGTATTCCAAAGTGCTGCTCGAATAGGTCGCGAGCCCCGCTAGGGGCAGCATAGCTGTTCGTGCCATTTGCGCGCGAGTGGCTATTGTATGTCATGATTCGAAGCTAACCTCGATTGCCTCCGGCGGCATCAATCGTCAGGTTGTCCACTCTTTATCTGGCGTCGCGCCGGTTTATAAGGCTATGGGTAGCGGGGTCGAGGGAGGCCAAGTCAAACATGTGGCCTGCCTTACTCTCCCTGGCTGCGGAGGCCCAGGGCAATCGCATTATCCGTTTCGGACCCCATCTTCTTGATCGGGCACCTACCCTCCGACGCAACAACAAGGGTCTGGAAGGGGGCGAGAGTTGGATAATGCGATTGCCCTGCGCGGAGACCTGTGAGACGGTCTTGTCGAGAGAACCCGGCGTACACTCCTCGCTCGCCGTTGATAGGGAGACTGCCGGGGATGTAGTCGCTTAGAGACTGTCTTTCGGTGAATTTCAGAACCACTCGATGAGGTCGGGCTCGCGCCCTCTTCGCTTGCGGACAGGTGGGGGCGCGATCGCCGTTCGATTTGATCGACGTCGGTCAAAGTCGGCGAGTGCCGCCGCGCTGATGCGCCATCGTGGTCGCCCATTTCGTTTGAGGGCAAGATTGACCGCTTCGAGCTCGCCGGAATGGATCCACTTGAGGATGTGGCTGACGCGGATGCCCCGTTCACGCGCGACCCGCGGAGGGGTGAGCCACCTGACCGGCGTGGCGGCCGTGGACCCGTGGTCGGCTTGGGCCGGGGTCCTTCCCATGCGCCGCTACACGCCCCCCGGTCGTCTTGGAGGCCTTGGGCCACTACGTCCATCGCGCACGATCCGATAGGCGAGCGCGAGGGAAATCAAAGCAATGGAGATGGCGATTGCGCCGACATGCCCGTCGTCAAACTGGTCGGAGTGGAGACCGGGCAGAAGACGATGCAGCGTCTCGGCGGCCTGAACATGGAACCGCGACAGGATTGCCAACGCGATTAGGACGAGAATGGCCGCGAGGATGTTCCGCCAGCGGAGCCTCACGCATTCACCTTCGGCTTTTCTTTCCGTTCCCGGAAGGGAATGGAAATCAATGGAAATCTGCTCCGAACCCACGCAAGGGCCGGGCCTTGCGGCAGAACACAAACCTGGATGCACGACTCGGGTTCCGGGCGGCCGTGCAGGGACTCCACGATCGTGTCCGCCACCGCGCCCGTGGGAGTCACGATCAAGAGATGGGTGGCGGCGGCGGCGACCGCCTTGTCGAGAGCCGTAATAGCCCGTCGAGGGGTCAACTCCGCTTCGATGGCGATCCGAACACTCCCCTCAAGGATCCACAGGTCGACGGCCCGTCGAACCGTGCCGACCACCACCGGGAACTCCTCCCGCACGACAGCGCCTCGGGAAAAGAAATGCTCCAGGATGGGGGCGAGGAGAACCTTGTTGTGGAGAAATCCGCCGCGCATCAGCTCGCTCTCCTTGCTTCATTGATGAGTTCGAGCGCCGCGGGGAGCGGCTCGAGCACGATCGCGGAGCGGCCCCTCCCACGGCCGCTTGACGAGGTTGCTACCGCGTGCTCCCGAAGGAAGCCCCGCTCGACGAGCAAACGCCGCACCTCGACGGCCCGTTGCGCGTTGAGGCGGGCAAGGCGGGCGTATTGGCTCGAAGGAAGCCCCGGTTCCGCTACGACGGCTCGAAGAAACCTCAAGGCCGCCTCGTCGAGCCCGGTGCTTCGGTGGAATTCCTTTTCAGGAACGGATCTTGATCCCCCCGCAGAATCCTGACCGGTCCTGGGAGAATGGTCGGGCCGCCATCCGGCGAACCCCGTTGCCGCCACGGTCTCGAGTACTTCAATGCTTGTCACGTTGGTCGATGCATGGCGTGTCATCATCCTGTTCCTATGAGCGATTCGGGGAGGGGAGCAGGGGCAGATTCCGAATCACATTGGGTACAGCCGCCGCCGCCGCAGTCGATCGCTGCAGACTCGGCACGCGGAATACAAACGGCCGGCGCCACTCGCCCTCTCCGAGTTGACCGATGAACAACCCGGGAGTGAGGTTCTGGCAGGCCCAGCGGCGCTGCTCGCTCGTCAGCCCCATCGCGTTTCCGATCGTTTCGAGATCGGTGGCGCTCCCGACTCTGCCGAGGAACTTATTGGCGGTGTTGGAAAGAAATCCCGGCGCGATGTTCGCGGTTTGCGTGCTCAGATCGAGGCCGATCCCGGTGCCACGCACGAGCCCAAGAAGATCCGAAAGCCCCGCCGCGTGCGCCGATGACGAGAGCAGCGAGCCCGCCTCGTCGCAGACGACGAAGAGATCCATCGGCGCGTTGGAGTATCCCCGGGCCACCCTCGACATGAACTCCGCCGAGAGGATCGAGGTCAGAATGAGATCCTTGGCGGCCTCGCCGATCGCGCCGAGCTCGAAGACGATCCGGAAGCGCGCCAGGTCGCTCGAACTCCACCCCCTATAGAACGCGAGCGATTGGCCCAGCGAGAGGAGGATCGGGTCCAGGCTGTCGACGAGTGCGTGTTTGGCCGCCGGGTGCGCGTGCCGGTCGGCGGCGACAGACTCGCGGAGATCGAAGAGCGTTGGGAACCTCTCCGCCTGGTCTCCTTGGGCCATAACTCCGAACTCGTCGAAGAGCATGAGGATTCTGGTGTGGACGAGCTTCGTCGCGCGTGGGGGCAATCGAAGAGCCAGCCCGATCGCCTCGGCGATTCGCGGCGCCCACGCACCCGGCGAAGAGCCTTCGGGCACCTGAAGGGGATTGAGCTTGACGTCATGTGGCCGCAGCACCGTCGTCTCAAGCCCCTGCGCGTTCTGCGCCGCTGCGGTCGAGGCGAACTCCGCCTTGCGGAGATCAAAGGCCCAGAGGCCTCCGACGAGACGAGCCATTTGCACGATGTTGAACTTCGACTTCGTGGTCTTGCCCGAGCCGGAGTTGCCGACGGTGAGCGAGTGGCCGTTCATGAACTGCGACGGCATCCACAGGAGCCGGCCATTCAGGTCCGTCCCGAGGCACAGATCGCCACCCTCCAAACGCGGCGTTTCGAACGGTCCGGCGAAAGCCCGGGCGATCCTGTGCTTCCTCACCCGCCCCCGGAGTTCATCGGAGATGAACTCGTCCTCGACCCCGGCGTCCAGGACTTGACGGACCGCGTTCCCGAGCGGGTCGTCGATGAGCCGGTGTTGCTCCGCGTAGAGCCGCAGCCGGACCATCTCGGAAAGCTCAGGATCGCGCATCGCGGTCAAACTCCACAAACGGAGAAAGAATCCAGCGGAACATCCCAGCGACCGCTCGGTGGCGGGCCCGAGCCTGCGCGCACTCGCCGCACAGGACGTGAGCGGGGTTCGCGGGGTTGATGACCACGCTGTGTCTCGGGCAGAGCGGCTTGAGGCAGAGGGCGCAGAACCGGAAGCACCGCGCGCACACCGGCGCGCTGGGGTTCGTGCAGACCCCGCAATATCCGCCGGGGGGGTGGCCAACGCAGCCGCAGACGAGCGCGGCGCGGCTCGATTGATGGGTGGAGACGACCGCCCCTTGGTCTGTGAGCGCGTGGTCGACGCTGCTGCTGGCGATCATCCGGGGCGCGCCCCGCCACGGATCATGGACCACCTCGACTCGTCTTTCGCTCCTGATCGGCCGCATGGGCATCGCTCCTCTTGTTCACCAGCCCCCGGATGAGAACAGCACGCGCTTCGACCACGTCCAGGCGTAGTAAAGGAAGTGCCCGACCCAGAAAATGGAGAAGATCCCCGCGAGTAGCCCGTTGATCGCGAGGCATGTCCAGAGGAGCGAGCGCATCAGCCGCTTGCAGAACTCGATCCAGTCGCCAGTCCAGGGATTCATGGAGTGGGTCCTCCTCGTGGGTTGAGGAAGTCCGGATCACCGCAGATCTCGCATCCCGGGCGGCGCGGCGCCAAGACTGCGCCGCCGTACGCTGAGCGGCTCAGCGAGACCGTCCAGTAGTTCCAGTCGCGCGGCCGCGCCATGAGAACCGTGTCGATCGCGTAGAGCGCGATGCCCGAGAGCGTCTTCAGGATGTCGACGGAAGCCGGAGTTTCGGGGCAGCGCTTGGCCCGTGAACCTGTCGGAGCGCCGGAAAGCGACTTCATAACACATTCCCAGCACGAGACGTCCGGTTCCTGAACGAAGACGTAACCTCCGTCCGCGTCGGGGGTCACTCCGAGGAAGACGCCGGGGACGCGGTGCTCGAAGCACCACCGGCTCATGAAGAGCCGCGTGCCGTCGATCTGGTCGTCTACCGCGCATACGACAATGTCAGGCATCGCTCGTTTCAAGACTCACCTCCTGAATGCTGCAGGGATGCGCCACGATGAGGGTCCCGAGGAACCCGCGACCGCTGAGAATGCGCGCGAGTTCTTGGGCTTTATTGTGGTAGAGGCTCTTCCGATCGAAGGCTTGGCGGTTGAGGTTGGTGGGGGTGACGATGTCGTGATCCGATAGGTGAAGCACGCCGACCCCCTTCTGGACGAGCCCCTCGCCGATCGCAGATCCGAGGCCCCCTGCGCCCGCCATGAGAACCGTCGCGCCGGCGAGGGCGCGCTGGTCCCATCCATTGATCCGTTCCTGCCGGGCCGAGACGTTGACCAGAGAACGGAGCCGCACGCAGCGCCGCATGCGGCACGGCCGCATGTGTGTGCCGACCCGCCTGACCACGTTCAGAATGGAATCGATTAGCCGCATGTCGTGTTCAGCCTCCAGTGATTGGGGCCGATGGGACCCAGGTGTGTGCCCTTGATCTCGACCTCGAACTCCAGCTCCGCGGAGAACCACCGCAGCTCCCCGCTGCGGGACCAGATCCCGCCGATGCAGCCGAAGCCGGGCTCCCAGAGGCGCTGTGTTCGAAGGTCAATGGACGACGGATGGTTCGCTTCCGGTCCGGAGCCCGGGTGTGAGTGCACGATGGCGAGGAGTCGATGGCCTGACTCGATCGCGTCGACGCAGATCCGGTGCGTCGCGCCGTGTTCCCCCGCCGCGCCCCCCGGCGAACGATGCGAGTAGGGGAAGGTCACGATCTCGGTCCCGATGAGCGTCGCATCGCTCTCGATCCCGAGGATGAAGTGCATCCCCTCGTCCCGCGTCTCGTTGCAGACGGTGAAGGAGTCGCGGAGCATCGCCGACGAGAACAGGTATCTCTCGCCCCCCTTTATGGCGGACGGGCGCAGATGGCTCAGCAGTCGCCGTCCGAAAGCCACGCACGAGAGTCGGTGGACGAGCGCGGGGATCTCCGCATGATCGCCTCTGGCGAGGTGCCAATCGAGGCGGCCGAGGAGCCGAGTCCGCTCCGCGTCAAGGCGGACATGTACGGCCTCGAATCTCCGCAAATGGGCTGGTGGAAAGGCGGACGCCTTGTAACCATCGCTCCCCATCGTTCCTGATGAATGGTGATCAGTGATCATGAGAGTGACTCCAGGATGCAGTGCTCGACGCGGAGGATGCCGGTGTCCACATCGCGGGGCGGCTCGCTCCAGTGAATGAAGAAGGTGTGCGGCCCCCGCTGGCGGAAGCACGCGGCGTGCGGACCGCCGTCGACCAGTCGGACCGGGGGATGAAGGATGAAGTACTCGGCGCGCGGACCCGTGCCCCGGATTCTCCCCTCGAACGAGCCCTTTCGTGTTCGGTAGTAGCCCCGAAACTCCGACCCATGTCTACGCCAGCCGCGCTCCTCGTGGAACGGGACCGAGTTGGGACGGATGACGGTGGCGACCCGGCCGCTGGGGAGCACCACACGAGCGGGGACGTCGATCAGAGCTCGAAGGTTCGGGCGCGGGAGGGCTGAGGGTCCGTGAATCCAATCGATGAATCCCATCACACCACCCCCACCGTCGCCGGGGGCGTGGCGAAGAGTTTGTCGCCGGGCTGGATGCCCGCGTACACCGCCTCCGTGTCCCCGAACGGGAGCCCGTCCCGCTTGCTGATCACGAACTCCTCGGGCAGGCCGAGCTGTCGGCGCAGGTCTCCCGTCGTGGTGCCGGGGTGGACGATTGCGTCGAGAGTGGTGGTTCCATTCACGATGACGATGGGCTTGGCAGACATGGTGACTCCTGTTCATCGCTGAGAACGCTCGTGGCGCTCCGCAAGGGTGTCGATGATGTTTATGACGATGCCGTATTGCGAGTGCGGGAGCTGTCGAACTCGGCCACTTTGCATGACGCTTAGTCGTCCCCAACCGTTCGATACAACAACACCGCTTGTTCCATCAGAGAATCGAACGCGCACGCCGGATGGCAGCGTTCTCAGCGGCTGGCTTCCGAGCGCCCCATGCTCGACGTCGATCGACGGTGCGGGCGGCATCTCGCCCTCCCCGCTGAATGTGTTCGCGCGGGAGTCGGCGGTGTCATGGTGCATGTTGTTGGGTTTGTGAGGCATATTGTCAAACATGGAATGGTGCGTTCCTTCTGCGCGACCATGGAGACAGGCGAGCCATGTGCTGGACGTCAGCCAGGGCGGATGTACGCGAGGTGCTACGGCGGCTGCTCGGGCTCGCGAACCCCCTGCTCGGGCCATCGCAAGTCACCATCCATATTGAGCCGAGGAGAGTGATTCCGCTGAACCCGGGCGGTGGTAACCGTGCCGTCGGGTTTGATGTGTGCAACTTCCTCTTGAGAGAACGAGCGGCCCAAAGCGTGAGCGTCTTGTTCGTCGCCAAGCGCCAGCCCAATGTCGATGAAGAGCTCGCCGGACAAGTTTCGCCACCATCCGATCACCACCTGCTCCCTAATGGACAGGTTGAGAGCCACCAGCGACTCTGCGAGGACACAAACCGATCCCAGCGCCGACGAGATGTTGCCTTTGACGCGCTGATTGGTGAGGGATGCAATCCAGCCTGAGACGCGGCCCTCACGAAACGCCCAGATCGACCCGCCGTCATCGCGCCCGATCCGCGCGGCCAGTTCATCCTGGACGAATACGACCCGCAACCGGGCGGGTGCGAACGCCTCGTCCGAGGAGCGCGCCGCAACTATCGTTGGGCTTCTCTGCAGCGTCGTGTTGGCATTTGTCTCAGGCGTCATCCGCGATTCCCGTGGTCTTGACGCAGAGAAGATGCGCTCCGGCATCGGAGATTCCGATCGGAAGGCGGTTGGAAAATTGAATGGCAAATGGCGCGAGCGCCGAGTACCGCGCGGCGGGATAGGCAGTGGTGGCGTAGCAGACCGCGGATGTCGGCGGGGTCCTTGGTGTTCATGACGATGGTGGCAAAGGTGTTGCCCCGGGCAACAGGGGCGGTCGCGGAGATCGTTTGGCCTGCGAGAATCAGCGCCA
>JAEUIV010000041.1 GCA_016795005.1 Phycisphaerae bacterium
GAATAGGCACAGGATCCATCCACAATGGCCGAAACGCTTCATTGTTGAGACTCATTCTCAACTATGTGAAGCGGCCTGTCAAGCGGGGCGGACCGAAAAAGAGGGGCCGAGAGGTAAACACTCTCGGCCCCTGACGCGGGGTGGAAAGACTTGGCAGCCTGCGGCTCCGCGGCATCAGTTTCGCGCGGCGGCGACGGGGATGCGTTTCGGGAGCGCGGCCTTGTTCTTGGTGAGTTCGATCTTCAGCACGCCGTCCTTGTAGGTCGCGTTGACCTTTGACTCATCGACGGGCGAGGGCAGGACGATTCGACGGAGGAACGAGCCGAAGCGCCGCTCGGAGCGGAAGAAGTTCTTGTCCTTCTCCTCGTGCGACTCTTCCTTTGATCCTTTGAGCGTGAGGAGATCGTCCTGGACGGTGACTTCGATCTTGGCGGGGTCCACGCCGGGGACTTCGGCCTTGACGGTGATCGTGTCGGCCTTTTCCTCGATGTCGAGGGGCGGGGTCCATTCGCCGCCGAATGTCGAAAGCCCATCGCGGCCCGGCTTGCTCTCGAAGAACCTCTCGAAGAGGTCGTTCATGTCACGGCGCAGGTCGCCGAAGGAGGGAAGCAGATCGTTTCGTTTCGCGAGCATGGGAACCATCCTTTCTGATCCGGGACGGCCGATTCCGATTGCGTATCTCGATGCACGGAGCATCCGACGCGGACATCAGGCCGAGTTGACCTGGATCTTGCGCTTGCGGGCGGCTTCGGACTTTGGAACCTGGATCGTCAGGACGCCCGCGTTGAACTCCGCGGTCGTCTTGTCGGCATCCACCGATTCATCAAAGCGGAAGGTGCGGCGATAATCGCCGACCTGATATTCCGCGATCAGGGGGCGGGCGTTCTCCGGTGAACGCGGGGAAACGCGGGCGGTCAGCGTGAGCGTGTTCTTCTCGAAATCGAGATCGATCGAGTCGGCGGCGCTGCCCGGCACGTCGGCGACGATTCGGAAGCCGGCATCGCTCTCGAACACATCAACCGGCGGACGGAAATGGGCCACAGACTTGGACGAAGTCTGGCATTCGTTCTGAGAATTGCAGCAGGACATGGGTTGACTCCTTCATTCAGAGTGGGGTGTCGTGAGTCGAATCAGTTCGCGAGGACTCGCACCTTTCGCGGCTGCGCCTCGGCCGGCTTCGGAAGAGTGAGCGTGAGCACGCCGTTCTTGAAATCGGCAACCGCTTTCTCATTCGCGACAGCGAACGGAAGGCGAATGACGCGCTCGAACGTGCCGCTGGCCCGTTCCTGACGGATCGGGCGCGCCCCTTCCGGCGGTTCGGGGAGGGTGCGCGAGCCCTTCAGCGTGATCTCGTCGCGCTGGACCGTGATATCAATGTCCTCGGGCCTGAATCCAGGCAGTTCGGCCTCGATGAAGACCGAGGTGTCGTTCTGCCAGAGGTTGATCGCCGGGAACCGAGGCATGGCCCCCGGATGCGGGACCGGCGGGACGAATGAGGGAGAGAGGAACCCCTCCATGATCTGGTCAAAGTCGGCGAACGATTGGGCGGGATTGCAACGGATTGTCAGCATGTGGATTCTCCTTTTGCTTCCGGCGGCGCCCTCTGGGGGGCCGCGAGTTTCCTTGCGATGCGAAATCAGTGGCAAGCACCGTGCCAGTCCCCGAGTGCGGCGTTGTCGAGGGCGAAGCGTCGTCGATCGGGGTATCCGGCCTGCCAAAGTGGCAACGCCTCGGCAGGCATTGCCGGGTTGGCATCCTCTCGATCCGAACTGCGTGCGAACGGCGATGGTTCATGGTTCCCCGCTGCCGGGCATTGCTCTTGCAGTGCTTGAACGTGTGCAAGGATGAGCGAGGGCGTTCGCCCGCGCTGTGAGTCTGGCCGACCGTCAGAGGAGGGCGTGATGGATTTCAATCGACTGACACAGAAGTCGCAGGAAGCGTTTCACGAGGCTCAGGCCCGCGCGGTGCGTCATGGGCACCGTGAAGTTGACGGCGAGCACCTGCTTGCGGCGCTCTTGGACCAGGAGGATGGGTTGCTTCCCCGGCTGCTGTCCCGCATGGATGTAGACGCGGAGGCGGTTGCACAGGATGTGGTTGCGGCGCTGGAACGGCGGCCGAGCGTGACGGGGCCGGGCGCCGAGCCTGGGAAGGTGTTTGTGACCCAGCGGCTGAATGAACTTCTGGTCAAGGCGGAGGCCGAAGCGAAGCGTCTGAAGGACGAGTATGTCTCGGTGGAGCACCTGGCGCTGGCGATGGTGGAAGAGGGAAGCCGGACCGAGGCCGGAAGAATCCTGAAGAAGCATGGCGTGACGCGCGACCGGTTCCTGGCGACGCTCACGGCGGTCCGGGGCAATCAACGGGTCGTCAGCGCGAACCCGGAGGGGACGTACGAGGCGCTCCAGAAGTACGGCCGCGACCTGGTGAAGGACGCGCGGAATGGGAAGCTTGATCCGGTGATCGGCCGTGATGAGGAGATCCGGCGGACGGTGCGCATCCTGTCGCGGAAGACCAAGAACAATCCGGTGCTGATCGGCGAACCCGGCGTGGGCAAGACGGCGATCGTCGAAGGCCTGGCGCAGCGGATCATGCGCGGGGATGTTCCCGAGGGGTTGAAGGACAAGACGGTTTTCTCGCTTGACATGGGTTCGCTTCTCGCCGGCGCGAAGTTCCGCGGCGAGTTCGAGGAACGGCTGAAGGCGGTTCTGAACGAAGTGAAGGGTTCCGAGGGGCGGGTGCTGCTCTTTATCGACGAGTTGCACACGATCGTCGGCGCGGGAAAGGCGGAAGGGGCGATCGACGCCGGGAACATGCTGAAGCCCATGCTGGCGCGCGGCGAACTGCGGTGCATCGGCGCGACGACGCTCGATGAGTACCGGAAGTACATCGAGAAGGACGCGGCTCTGGAGCGTCGGTTCCAGCCGGTGATGGTTGACCAGCCGACGGTGGAGGACACGATCTCGATCCTTCGCGGGCTGAAGGAGCGCTTTGAGGTCCATCACGGCGTACGGATCACGGACACGGCGCTGGTGTCGGCGGCGACGTTGAGCCACCGGTACATCGCGGACCGCTTCCTGCCGGACAAGGCGATCGACCTGATGGACGAGGCGTGCGCGATGATCCGCACGGAGATCGACTCGATGCCCGCGGAACTGGACGAGGTGACGCGGCGCGTGGTGCAGCTGGAGATCGAGGAAGCGGCGCTGAAGAAGGAGAAGGACAAGGCGAGCCTGGAGCGACTCGAGGATCTCCGGCGGGAACTCGCGGACCTGCGGGAGAAGGGCAGCGCGATGCGTGCCCAGTGGGAGAGCGAGAAGAAGGTCATCCACGACGTGCAGGGGATCAAGGCGAAGATCGACGAGACGCGCCAGCAGGCGGAGCAGGCGCAGCGCGAGCACAACCTGAACAAGGCGTCGGAGTTGCTGTACGGCCGTCTGCCGCAGTTGCAGAAGGAGTTGGAAGCGGCGGAATCGCGGCTGAACACGCAGCAGGGCGGGGTGTCGGTGATGCTCCGCGAAGAAGTCACGGAGAACGAGATCGCGGAGATCGTGGCGCGATGGACCGGCATTCCCGTGACGCGGCTGAAGGAGGGCGAGCGCGAGAAGCTGCTGCGACTGGATTCGATCCTTCACCAGCGGGTGGTCGGGCAGGACGAAGCGGTGCAACTGGTCGCGGACGCGGTGATCCGCGCGCGGGCGGGGATCAAGGACCCGAAGCGTCCGATCGGCTCGTTCATCTTCCTCGGTCCGACGGGGGTGGGGAAGACGGAGCTGGCGCGAGCGCTGGCTGAATCGCTCTTTGATTCAGAGGAGAACATCGTTCGGATCGACATGAGCGAGTACATGGAGAAGCACGCGGTGTCGCGGCTGATCGGCGCTCCCCCCGGCTACGTGGGGTACGAGGAGGGCGGGCAGTTGACCGAAGCGGTGCGGCGCAAGCCGTACTGCGTCGT
Source organism: Phycisphaerae bacterium (assembly GCA_016795005.1). GTDB lineage: Bacteria > Planctomycetota > Phycisphaerae > Phycisphaerales > UBA1924 > JAEUIV01. The sequence goes on from JAEUIV010000041.1 coordinate 3,950, forward strand.
GCTCTTCGACGAGATCGAGAAAGCGCACCACGATGTCTTCAATGTTCTGCTCCAGGTGCTGGACGACGGGCGCGTGACCGATTCGCAGGGTCGGACGGTGTCGTTCAAGAACACGGTCATCATCATGACGAGCAACATCGGCTCGGCGTACCTTCTCGAAGACTCGATGAAGGGGGGCGAGATTGGCGAACACGCGCGGAACTCCGTGATGGCGGAGATGCGGTCGCATTTCCGTCCTGAGTTCCTGAATCGGGTGGACGACATCGTGCTGTTCAAGCCGCTGACGCTGCCCGAGATCAAGCGGATCGTGGACCTGCTGGCGGCGGGGCTGCGGAAACGGCTGCTCGATCGGGGGCTGGGCCTCGAGTTGACGGACGCGGCGAAGGATCACATCGCGGAGTCGGGGTACGACCCGGTGTACGGCGCTCGACCGTTGAAGAGGTACCTGCAGCGGGAGGTGGAGACGAAGGTGGGCCGGCGGATTCTCGCGGGCGAGGCCGAGCCGGGGGCCGTTGTGCGCGTCGATGCCCGGGGGGGAGAACTGGTCGTTGACGTGATGTCGGCCGCGGCGGCTCGTGTGTGATGGCGCTACTGCGCCGGACGGATCTGCAATCGCCAGTCCCGGGCGTTGGTATCGGGCGCAAAGCCTTCCATGAAGACCTGGCTGCGCGGCGGGAGTTTGGCGAAGCGCCAGTCCGGGTCGGGGTTGAGGGGCGTGCCCTTCTCATCAAAGAAGAAGTATCGGTACTGGACGTTGAGGACGTTCTTGTCCCAGGTTGACCTCACGGCCGAGGTGATCGACATGGGCTTGGTGTCGGTTCCTGGCGTGACGTTGGCTCCGCTGATGACGAGATAGGGGGAGAGTCCTCCGGCTGCTTCAACTTTCGGGTATTGATCCGCGGGGAGCGGATCGACTCCGGCCGAGCCGGGGGCGCGGGTCTTGTCGTTGCTGCAGGCGGCGAAAGTCGTGAGCGAAGCGAGGAGGAGGATGGTGAGGTTTCGCATGTGGTGATTCCGTGTTGGGCTGGAGGCGCTGTGGTTGTATGGGCCGGATGGTCCGAGGCTGCGAGCGTACCGACTGGTTTGCTTGCAGCGGCGGCCGGGCTGTCGGCGGGCGATCCCGTGATCCCGGTGAGTCAAGGCTATACTCGCGCCGCGCGGCCGGTGAACGGCGGCGGACGACACTGACATGCCCGAGCGCCTGAATCAACTCCTGTCCCGGCTTGCTGATTATCCCTGGTGGGAAGTGGCGCTGGAGGTGCTGGTCCTGTGGGTGCTGGTGTACGCGGTGCTGCGGTTTGTGCGCGGAACCCGGGCGGCGGGGGCGCTGAAGGGGATGGTGATCCTCTTTTTCGGCGGGTGGCTTGCGGTGAGGCTGCTGAGCATGGCGGACCTGCTTCCCCGGCTGGCGATCATCTACAACACGCTGCTCGGGTACGCGGCGATTGCGCTGGTGGTGACGTTCCAGCCGGAGTTGAGGCGCGCGCTGATCCGGCTGGGCGAGACGCCGTTCCTCTGGGGGCAGGGGGCGCAGGTGCGCCCGATCGTGGACGCGATCACCGAATCGATCGCGTTCCTGAGCAAGAATCGGTTCGGCGCCATTCTCGCGATCGAGCGGAACGTCGGGCTGCGCGACGCGATCGAAACGGGCAGGAGGTTGAACGCCGATCTTTCGCCGGAGTTACTCAGCAGCATCTTCTGGCCGAACAACCCGCTGCACGACATGGGGGTGGTCATCCGCGGGGACAAGATCGTGGCGGCGAGCGTCCCGTTTCCGCTGGCGGACTCCGGCGACATGCCGGATGAGCGGCTGGGGACACGGCATCGGGCGGCGGTCGGGCTGGCGCGGTCGACGGATTCGATCGTGATCGTGGTGAGCGAGGAGACGGGGACGATCAGCCTGGCGGAGGGGACTTCGCTGACCCGCGGGCTGACGCCGGATGCATTGAAGGCGGAGCTGCTGAAGCGTCTTGGTCAGAGCACGCCTCGCTTGTCGGGCGATGGCCCGCCGGGCGGGATCGAGCGTCGGGGGCTGGCGCCGGTCGGAACATCGCGGGTCAACCTCGGAAGGAGGGCGACCGATGTTTAGCGGGGTGCGGACGTTTGCGATCGTAACCCTGTTTGCGGTGGCTCTCTGGGTCTTCGCGGAGTCGGAGAGCCTCGGCGAGTTTTCGGGCCTCACGAGTTTGCGCTTCGTCTCGGCGGGCGCGGAGGCGGGAGGCCGGCTGGTCTCGCCGGATGCTTCTTTTGATGGGAGCATCACGATCGACCTGGTCGGTTCGAAGGCGGCGATCAGCCGCTCGGAAGGGGAACTCAAGCGCGGGATCGAGTTGTCGCCCGGGCTGTCGGGCGTGCCGACGACGGACGGGCGGCACACGCTGAATCTTTTGCGAGTCCTGCAGGACTATTCGCCTCTCAAGCGGACCGGCGTTCGGGTGGTCGCGGTGACGCCGCAGGCGGTGGACGTGGTGGTGCAGGAGCTGGTGACGGTGCAGGCGCTGGTTGAGCCCATGCTCCAGGGAGTGGAGGTCGTGGGTGAGGTGCGGATGACGCCGGACCGGGTGGGCGTGCGATTGCCCAGGAGCGCGGTCGGTGACGGGAGCGAACCGATCCGTATCGCGGCGCGGCTCGACGCCTCGCAGACCAAGCGACTGCCGACGAGTGGTCCGGTGAAGGAAGAGGTGAGCCTGATTCCGCCGGTGAAGTACGCGTCGCTGCCGGGTTTCCAGATGGACCGTTCAAGTGTTGATGTCGAGTTCACAATCCGAGGGCGGAGCGCGACGGAGACGTTGCGGTCGGTGCCGGTGCAGGTGGTGCTACCGCCGGTCGAGGTGGGCCGGTGGGAGGTCGAAGTGGACTCGGACGATCGTTTCCTCTCGGCGGAGGTCTCGGGGCCGACGGAAGCCGTCGAGCGGCTGAAGAATGGATCGGAGGCGGTGATCGCGGTCGTGGCGCTCTCGAGCGATGACCTTCAATCGCAGATCGACTCGAAGAACGTGACCTTTGTCGTGTTGCGCGGCGGGGTGTTCACGCTGAGGCCCGAGCTGCAGATCGTCGGGGAGCAGTCGTCGGTGCGGCTGAAGATCTCGCCGCGGGGGGAGTCCGGCCCGGTTCCGTGAGCGATTCGGTCGGGTTCGCGCGACGCCGGCCGTGGTTGATCGAGCAACGACTCGCGCATCTCCGTGGGTTCAATCCCGGCGCGCGGGTACGGGGATCAGCGCGATGCGGCGAGCGTGCGGGCACGTTCGTGCAACAGGGACAGAACCCTTGCGTCGAAGCGATTGGCCCACTCTGTCGGCCGCGTCTGCTCGGCGCGTGCCTCGTTCGAAGCGTGTTCGATCGCCTGGAGGATCGCGCGGGTGAGTGGGTGGCGGGTCCGGCCGTACACCGGAACACACCGGGGTGATTCGCCGACAACCGATCTCCAGGCGGGATGATCGTGCGCGACGATCGGAATGCCCATGGCATCGGCCCAGGCCAGCGACACCGCACCGAGCGGCGTGGTGTACGCGGAGCCGCTGTGACCGGTCGATTCACTTTCCGGCTCGAACCAGAGCGCCAGGTCGCATCCCGGGAGCAGCGCGAAGGGCGGTCGATCGTCCACGATGACCCGGCGGCTCGGACGTATGCGGGAGGCGAATCGCAGCGCCCGGTCGAGCCGGGCCGCCTGGGGCGGGACGAGCACGACCGCATGATGCCCCGCGACTCCCAGCACCCCCGCGGCGAAGACCGCTGCGTGCGCGTCGATCGCGCCGACCGGCTCACCCATGGGCATGATGACGGTGGCGCCGTCGTCGATCCCCCACTCTCGCCGGAGCGCGAGTCGATCGGCGTCATGGGTGAGCGGCGCGACCGGGTCCGGCGGGATCACCGCCGCTGGACAGCCGAGAAGCGTGAACCTCGCCACCCACGAATCGCGGAGGAACGCGGAGGGATAGACGATCAGGGCCGACTTGCGGATCGCGCGAGCGGCGAACGTCCACTGTGAAGCGCCGATGAATGGCGGCGGAGGAAGGGTGAGCACCGTGACGACCGGGAGATGTCCCGCGGCCTGGTGCGCGAGCACCGCGGAGGGGACCGACCAGGCGACGATCGCGTCCGGGACGCGGCGTGAGGACAGCAGGCGGCGGAACGTGCGTGAGGCGAGGAACGGCCTGGAGAGGGTCGGCGCGATGCGGTCCGACACGCGGATTCCGGCTGCGGAGGCGGCGTGCTCGGCGCGCAAGCCTCCGATGATCACGGATTCGTGCTCGACGCGGCGCGGGGGGCGCGCGAGGAGGTCGCTCAGGAGGGCCAAGGCCGGCCAGGAAGACGATCCCGGATCGATCAGGTGAAGCAATCGGGCGGTCATGGAGGTCGATCCCGCGTCTACTTCGTGGCGCTGGTTGAGGAGAGGTGCTTGTAGAACAACTGGGCGATGGCGGTGCCGTAACGCCGCGCGAGGTCCTGCTCCACCTTGGACCTCCCGGCCAGGTCGTTGGGCAGGTCGCCCTGCTGAGCCGAGGGAGCGACGCGGAGCGGATACCCGGTGTCGTTCGGAGGCCAGATGCGCTTGTTGGCATCGCAATCGATCAGTTTGACGCGCCCCTCAACGCTGGGGGCGGCGGACCGGCCGTCGCGCGTGATGCCCCATGAGTCGATGGTGACATAGATCACGACGTTGGCGCCGGCGTCTCGGCCGATCTCCGAGATTGCCTTGGGCTTGCCGGAGCGATCGTCGATGAGCGCGCGTTGCACGGCGCGTGCCCCGATCAGGTGCTCGGCCTTGAGCACGCCTTCTTCGAGGAGTTTCTCCTCGGCGGACTGCGCGATCTGGTCGCGGAGCGAGCGCTTCGGCAGTCGGCTGCGCATGTCGTCCACCAGGATGATGTAGGTGCGGTCGGCGTTGAGTTCGACCTTTGCGTCGGTCTTTGGAGGCCCTTCGGCGATGACGAGCGCCGGTCCGATGATATTGCACGCGGAGATCATCGGCCCGCAGGCGACGATCCCGAGCGCGAGCAGGAGCAACGGGGCCGACGTGGAACGGCGCGCGGGATGCTTTTCGATGGCGATGAGTCTGTTCACGTTCCTGCTTTCGGCTGACGGAGGGTGGAGGCGGCGCGATTGTTCGGGCTTGACGTTCGCGGCTCAATAATCCGGGTAGTAGGGTTCCTGGTGCTCGTAGAAGAGCCAGGTCACACGGTCAATGAATCGCTTGTCGAGGTTGGCCTGGACCTGCTGGGCCGAGAGGTCTTCGGGGCCGACGCCGGTCTGGTCGGGGAAATGCACCTGTATCTCCTTGCGGAAGACGAACTCGCCGGGGCTGAAACCGTCGGCCTCGATCACGCCGACCCGCGCGGCGGCGACGGCGTCCCACAGGTACTGGTTGCCGACCTCGGTCAGTCGATAATCGAACATTTCAATGACGATCAATCGCTTGACGCCCAGTTCTTCCGCGAGGCGGTCGTACCCCCACGCCACCCAGTTTGGATGGGAGATCTGGAACTCGGTGAGCGCGAGCGGCGGGACAAAGCCGGTGATCCCGATGAGGTCCTTGTTTTCGACCAGGCGCTCGGTGGCGCGGGAGGACATGCGCGTGAACAGCGTCGGGTGGCTCCCCTGGAGGACGCGGTCGCCCGTGACGATGACCGCGACCGATTCACCCCTGAGATTGTCGTACTCGGGCGCGACGGCGTGCGTGGAGGACCGCTTGTAGTTCTCCGCGGCCATTCCCGCGAACGCCAGGACATTACAACCGGTCAACGAGGCGGAGAGCGTGGCGAGCGCCAGCCATGCACCGAGCGACGGCCCGATGAGACACGGGCGTGCGACGGGGGCGAAGGGAAGGTCCGCGTGCCGTTGGACCGGGAAGAAAGATGTGGCGGCTCGTTTCATCAAGGAGTGCTCGGGATTCGGCGCGGGACGGCCCGTGATGGTGCATTCAAGGCGTCTGCCAGGTGGCGATCTTATAGACCCACGAGGCGGCGAGGAGTGCGAGCGACGCCCACAGCGCCCTTTTGCCGAGCCACCCCGAAAGGATCATCCCGGCGTTGGAGCCGGCGACGGCGACGTGGAGCGCGAACCAGAACCCCGTCGCCGAGGCGATCGCGAGGATGGTTCCCATGGGCTGGGCCTTGGCCGCGGCGATGAAGTCACCGTTCGCGGCGTGGGCGAAGGCGGTGGTCATGCCGCAGGTCGGGCAGGGCTTGCCCGTGAGCGCGACCCATGTGCAGGTCTGGAGGCCGCCGCCGGATCGGAGCGCCAGTTGCTCGTGGGTACCGTACCCTCGAGGCGAAGGCGTCAGCCACGCGGCGACCGAGAGCAGGGCGAGCAGCGCCCCCGCGACGAACGACGCGATGGTGCGATCGAGAAGCGTCGGAGGATTAATCAAACCTGAAGACGCCCTTGCGATAGCCGTAGACATACGCGATGACGGTGGTCGCCATGAAGAAGAGGACGCGGCCGAGGAACACGGCTCCCTCCGGCGTACGTGGGTCGATGTTTGAGTAGGTGGCGGCCCACGGGTACAGGAAGATCACCTCGATATCAAAGACCAGGAAGGTCATGGCGATGATGTAGAAGCGGACGTTGAATCGCTTGCGGGCGGTGCCGAAGGGGTTCATGCCCGATTCGTAGGTCATGCTCTTGACCCCGCCGTCGCGCTGCGGGCCGATGACGAGCGTGGCGATGATGTTGATCACCGCGAAGCCGATCGCCATCAGGAGGAGCAGGAGGATGGGGACATAGCCTTCGAGGTTGACGGTCGCAAGGTGGGACATGCGTCGGGGATTGTACCGGAGCGAGAGCGGGCGTCACCGTTCGGCACGCCGCGGGACCGTTTCGATCCGGGAGTATTCTGGGTCACCATGCCCTACACGGTCAAAGAGTTCCACCAGACGCCGAATCCGAACGCCTTGAAGTGCATTTTGGACCGGGTGATCCGCGAGCGCGAGCTGGGGCCGGCATCGTACCGGACCGCGGCGGCGGCCGGGGAAGACCCCGTGGCGGCGGCGCTTTTCAAGGTGGCCGGGGTGACGAACCTGCTCATCAATGAGGACTGGATCACGGTGAACAAGGACCCGAAGGCGGAGTGGAAAGCCGTGAAGGCGGGTGTGTCGAAGGCTCTGGCGGGGCTTGGATAATGGAGCGGGATCGTCGGATCGCGGCCCGGCTGGTGGAGTGGTTTGCGACGAGCGCACGCGACCTGCCTTGGCGGAAGGCCGACGCCCGATCGGGACGCCGGGACGCCTACCGCTCGCTGGTTTCGGAAGCGATGCTCCAGCAGACGCAGGTGGCTCGGGTGGTCGAGAAGTTCGACGGGTTCATCAAGCAGTTCCCGACGGTGAATCGCCTCGCCGATGCGGACGAGCAATCGGTCCTCGCGGCGTGGTCCGGGCTTGGGTACTACCGAAGAGCGATGAACCTGCACCGCGCGGCGAAGTTGATCGTGGAGGAGTTCGGCGGCGAGGTGCCGCGCGAGGTCGGCGCGCTGAGGCGCCTGCCCGGGGTCGGGCGCTACACGGCCGGGGCGATCGCGAGCATGGTCTTCGGCGACGCCGAGCCGCTGGTGGATGGCAACGTGCAGCGCGTGCTGCTGCGGGTCGAGGGTCGCGAAGTGAAGGAGACGGAACGGGCGCGCGAAGCGTGGGTGTGGTCACGCGCGGAGCAACTCGTGAAGGCGGCGAAGAATCCCGGCGCGATGAACGAGGCGCTGATGGAACTCGGCGCGACGGTGTGCGTTCCCGGCACGCCGAGGTGCGGCGAGTGCCCGCTGGCGCGGCTGTGCATCGCGAAGCGCGAAGGGATGCAGGAGCGGATCCCCAAGCCCGCGAAGAGCGCGGCGAAGCGGGATGTGTTCCATTCGGTGGTCGTGGTGCGGTCGCGCGGACGGGTGCTGCTTGAGCAGCGACCGCCGCGCGGACTCTGGGCGAAGATGTGGCAGGCGGTGACGATCGAGAGGAGCGACCGCCCGGCGACGCGCGCGGAAGTCGTGAGATCATTTGCCCTGTCCGATGCGATCCCCAGAGCGGCTTTCGACCATCTCACGAGTCATCGGCGAGTGCGGTTCGAAGTCTGGGACGGGCGAACGAGCGATTTTCCGAGCGGACGAGGTGTCCTGGTGGCGACCAACCGGATCCCGGCGCTCCCCATGAGCAACCCTCAGCGGCGGATCCTGGCCTCGTGGCCTCGACTGGCCCGTTTCGGGGGTATCGGCTACGATTGCCGCCCCGCCTGCCGGTACGGCCCCGGAGGCGCCCGATGAACTCTGCGGCGTGTCGCCTCAGACGGGTCTGCTCGGCCGGAATACGGAATGTCCGCGTCCATGCGGCGCGGATGGATCGTGCGAGCCTTGCCGGCGATGCCGGCGCCGACGGTGGGTCGGTCAGACGAGGTTCGCTGGGACACACTGAAGCACATGATTGATGAAACCCTGATCGCTTCGCTCGGCACGGCCGACGCGGAGGCCGAGGCGCTCCTTCGCTCGCACCTTGGGTCCGCGGACAACATGACCGGTCTTCTCGAAAAGATCGGCACGAACCTCGAACCCGACTCGGTCCTCACGGGCACGATCGTCGGCCTCGCCGGCGACGATGTCGTCGTTGACGTGGGCCTGAAGTCCGAGGGTCTGATCCCCAAGGAGGAGTTCGAGGGACAGCCCATCGTCCCCGGCACCGAGATCCAGGTGGTCCTCGAGCAGATCGAGGGCGAGCAGGGGCTGATCCAGCTCTCGAAGCGGAAAGCGGACCGGATCATCAACTGGAAGCGCATCGTCGATTCGACGCATGAAGGCGATGTCGTCACCGGCCGGGTGATGAAGAAGATCAAGGGCGGGCTGCTGGTGGATATCGGCGTCCCCGTGTTCCTCCCCGCGTCGCAGGTGGACATCCGCCGACCGGGAGAGATCGGCGAGTACATCGGCCGCGACGTCCGGGCCGAGGTGCTGAAGATCGACGAGCAGCGCCGGAACATCGTCATCTCGCGCCGGAAGCTGATCGAGACCGAGCGCGAATCGGCCAAGAAGCGACTCCTGGGCACGCTCAAGGAGGGACAGCTGATCAAGGGGAAGGTCAAGAACATCGCCGACTTCGGCGCGTTCGTGGACCTCGGCGGCATCGACGGTTTGCTGCACATCACCGATATGAGCTGGGGCCGGATCGGCCATCCCAGCGAAATGGTGAAGATCGACGAC
>JAEUIV010000157.1 GCA_016795005.1 Phycisphaerae bacterium
CTCCCTGCCCGCTCGCATCGCGGCGATGAAGAAAATGGGGAAGGCGTAGGACAGGAGGTGCTCGGATGAGAGACGCAATCGCCAACTTCCTCGACCGCTCACCGATGCGCATACCATGCGAGCGGCATGCGATCGAGGACAACTTCGAGTTCTACTTGCGCACCCGCCCATTCGTAATGCTTGCGCATCGGGATCCGAGTATTCGAATGTGGGCCAGCGAACGGACCATAAGCGTACTGCGAGCATGCAGTGTTGAAGTCAAGGGTCGATTCTCACGCAAGGATTGGTCGGCCGCGGTTGCAGAAGCGCTTGGCGCGCATCAACCACAAAGACAGAGCAACAATGCATACCGCCACGCACTGGAGCTCTTCGAGGAATCACATCGAGTACTGCTATTTGCTGAATGCGAAGAAAGACCAGCGAGTCTGATAGATATGTGTTGTGATTTATATAATCAGATCGAGAACGGCGTCGGCTTGGATTCGGGTCACGGAATCGTGCTCATTGGTCATCCTACGCCATTTCTGAAGCACATCGAGAAACGGAACAGATCCGGCTATCTCCGCCGATTTTCAATCATTGAAGGGGAATGAAACATGATACTTGGGCAGGCGTAACAATGCCCCTCTGGTCCGGCCGATTCTCCGAAGCCTCCGACCCGCTCTTCAAGCGGTTCAATGATTCCCTGCGCTTCGATCACCGCCTCCTGAAGCAGGACATACAAGGCTCCATCGCCTGGGCCGCGGCGATCGAGCGCGCCGGCGTCCTGGAGAGCCACGAGCGCGAGCGAATCGTCATCGCGCTCGCCGAGATCGAAAAGCGGTGGGGGGGCGACTCGGCGCGCATCGTGGAATCCGGCGCGGAGGACGTTCACTCCTTCGTCGAAGCCGAACTGATCCGGCATCCGGGGGTCGGCGACCTCGGCAAGAAACTCCACACCGGCCGCAGCCGAAACGACCAGGTCGCCACCGACCTCCGACTCTGGGTGCGCGATGAACTCGACTCGCGCCTCGCCGAACTCCGCGCCGCACAGGCTGCCCTCCTCGCCCTCGCCGAGCGCGAGATCGAAACCATCATCCCCGGCTACACCCACCTCCAGCGCGCTCAGCCGATCCTCCTCTCCCACTGGGCGCTCGCCTATTTCGAGATGCTCGACCGCGACGCCTCCCGCCTCGCCGACGCGCGCCGCCGTGCCAACCTCTGCCCCCTCGGCTCCGGGGCGCTTGCGGGCAGCGCCTACCCCATCGACCGCGCCGCCCTCGCGCGCGACCTCGGCTTTGACGCGCCGACCGCCAACTCGCTCGACGCCGTTTCCGACCGTGATTTCGTGGTCGAATCGCTCGCCGCCGCCGCGCTCTGCGCGGTTCACCTCTCGCGCCTCGCGGAAGACCTGATCCTCTACACCTCCGGCGAGTTCGCGTTCGTCGAACTCTCCGAGCGCGTGACCAGCGGCTCGTCCCTCATGCCGCAGAAGAAGAACCCCGACGCCCTCGAACTCATCCGCGGCAAGGTCGGCCGCATCCTCGGCGCGCACACCGCCCTCTGCACCACCATCAAGGGCCTGCCCCTCGCCTACAACAAGGACCTCCAGGCGGACAAGGCGCCGCTCTTCGACGCGATGGACAACCTGTCGAGGTGCCTCCGGGTCCTGCCGGTGGTCCTCGAAGGCATGAAGATCGACCGCGCCCGCTGCCTCGCCGCGGCGAAGGGGGGCTACTCGAACGCGACCGACCTCGCCGACTACCTGGTCAGCAAGGGCGTCCCCTTCCGCGAGGCGCACGAACTCGCGGGCAAAGCCGTCCGCCTCGGCCTCTCGCGCGGCCAGGCGCTCGAAGACCTGCCCCTCGCCGACCTCCAGAAAATCGACCCCCGCATCCAGCAAGACGTCTTCGCCCGCATCGCGCTCGAGGCGGGCATGGCGAAACGCAATCTGATGGGCGGCACAGGCACCGAAGCGGTGCGCGCCGCCCTCGCCCGCGCCAAAGGCGCCGAGGCCAGCTCAGTCGGCCGTAAGAGCGGCGCCTGATTCGAAATTCCGGGTGCCCACCTCGCACCCTTTCCGCCCGGCCCCTGAACCCGGCCGCTGATGGTTGTCAAACGCGCCGGCGTCTGAGGCGCGTCGGATTCCTCCACGGGGAATAAGCGTCGATCATACTGTTCCGCCCCACCAGAGAAGGTTGAAAACTCGCCCCACCAGACTGATGAGCCAGACCCTCGACCAACTCCACGCGCGCCTCGACGAGTGCATGAACCTCGATCGACGCCGGTTGCGCGCGCGCCTGCGTTCGCGCGGTGTGGATACCGAAGCGGTCGCACGCGACATCGAGCGCTCGATCCGCCGAAGGGAGGAACGCCGCGCGCGCGCGCCGAAGGTTCTGTTTCCCGTGGAACTCCCCGTCTGCGAGAAGCGCGACGAGATCGCGCGGCTGATCGCCGCCCACCAGGTGATCGTCCTCTGCGGCGAGACCGGCTCGGGCAAGACGACGCAACTCCCCAAGATTTGTCTCGAACTCGGGCGCGGCGTCGCGGGCCTGATCGGGCACACGCAGCCTCGGCGGATCGCCGCCCGCGCCGTCGCCGCGCGCCTCGCGGAGGAACTGGGCACCCGCGCCGCCGTCGGCGCCAAGGTGCGATTCAACGACGAAACCAGCCCCGACAACTACATCAAGGTGATGACCGACGGCATCCTGCTCGCGGAAACGCAAGGCGACCGCGATCTTGAAGCCTACGACACGATCATCATCGACGAGGCCCACGAGCGCTCGCTCAACATCGACTTCCTGCTCGGCTACCTCCGGCAACTCCTGCCGCGCCGGCCGGACCTGAAGGTGATCGTCACCTCCGCGACCATCGACCCGGAGCGATTCGCGGCGCACTTCGCGGACGCGAAGGGGCATCCCGCGCCGATCATCGAGGTCTCCGGGCGCGTGTACCCGGTGGAGGTGCGATACCGGCCGCCGGAGCGCGCGGACGAGGAAGACGTGGATGAAGACGAGCCGGACCTTCAGGAAGCGATCCTGCGCGCGGTGGATGAACTCGCGTCGCCGGGGATGCCGGGCGGCGACGTCCTGATCTTCCTCTCCGGCGAACGCGAGATCCGCGAGACCGCGGAAAACCTGAACAAGCATCACCCCGCATCGACGCAGGTCCTGCCGCTCTACGCGCGTCTCTCCGCCGACGAGCAGCAGCGAGTGTTCCGCGTGACGCCGGGGGTGCGGCGGATCATCCTCGCCACGAACGTCGCGGAGACCTCGCTGACCGTGCCGGGGATCCGCTACGTGATTGACCCGGGCTTCGCGCGGATCAGCCGGTACTCGCCGCGGACCAAGGTGCAGCGCCTGCCGATCGAAAAGGTGAGCCGGGCTTCCGCCGATCAACGCAAGGGGCGCTGCGGCCGCATCGCCGACGGCGTGTGCATCCGCCTGTATTCAGAGAAGGATTACGAGGATCGCCCGCGATTCACCGAGCCGGAGATCCTGCGGACCAATCTTGCGGCGGTGATCCTCCAGATGGCCTCGCTCCGCCTCGGGCGCGTGGACCGATTCCCCTTCATCGAGCCGCCGGACCCGCGGATGGTGCGCGACGGGTACGACACGCTTGTGGAACTCGGCGCGATCACGGAGGACCCGGGAGACGCCGAGCCGAGGTTGACCGAAGTCGGGCGTCGGCTGTCGCGCCTGCCGGTGGACCCGCGCATCGGCCGGATGATCCTCGCGGCGGAGGCGGAGGGCTGCCTCGCGGACATGCTCATCGTCGCGGCGGCGCTCTCGGTGCAGGACCCGCGTGAACGGCCCGTTGAACTCGCGGAGAAAGCGGACCAGGCGCACGCGCTCTTTGCCGATCCTTCGTCGGACTTCGTGGGCTTCCTGAAACTCTGGAAGTCGTACCACGAGCGGTCCAGGCACCTGACCGGCAGCAAACTCCGCAAGTGGTGCAAGGAGCATTTCATCTCCTTCGTGCGCATGCGCGAATGGCACGACGTTCACTCGCAGCTGAAGGAACTGGCCGGTGAGATCGGGCTGAGAGTCGCCGAAGCGGGATCTGGAGCGCGGGGCGGCAAGCCGGAGCGCGGGCCAACCACCGCGCTGATCCCCGGGCAGCCCCGACGCGCGCAGGAGAAGCAGGGAGATCTCTCGCACCCGGCGCTGCACCGGGCCTTGCTCGCGGGATTGCTGAGCAGCATCGGCACGCTCCCCGAACCCGTGAAGCACGCCGCGAACCGCTTCGAGTACCAAGGCCCGCGCGGCCTGCGCTTCAACATCTTTCCGGGGTCGGGACTCTTCAGAAAGAATCCGAAGTGGCTCGTCGCCGCCGAGATCGTCAAGACGACGAAGAACTACGCCCGAACCGTCGCGGCGGTCCGCCCCGAATGGATCGAGCACGCGGGGGCACACCTGCTGAAGCGGACGTACCTCGACCCGCATTGGGATGAACCACGGGCGCAGGTTCGCGCCGGCGAACGCATCACGCTCTTCGGACTGGAACTCGTCCCGGCGCGCGGCGTCCACTACGGCCCGATCAACCCAAAGGCGTCTCGTGACATTTTCATCCACCACGCGCTGGTCGAAGGTGAGTACTGGTCGAACCAACCGTTCGCCAAGCACAACCAGGCGATCGCCGCGCGGGTCGATGCGCTCCAGCACAGGCTTCGCACACGGGATTTCGTGCTGGACGCGCAGGCAAGATTCGAGTTTTTCGATCGACGGCTGCCCGCCGAGGTGTTCAGCGGCCAGACCTTCGAGGCGTGGCTTCGGGGTGCGCAGCGCGAGAATCCCCGAGTCCTGTTCATGTCGATGGGCGACTTTCTCCGGCCGGGCTGCGGCGTCGATCCGGCGACGCTCGGGAGCGATTACCCGGATGAAATGGTCGTCGGTGAGGCCGAGGCGCCGATCAGGCTATCGCTGGAGTATCGCTACGAGCCGGGGCACGCGGCGGACGGAGTCACCCTGGTCGTTCCGCTTCCGGCGCTCGGATACGTCACGGCGGCGCGGATCGATTGGCTCGTGCCGGGAATGGTCGAGGAGAAACTGGTGGCGCTCATCCGCACGCTGCCGAAGGACATCCGAAGACTGCTGGTCCCGGCGCCGGACTTTGCCGAGCGAGCGCTCGCGCTCATGAACTTCGGTCAAGGAGCGTTCCTGGAAGAGGCGGCACGGGCGCTCGGGCGACTGGCGGGAGTGGCGATCGAGGTTCAGGATTTCGACCTCGCGTCGGTGCCAACGGAACTGAAGATGAATGTGCGGGTCGTCGAGGCGGGCGTGCCCCCCGCGCAGGCCAAGGCCCTCGCGGAGGGGCGAGACATCGGATCGATCCAGTTGCAGATGCGCGGCCTCGTGCAGGCCTCGCTGGCGACCGAAGCGTCATCGCCCTGGAACCGAGTCGGGATCAGCGATTGGGACTTCGATGAGTTGCCGAGCGTCGTGACGGTCGAGCGCGGAGGACTGAAGTTCCCGGCGTATCCGGGGCTGGTGGACCGGCGCGAGAACGCGCGGCGCGACGCGGGCCTTCGGCTGTTTGATTCGCGGGAACGGGCCGAGCGGGCCACGCGGTCCGGCCTCCGAAGGCTCTTTGCCACCCGCGCGCGCGAGGAGATCCGCTGGCACCTCGAGCACGCGCCGGAGATGCAGTCGATGCTGGTGGCGTACGGGCCGATCGGATCGCCCAAGGAGTTGGCGGCGGACCTGGCCGACCTGACCGCACAACTCGCGTTCATGGAGGGCCATGACGAGCCGATCCGTGCAAAGCAGCAGTTCGAGTCTCGATTGGAGTCGGGATGGAGCGTCGTCGCGGGCGCCGCGGGTGAGGCGGTGGGCGTCGTGCGCGCCTGCCTGAACCTCCGGCATGCGTTGGCGCTGAAGTACCCCGAGTTTGTCGCGCCGCCCGCCGCGCCGACGAAACTGGCGGCGGCGCTGCATCCGTCGGCGAGCGACATCCGGCTCCAGATGTCGATGCTGCTCGGCCCCGGCTTTGTCGCGAGCACCCCCTGGGAATGGATGAGGCACCTGCCGCGGTACCTCCAGGCGGTCGAACGCCGCGTGCAGCGATTGCTCACCGGCGGCGCCGCGGGCATCGAACGCGACCGTCCGCTCATGGACGCCGTGCGCCCGTACTGGGTCGCCTACCTCGATCGAGCGCGGCTCTTCCATGACCAGGGGCGCGAGGAACCACGCCTGAACGAGTTCCGCTGGCTGATCGAGGAGTTCCGCGTCTCGCTCTTTGCACAGGAACTCGGAACCGTCGCGTCGATCTCATCGAAGCGGCTCGACAAAAAGTGGTCAGAAATCCAGGCCTGACGCGCCGCCCGTTCAGCGAAGACTTGCGGACTTCATGACCGTCTCATGCACGGTGCGTTGACCCTTGGATTCGCCTTCCGTGACGGCGGTCAGGGTCTTGCCCTCTTCGCTCAGCGTATAGCGGATCACCTGGGGATCGTCGTGCCGCGGGTTCTCGAATGTCACGGACCCGACTTCGGCAGAGGTCATCAGGAACTCCACCGGCGGACACCTCCCCGCCGGCTGCGCGAGGTAGACGACCGAGCCATCGTCGCGCTCGACAATTCGCAGGCACTCCCAGAAGGCCGTCTTCTCGCCGACCACGAGCCTTGACATGCCGACCATCGACTTCCCGCTCGGGAGCATCCAATGCTCTTCGATCACGCCGCCGTCGTGCTCGCCGGCCCATGACCCGGCCATCCACGAAAGCCCGGCAATCCCGCGCTCGGGCTTGTTGTGCCGGGCGCTTGCGTCCAGAGAGAAGACCAGGCTCAGAGCGAGGCCGAGCGCCGAAAGGGTGGAAACCGCCTTGAAGTTACGGCTGAACATGAGAGGCTCCAGTGCGCCCGGAACGCACAGTGTGACAGGAATCGCGCGTCGGGGCGACGCCCCGGATCATGCTCGCTCGTGTGGGGTCTCGGCCGAGGCTTCGGGGCTCGTTCCCGGTTCCGAGTTGGCGGCGTGATCGGGGTCCGCGTGTGTCGCATCCGCCGGCGTGGCGGCGCCCAGCGCGTTCACGCGGTCCCGCGCATCGCCGATGCGAGCGATCTTCAGCCCGAAGTTCTCACCTACCTTGACCGCCGTGCCGAAGCCGACGATGCGGTTGTTCACGAGGAGTTCGAGTTCCTCGCTCGCCCCTTTCGGGAGTTCGATGATGGCGCCGGGGATGAGCGAGATGATGTCTCCAAGCGGCATGAGCCGATGCCCGAGTTGGACAATGATGGGCACCTCGAGCGCCAGGATGCGTTCCAGACTTCCGGCCATGGAACTTCTATCGGCTGAACACCCCGTGTTCCCAAAGCGCTCAGCGGTCGTTCCCGGCGTATTGGCCCAGGATCAGGGTCACGTTGTGACCCCCGAACCCGAACGTGTTGTTCATCACATACCGGCACCGGTGGTCGCGGGCGGTGTGCGGGACAAAGTCGAGGTCGAATCCATCATCCGGCTGGTCGCAGTTGATGGTTGGGGGCACCACCCCATGCCGGATGGCGCCGATGCAGGCGATGGTCTCGACGCCCCCCGAGGCGCCGAGGCAATGCCCGTGCATGGACTTGGTGGACGACATGAGGAGCCGCCCGCCGCGTGACCGGAGCGCGTGATCGCCGAAGACCTTGCCGATCGCCGCGACCTCGGCGGCGTCGCCGAGCGGCGTGGACGTGCCGTGCGCGTTCACGTAATCGATCTGCTGAGGCGAGAGGCCCGCGTCGCGAAGCGCGAGCATCATGGATCGGGTCGCCCCGCGGCCTTCCTGATCGGGGGCGGTGATGTGCGAGGCGTCGCTCGATGCGGCATAGCCCACGAGTTCGCAGAGGATCATCGCGCCGCGTGCCTTGGCGTGCTCCTCGGTCTCCAGCACCAGCACCCCGGCGCCCTCCGCCAGCACGAATCCGTCGCGGTCGCGGTCAAAGGGGCGCGACGCCTTCGTCGGCTCAGCGTTGCGAGTGGAGAGCGCCCGCATGGTCATGAACGCCCCCATGCACAGCGGAGAGACCGCCCCCTCGCTGCCCCCGGCGATCATGACGTCGGCATCGCCCCGCTGCATGATGCGCAGCGCATCGCCGATCGAGTGCCCGCTCGAGGCGCAAGCCGTAGTGTGCGAGCCGGACGGGCCTTGCAGGCCGAATCGGATGGAGACATCGCCCGAAACGGCGTTGGCCATGAGCCTCGGCACGGTGAAGGGGCTGAGTCTCGACGGCCCCTTGTCGAGCATCACGCCCACGCCGTGCTCGATCGTCTGGATCCCCCCGACGCCCGAACCGATGACGACGCCGCACCGCTCGGGGTTCTCCTTTGCAAAGTCGATCCCGCTCTGCTTCACCGCCTCGATCGCCGCGGAGATCCCCAGAATCGCGAACCGATCGAGGCGCTTGACTTCACGCTTGTCGAGACGCGACGTCTCCTCCCAACCGCGCACCGCCCCCGCGAAGTGGACCGGCCACTCGTCGGCGGGCCAACGGTTGAACCCCTCGTCGTCGATCACCCGGGTGATGCCGCTGCGGCCTCGGATCATCGAATCCCAGACCTGCTCCGCGTCGTGCCCGATGTTCGTGATGCACCCGCTGCCGGTCACGACGATGCGAGGTTGTCCTCGGTGGTTGCTCATGCGGAAGAACATGCTCGGCGGTCGCCTTCGACCGCGTGCGAGGTGTCGGTTCGGACCGAAGCATCAACGATATGGCCCGCGATTGGATTACGCCGCCGCGGCCTTCTTCGCTTCGAGGATGAACTTGATCGCCTCACCCACCGTCTTGATCTGCTCCGCCTTGTCGTCCGGGATGTTGGTCTCGAACTCGTCCTCGAACTCCATGACCAGTTCGACCGTGTCGAGACTGTCGGCATTGAGATCGTTCACAAACGAAGTGTTGCGGCTGATCGTGCCCTTCTCGACACCCATCTGCTCGGCAACGATGTCGATCACCTTTGCTTCGATTTCTTGTTCGGTCACGTCCGCTTCTCCAAGTGTGGTCCGTTGCGTTGCAGGCGCCGGGGCCTGTGCCATTCCCAAAATATATCCGAACCCGCCCGCCGGGCCAACACCCACGTGTCCGGTTGATGTGCGGGGTGGCTCATCAGCACATCGTCAGCCCGCCATCGACGCAGATGACCTGCCCAGTCAGGTAGCCCGCGCCGTCCGAAGCAACATACGAAACCGCCTCGGCAATATCGTCGGGCACCCCCAGCCGTTTGAGCGCCATCCCCTCGAGCACCTTCGATCGGACGGCCTCGGGCAGCCCCGACGTCATGTCCGTCTCGATGAAGCCCGGCGCCACGACGTTGGCGGTGATCCCTTTTCCTCCCAGTTCGCGCGCCAGCGACTTGGTCAGCCCGATCAGCCCGGCTTTCGCCGCCGCATAGTTGGCCTGCCCGGCGTTCCCGACGACCCCGGAAGTGGACGCGATGTTGACGATCCGGCCGAAGCGGCCCTTCATCATCGAACGCGCCGCCGCCCGGCACGCGACAAACGCCGAGGTGAGATTCACCCGGATCACTTCGTCCCACTCGTCGTCCGTCATCCGGAGCGACAGGTTGTCGCGCGTGATCCCGGCGTTGTTCACCAGGATGTCCAGCCGGCCTCGTTCTTCGACGACCCGCTCGACGGCGGACTGCCACGACGCCCGGTCGCCGAGATCAGCCGCGCAGACGGAGGCCGACCCGCCCGCGGATTCGATCAGGCTCTTCACCTCGGAGAGCGGCCCGGATGATCGGCTCACCAGCACGACGTGCCGACCGTCTCGGGCCAATCGGAGCGCGATCGCCTTGCCGATACCCCGGCTCGCTCCGGTGACGAGCGCTACCCGGCGCTCTCCCGCCAGTTCACTTGTGTGGGCCACGCATGCCTCTCTGGGTCTGGGAGTGGGTTGTGAACAATCAGAAGCGATCGGGACCCAGCCCGCCGGGCCTCGAGGCCGGCGCGGGCTTCGGCTTCTTCTTCTTTTCCTCGACGCCTTCCTTCTTCTCCTCCGCCGGCTTCATCGACTTGTCGGCGGCGGGCAGCCCGACCGGGAGCGCCAGGAGTTTCAGTTCAGCGCCGTCAAGCCCCGCAGAGGCCGAAGCAAGCCGGGGTTCGATCGGCATGTTCGAAAACGTCCAGGAATCGCCCTGGGGAGTGCCAGACCAGCCCATGAGGAACGCGCCCCCGGCATCTTCAACTCCGAAACCAACCTGCATCGGCGCATCCGGCGCTTGATTGACGACACAGACCCGCACCACCTTGACCGCATCCGAGCGCCGCTTCCACTCGCCGCTCGAAACAAGCATGTTCAGCACAAGACGATCGGACGGCGCGACCATGGATTCGAGCTTGTCCGCCGACCCCCCCGCGATCGCGGCCGCCAGGTCGGCGATGGCCTGCGCCATCTCGGGAGACTCGGGCAGACGATCCTCCGGGAACTGAACCTTCGGATGCAGCTTGAGTTCGGACGCGGCGACGCGCCGGGGTGCCTCCGCCACCGATGTCATGCCGCCCGAACTCCTCGGCTGCGGCTTCGGCGCCTCCTTCTCGCCGCACCCCGCGATCGAGAACAATGCCGAGAGGAGCACGAATCGCACGAGACGACGATTATCCTGGTTCGTCATGGCTGGTCACCTTTACGTTGCGGTCGATCCGACGCATGAGTCCGGCAAGCACCCTTCCGGGGGCTGTCTCGTGGAACTCGCCTTGGATATTCGAGGCGAGCCACCGACAGCAGTCGGTCCATGATACGGGCCGAGTCAGCTGCTCGACCAGTCGGCTTCGGATGGCATCGGGGTTCAGATCGTGCGGCGTGCCCGTCACGTTGGACAGAACCGGGCACACGGGCGCCTTGACGGGAGTGCTCGCCAGCGCCGCCGCGAGCCGCGCAGCCGCGGGGGCCATGATCGGCGAATGGAACGCCCCCGCGACCGCGAGCGAGGAGGCACGCAATCCCATGGACACGGCGCACTCGATCGCGCGCCCGCACGCGGCCGACTCGCCGCTGAGAACAATCTGACCGGGAGCGTTGAAGTTGGCCGGGACTAACACCTGCCCCTTGGAAGCCTGCTCACAGATCTGCATCGCTTGATCAGGCTCCGCGCCGATCAGCGCGACCATTCCGCTCGGCACGGCCTCGGCCGCTTCCTGCATCGCCCGCCCGCGCAGCAGCACGAGCTCAAGCCCTTCGGCAAATGAAAACGCGCCCGCGAGGTGGAGCGCGGTGTACTCGCCCAGGCTCAGCCCGGCCGCGGCGGCCAGGTCCCCCTTGCTTAGCGAGTCCCCCCACAGCGCGCGAGCACAGGCAACCCCCGCGACATAGATCGCAGGCTGAGCGACGTCGGTCCGGTTCAGCACCGCGTCAGGACCGGCGAAGCAGACCTCGCTCAGGGGGCGATCGAAACGAGAGCCGACGATACGGTCCGCTTCGGCAAAGACCGCCGCGGCAGCGGGGGACGACTCGCGCCAGGCCCGCCCCATGCCCACCGATTGCGCGCCCTGACCTGGGCAGAGAATGATCCGCGATGTACTCATGGTCGTCCGTCGCCCTCACATTGGAATCAAACTCGCCACAGGCTTCCGCCCCACGTCAGCCCCGCGCCGAAACCAAGGAACATCACCAGCGAGCCGTCCCTCACCCGTCCCTCGGCCCGAAGTTCGTTGAAGAGCAGCGGGACGGACGCGGCCACCGTATTGCCGTAACGCTCCATGTTGACCGGCAACTGCTCATGCGACAGCCCGAAGCGTTCGCGCGCGGATTCCAGGATCCGAACATTGGCCTGGTGGCACACATACAGGTCGACGTCGCTCGCCTTGAGTTCCGCTCGCGCGAGCGTCTCCTCGATCACCTGCGGAAACTTCGTCACCGCGAACTTGAACACCGCCTGCCCGTTCATGTGGATCCGATCGACCGCACGCTCGTCGTATTCAGCGGGGTTGTAGAAGCTCTCGCGCCGCTTCGGGATATACAGGTGACAGCCGCGACCCCCGTCGGCGTGCATCGATTGCGCCTGCATCCCGACCGCTGGGTCGGGGTCCGCCCGGAGCACGAACGCCCCCGCCGCATCGCCGAAAAGAATCGCCGCGTTCCGCCCGAACGTCGTGAAATCCACGAATCGGGTGATCGTGTCCGTCCCCACGACCGCCACCGTCTTCGCCTGACCCCCTCGGATGAACTCGTGCGCCATGTTCAGCGTGAAGATGAAGCCGCAGCACGCGCCGTTCAAGTCAAACGCCCCCGCCTCGCCGCATCCCGCGTGATGCGCGATCAGGCACGCGGCGGACGGCGTCGGCATGTCCGCCGTCATCGTCGCAGCGATGATCAGATCAACCTCGCTCGGCTTCACCTTGGCGTTCTCCAGCGCCTGGAGCAGCGCCTTGGTGCCGAGCGTTTCACTCGTCTCCCCGCCTTCGCGGTCGTAGATCCGACGTTCGCGTATCCCCGTCCGCTGGACAATCCATTCATCAGAGGTGTCCATCAGCCGTTCAAGGTCCGCGTTCGACAGAACCCGCGAAGGGATCGCGGCCCCCGTCCCCGCGATGCGCACGCCCACCGGCTGTTGAGGCCGGGGCTTGGGAGTACGCGCGCTCACGCGGCCTCTCCGGCGCAGAACACGCCGTCGAGCGTGGACAAGCGCTCGGAGATGGCATGATTGACCCCGGACTTCACGTATTCGCGTGCATTGCGGATGGAGTTGCGGATCGTCCGGGCCTCGCTCGAGCCGTGGCAGATGATGCACACTCCGTTCACCCCCAGGAGCGGAGCGCCGCCGTACTCGTGGTAATCGTTCTTCTTGAACAGCTGCTTCAACACCGGCTCAAGCCGGAGCGCCAGTTCCGGGTCGGTCGTCATCACCTCGTGGAACAGCATCTTGAAAATGCTGATCGACAAGCCCTCGGCGAGCTTCAGCATGGTGTTCCCGACGAACCCGTCGGTGACGACCACGTCGGCAACGCCCTCGAACAGGTCTCGCCCTTCGACGTACCCGATGTAGTTCAGGTCGGGCACCGTGCGGAGGATGTCGCGCACCTGCTTGATCATCCCCGTCCCCTTGGCCTCTTCGGAACCGATATTCATCTGCGCGACACGCGGATTCTCGATCCCCAGCACGCGCTGCGCGTAGACCCCGGCCATCACGCCGTACTGCGCCAGGTGCGCCGGACGAGGCTCCGGGTTGGCGCCAACGTCGCAGAGCACGACCGGCCCGCTGGTGCTCGGAATCGTGCACGCGATCCCCGGCCGATGCGCGCCAGGCAATCGACGCATGTACATGGTGGACGCGGACACGCACGCCCCGGTGTTCCCCGCCGAGATCACGACATCAACCGGATTCGCTGATTTCTTCGCCGATCCCAGAAGGGACATCCGCACGATCGACGAATCAGGCTTCGAGCGCACCGCCTCGACGGGCGATTCATCCATGCCGATCGCCTGCGACGCATGCTCGATCGAAAGACGACGATCGGCCACCCCGCGCTCGGACAGGATCTCGTCAATCACGCGACGATCGCCGACCAGGATCAACTCGTCCGACGGCGCAAGAAGAGGCAACGCCTCGATGCAGCCCTTGACGATGGCATCGGGAGCGTGGTCGCCACCCATGACATCGATGGCGATTCGCATGCTCGATTAGTCCCTGCTAGGCCCGATTCCCAACTTCGGCACGCTGATCACCAGACCGGGACGCACATACCCGGACTGCTTGCACGCGCGATGGTGCTGCTTGGGCATCCCCGAGAGCGGGCACATCGCCGACGGAGTCGCCACCAGGGCGTGGTGCGCGCGGCGGCGACGCTTGCGGCCGGGAGAAACTCGTTGGACAGGATTCATGGCAAACAATCTCCAAAGCCGGGCCACGACGGGCCGCTGTCGTGCGAAACCGAACCAATTCGAGGGGTGGAAGATAGGCCACCCAACCCGAATTGTCAACGAACGGCGGATCACGCCGGTTTGTCCATCCATCCCTCTTGGCTGAACGCCCTCCAGGTGTTACACTTCCCAATCTTGCACCATATGTTCGGTGTCTGATAGCGCGCCTCCCTAGCTCAGTTGGTAGAGCAGCTGACTCTTAATCAGCGGGTCGAAGGTTCGAGTCCTTCGGGGGGCACTTGAAAATGGCCTCTGGGAGCATCCCAGGGGCTTTTTTATTGGCGGTCGCGGCGGTGCGTTGGGCGCTCCGATTCTGCGGCTACACCACGGCTACAACTCGGTCATGGTTTTTCAGCGGATTTGCCGGGTGGCCCTTGTGGTCCCATCGGACCATCCGCACCGCGCGGTCCAGCAGGGCCGGTAGCGCCCGGTGCACCTTGCGCTCCGACCGATCCCGTTGCGCCTTGCGGTCCCATTGGCCCAGTGGCACCGATTGGACCCATCGGCCCCTGTAAGAGCGCTCGCACTTTGGCGTCAGTTTCAATGCGATTCACTAGGGCGTCGTCGGGTGTGACAAACGCAACCGAGATCAGCACGGGCACCATGAACCCCAGCGCCAACACGAGCGAACGACGGGCGGCGCGGTGAACTCCGATCCGTAGGTCATTCTGTGGCCCCATCTTTTCGGCGCACGCAAACTCAATCCGGGCGAGCGAGAGTTTGGCCTTGTCCGCATCCGCCCAGTTTGTGTCCGCGCGATCCACAACCTCCGATTGATAGGTGCGGAAATACATGAGGAGCAGAAACACCGCCACGAAGACGAAGCAGAGCGGGATGAACGCAAGCCAACGAATGGGCGCGTGAGGCAACAGAGCCGCGTTCGCCGCGAGCAAGAGAGCGCTGACAGTCAGCATGACCTTGCTCTTGTCGTCTACCACCTCACGCCGATTCTCTTCGCGCTCGGCCACGCGACGCGCTTCCTCCATCGCCAACTCGGGGTTGGCGTTGTCGGGGAGGGTCACTTTGTCCCCCTTCGTTGCATGGTTGAGGGCTCCGGCGTAAATCTCTTTGTACGAGTGGCCGTGATTCAGCACAAAGAGCAGGGCGTATGCGACGCCGTAAGCGCCGCGACTCGCCCACTTGTCCGCCTTCTCCAACTTCGTCGGGGCCTTCTTCGGAGGCAGGGGTTCGCACGGGGTCACGGATTCTTCAGACATCGCGCACCTCCAGCGGGCTTCGCATGGTTTCAACGAATGGCGCGCCGACATCGCTTGCGCCCGCAAGGTCGAGCCATGCCCATTGACCGTTCGGATTGAGTTCAAAGAACGCCCAGCGCCCGTCCGTGTCAATCGCAAAGTCTAACGCCGCGAACCGAAGCCCGTATCCCTTCATCAACGCACGGACCCCATTGGCAACGTGCGAAGGCACGGACATAGGCGCGTATCGAACATCCCGCATGTTGTCGCGTCGAATGTCCAGCCTTTGCGAACCTTCGGGGTCTGTGGCCGTCAAAGAGATAGCGGTAGTGTGATTGTCCACCACGATCATCCGAATGTCTGTTACCTTGTTGACTCTCGCTTGAAAGAGCACCGGACAACCGGAGAGTCGGTCGAACAAGTGCTCATGCGAATGGTTGATTGACTGGGTGTAGATCAGGGTATCGTCAACCGGATCGCTTCGTTCGATGTACCCACTGGCAAGGGGCTTCGCAACCAACTCCGGCCCGTGCGCAATCAGGAACCGCCTTGCCTCCTCCGCGTCGTTGGTAACAACCCACTCCGGCACGCACAAGCCGCACGCTCGGGCTCGCGTGAGTTGCTCTACCTTGTGCGAAGCCATGAAGTTCCGGGGCGGGTAGTTGATCCACTTTGACGGCGGGACGTGCGCAAGGAATCCTTCTAAGGCTTCGGCCCACTCGTTGGAAGCGTGATTCTGTTGCGGGGAATCGCCAGCAACGGGTGGGACGAAGGGCTTGGGCCGACGGTACACAACGGTCCCGATGGTAGTTGCTTCAACAGTGTGCCCACTCCACGAGAGCCGCAAGCGATGCGCGGACAGTTCTATCCGAATCGTGTTGAGTGCAGTGTCTGTATCAAGCCGGCAATAGGCGACTTTGGCGCGAGCCAACCTTTCACAGAGGTAGTCAGCCGTGGCGTCCGTGGAGTTGGTGAGGATCAATGCGAGAGAGTCAGACATGCACCCCGTCCGCGCGCGGGATGGTGGCGAGTCGGCGCACTGACTCATCTTGATCCAGTTCCTCCCGCTTCACTTCCGTAACCGTCTGCGTATTCGTCATGGTGATTCGCGGGACAGCAGCCAAGCCCGACCGCACCGGGTCTTGATCGCTCTCCTCTCTGGTCTCCGTAATGGTCTGCGTTTCTGTTGCGGTCGCCCGTGGGAAAGCGGTGAACCCGCGCGGGTCGGCGTCCTGATCGTCTTCCTCGCGGGTAGCGGTAATGGTCTT
>JAEUIV010000161.1 GCA_016795005.1 Phycisphaerae bacterium
TCGGACGGGAGAAGCACGGCGAGAACATCGTCGCCGTCACCGATCCCGCCAAGGGAACGATGCGCCAGATCTGCAACGACAACAAGTACGCCACCATGCCCGTCCCCGACGGCGTGGGCGGACGCTTCAGCGTCCTCTCACCGGTGGGGCTGTTCTCCGCCGCGATGTGCGGCATCGACATCAACGCACTCCTCGACGGCGCCGCCGAAATGGACCGGCGCTGCAGCGCCCCCGAACTCGCGAAAAACCCCGCCGCGATGCTCGCCACACTCCTCACACGACTCGGACGCGAAAAGGGCAAGACCGTCCACGTCATGATGCCCTACGCCAACGCCCTGTATCTCCTCGCCGACTGGTACCGACAACTGTGGGCCGAATCGCTCGGAAAACGCTTCGACCGGCAGGGCAAGGAGGTCTTCACGGGATTCACCCCGGTAAAAGCCCTCGGCACCACCGACCAGCACTCGCAGGTCCAACTCTACCGCGAAGGACCGAACGACAAGGTCTTCTGCATGGTCGAAGTCAAGGACTTCGGACAGGGCGAGTTGAACATCCCCACCGGCCTCGGCGTCGACGCCATCAAGTACCTCGAAGGCGCGAAGTTCGGCACACTCCTGAACGCGGAGAAACGCGCCACCGAGTTCGCCTTCGTCGAATCTCACCGCCCCAACTTCACCATCGAGTTCCCGAAGATCGACGCACACCACGTCGGCCAGTTCATCGCGCTCTGGGAGATCGTTACCGCCTACTGCGGCCTGATCCTCAACATCGACGCCTACGACCAGCCCGCCGTCGAAACAGGCAAGGTCGCCACCTTCGGCCTCATGGGCCGCGCGGGCTACGCCGAATGGAAGGAAAAGGTCGAGAAGGCGCTCGGCAAGAGCGCCCACACGATCTAGACACTGTCCGCGTCACGGGCATCCCATCCTTGACTACGCCCCTCGACAAGGGGCGTTCGCCTCGTGCGAGCGCATCCACTCCCCCACCACGCGCGCGAACTCCTCCGCCCGCTCCATCGGCGGCACGTGCCCCGCCCCCTCGATGATCTCCAGCCGGGAACCGCGGATCTCGCGGTGCATGACCTCCGCGATGTCCAGCCCCGTGATCTGGTCCTCACGCCCCCAGATCAGCAACGTCGGCACATCAATCTCGCGCAGCGTCGGGAACGAATCCGCACGCCCCGCCAGCGCCCGCGACCCGGCCGCCACCCCCTCGGGCGGCGTCGCGCACATCAACCCCATCAGCCTCGCTCTCACCGCGACATCCGCGTTCGGCGCGAGCGCCCGGTCGATCATCGTCTCCGCCACCGCGCGCGTGCCGTGATCGAGCGCCATCCGAGCGACGCGCTCGCGCTGCACGACGCCCTCCGCCGTCTCCGCGTTGTACCGAGTGTCGCACAGCACCATCGCGCCGATCCGCGACCGGTGCCGACGAAAAAACTCCAGCGCGATGATCCCCCCCATCGACAAGCCGACCAGCGTCACCCGCCGGCGCTCATCCATCGCATCCAGCAGCCCCGCCAGGTCGTCGGCATACGAACCGATGCCGCACTCGGCACGCGCCGGCGTCCGCCCATACCCCGGAAGGTCCGGCAGGATGCACCGCCACCTCGCCGCGAGCCTCTCCGCCGCCGGCCGCCACATCTCATGAGAAATCGGAAACCCGTGCACAAATAGCACCGGCGGGAGCGCGCCATCGCCGAGCATGACCGTGTGCAACGGAAGAACTCCGCCCATTCAACCCTCAGGATACCCGCCGCCGCGCTCGAGGTTACCCGAGCAGCTGCAACGCCGTCTGCGGCGCCGAGTTGGCGATCGTGAGCACCTGGGTCGAAGCGGACAGCAGCACCTGCGAGCGCGTCAGTTGCGATGTTTCATTCGCAAAGTCCGTGTCGCGGATGATGCTCTCCGCGGCCGTGGTGTTCTCCAGAGACACACCCAGGCTGCGGATCGTCGCCCCGATCGTGTTCTTCTGGAACGCTCCCAGGCGCCCGCGGAGACTCGTCACGTCCTTGATCGACTGCGCCACCACGTCCTGCGCCGCCGACAGGTCGCCGCTCACGACGCTCAGGGGCTTGCCCGCCGAAAGGTCGCTGAGATAGAACGTCTGCGCCGCACCGGCCGAGACCGTGTCCGTGCGGCCGATGTTGCGCACCGCGAAGTTCGGGATGCCGATGCTCACCTTGCCCGCGATGTCCACCTTCCCGGCCAGTTGGAAGTCCGCGCCGCCGCCCGTGATGCGGAACGCGCTGATCGCACCCAGTCTCTGCGCCTCCGCCCCGGCCATGGTCCCGGTCTTGATGTCGATCGTCACGTCCAGGAAGTCGGTGTTGATCCGCGCCACGGTTCCATTCGTTGTCGCCGTGATCCCGTTGATGATCGCCGAGACATCCTGTCCGAAGTCGGTGGTCTTGACCGACGCCGCGCTGAAGAGCACCGGCCCCGCCACCACCGCCGCGTTGTTGTTCTGAGCCTGAAGGTTGTAGATCCCCGCGTTCGCCGACGCCGTGTTGATCCCGCCCGGGTTGACCACGCGCACCGAGACGAACTCGCTCGAGCCGAACTCGACGCTGCGGATCACGATGCCCGATGAGGGCGTGCCCCCCGTGCCGGAAAGCGTCGCCCGCACCCCGGTCACGTCGCTGAAGGTGTTGATGGACGCCACGATCGAACTCACCTGCGTCCCCGACGCGAACGAGAGTTCACGCGAACCCT
The DNA here is from genome assembly GCA_016795005.1 of Phycisphaerae bacterium. Lineage (GTDB taxonomy): Bacteria > Planctomycetota > Phycisphaerae > Phycisphaerales > UBA1924 > JAEUIV01. Next base: position 2,715 of record JAEUIV010000161.1, read on the forward strand.
TGCTGCCCGCGATCTCGATGACAAACCGCGCGTTCGCCGAGGAAAGATCGATCGCCGCCGCCCCATACGACAGGAAGAACCCCGCCGTCTGGGCCGACCCCGTCACGAGCACCTCCACGTCGCGCGTGTCCCCGAAGTTCAACTTGGCCCCGTTCACCTTGAAGGACGCGATGTTACTGCTCACGTTGTCGGTCGTGTAGTCGAGGTTCCCGTTGAGAAGTTTCAGCCCCTGGAAACTCGTCGCCGACGCGACGCGGTCGATCGTCTGGAGGATCGAATCGATCTGCAACTGATTCGCCTCCTTCTCCTCCTTCGAGATGCCGCCTTCGTTGGCCGTCTGCGTGATCAGCGCCTGCAACTCGCTCAGCAGGTCCGCGATTTCCTGCAAGCCGCCCTCCGCGATGTTGACCACCTGGTCCGCACGCTCGGAGTTCGAGATCGCCTGGCTCACCGCCCCCTTCTCCGCGCGCAGGTTCTGCGACGCGATCAGCCCCGCGGGATCATCCTTGCCGCGATTGATGCGCAAACCCGTGCTCAGACGCTCGAGCGCCTGGTTCAGGCCGAGGCTGTTCTGCGTAAGCACACGCTGGGAGATCAGGGATGCGACGTTGGTATTGATGCGGCTCATGGTTGCCGAACTCCGTGTGGACCGGGAGAACCCGCGGCCCAGACTCGATATCGGGGCCTCGCAAGGACCGGGAACACCCTGCTCCGATAACCACGCGCAACCGGCAAAAAGAAACAAGCCCCCGCGTCCGCACGCGGGGGCTTGATTGATTATCGGTCCTTGATCCCGACCTCAACTTTACCCGAGCAGCTGGAGAGCCGCCTGGGGCTGCGAGTTCGCCAGCGTCAGGATCTGCGACGCGGACGTCGAGAGGATCTGGGCTCGCGTGAGCGAAGCGGTCTCGCTCGCGAAGTCGGCGTCACGAACGCTCGACTCGGCCGCGGCCGTGTTCTCCGCCGCAACACCGAGGCTGCGGATCGTCGCGCCGATCGTGTTCTTCTGGAACGCGCCGAGTCGGCCTCGGAGCGAGGACACCTCGCGGATCGCACGCTCAACGACGTTCTGCGCCTTGCCGATGTCGCCGTCCACAACATTCAACGAGCGGCCGGCGCCGATGTCCTGGAGGAAGTACGTGCTCCCGCCCGTGCGAGAACGGCCGAGGTTGTTCGACTGGATGTTCTGGATCCCGAGGCTCACCTTGCCCGAGATGTCCACGCGACCCGCCAACTGGAAGTCGGCCCCGCCGCCCGTGATCGTGAACGCCGAGAGAGCGCCCAGACGCTGCGCTTCAGCGTTCGCGCCGGTCCCGGTCTTCAGGTCGATCTCGACATCGAGGAAGTCGGTGTTGATCCGGGCCGTGGTCCCCTTGGTCGTCGCGACGATCCCGTTGATGGTCGCCGCAACGTTCTGACCCGCGTCGGTCACCTTGTTGCTCGCGGCGGACCACAGAGTGCTGGAGCCGGCGTTCGCCAGGTTGTTGTTCGCTGCCTGGTAGTTGTAGATGCCTGCGGTCGCCACCGCGGTGTTCAGGCCGCCGGTGTTGATCGCACGGACCGAGACGAACTCATCCGACCCGAAGTTCACGCTCTTGAGCGAGATGCCCGTGCCCGACGTCGCGGCGCTCAGCCCGGTCACGTCGGTGAACGAGTTGATCGCGTCGCGGATGCTGTTGACCGTCGTGCCCGACGCGAACGAGAGTTCACGAGACCCCTTGCTCCCGGCGATCTCGATCACGAACCGCGCATCAGCCGCGGAAAGGTCGATCGCGCCACCGAGCGAGAGCAGGAACGCCCCGCGCTGAGCCGAACCGGTCACCACAACATCGACCGCCCGGCTGCCGCCGAAATCGATCTTGGCGCTGTTCACCTTGAACGACTGCACGTTACTGTGAACGCCGGTCGTCGAGAAATCAAAGTTCCCGTTCAGCAGCTTGGTGCCCTGAAACGACGTCGAGGACGCCACGCGGTCGATCGTCTGGATGATCGAGTCGATCTGCAGCTGGTTCGCTTCCTTCTCCTCACGCGAAAGGCCCTGCTCGTTCGCCGTCTGCGTGATCAGCGTCTGGAGATCGCCCAGAAGGCTGGACACCTCGTCCAGACCGCCCTCGGCGATGTTCACCACCTGGTCCGCACGCTCGGCGTTCGAGATCGCCTGGTTCAGCGAGGACTTCTCCGCTCGAAGATTCTGCGACGCGATCAAACCGGCCGGATCGTCCTTGCCGCGCGTGATCCGCAGGCCCGTGCTCAGCCGTTCCAGCGAAGTGCTCAGCGACTTGTTGTTGGCGCCGAGAACGCGCTGCGCGATCAGAGAGTTGACGTTCGTATTGATGCGACTCATGTATCCTCCGTGAACTGCGGCCGCGTGTCGGCCCGCTCCACACATCCGCCGCGGTCTCCCGCGGCCGCCTTCCACTTCCGGCCTCCGAACATCGGCGGCCGTGCCCGTCGCCCGCTTCCGTCGCGGCGCAACGAACCATTCACGACGAGCGCATTGCTCGACGCGGTTCAACGAATCGGTGACTGTCAAGCCGCGATTGATCGCGAACGATGTCAAGTCCGACCGCGCGTCGGCACAGGCGGAAGAGTCGGAGAATCCCCGGTGCGATAAGAAACCCGCTCGCTCATCGGGCGAGCCACCGTCCGGTAGTCGCGCACGCCACGCCCGCCGACTCACGCATTTACCGGCCCGCGAAGACGGACCCGCGCGGACGCGCCCCGGACCGGTAACGACGCCACGCCGAAGAAAAAAGCCCGCGGACACCGCGGGCTTCATCGAGCAATCATGGTCCGGTAGCCGACCCCGACTACCCGAGCAGCTGGAGCACGGACTGCGCGCTCGTGTTCGCCGCCGCGAGCACCGAGGTCCCCGCGCTCTGCAGCACCTGCGCCCGCGTCAGGTAACTCGTCTCCTTGGCGAAGTCCGCGTCGCGGATCACCGAGTCCGAGGCCGTGATGTTCTCGACGCCCGACTGGAGCGAGCGCACATTCGTCTGGAGGATGTTCCGCTCGAACGCCCCCAGACGCCCGCGGATCTGCGAAACCTCGTCGATCGAGGTCTCAAGAATGCGGCTCGCCGCGCTGAAGTTCCGGCTCGCCAACTCGTTCGTCCCCCCCGACTTCAGGCTCGAAAGGAACTGGAGTTGCGTCGCGCCGGACGCCAGCGTCACCAGCGTCCCGCCGATCCGCGTCGCCGAGAGCGAGTCGATCCCGATGTTCGTCTGCTGCAACGGAGTGACCTGCGGCCCGAGCTGGAACTTCGCCCCGCCCCCCGTGATCACGAACGATGTCGCGTTCGCCGGGTTGACCGTCGTCGCGAACGTCGGCGTCAACAACAGGTCCATGTCCAGTTCCGAACCGCGCACGCTCAGTTCAAGCCCGCGCCCGATCGCCACCGCCCCGTTCACCAGCGCCACCACGTCCTTGCCCGTGTCACGGTCCGCGATCGCCACGTTCGCCCCGCCGCCCGACCAGACAATCGGCGGCGCCGCGTTGTTGTCGATCCGGCCGATCTGCATCGTCGTGCCGCCCGTCACACGCCTCACCGATACGAACGCGTCGCTCCCGTACGCATTGCTGTAGAAGCGGATCCCCGAGGTGATGTCCCCGGCCGTCACGCGCTGCGCCGCGATCCCCGTGATGATCGACCGCGAGTTGATCGCCGCGATCACGTTGTCAAACGTCGTACCGGACTGGAACGTCAGCTCGACCACCCCGTCCGGCCCCGTCACCTCGAGCGTCACGCTCGAGACCACCGCGCTCCCGACCGAGCCGACGCCGCGGAGGAACAACCCCGCGTTCTGCGCCGAACCGATCACTTCGATGTCCACGTCCACCGTCGCACGATCGATCAGCTGCGCCCCGAACACGCGGGACTTCGCGATGTCGGCCGACACCACGCCGCTGAGGTTGTAACCCAGCGAACCGTTCAGCAACTTCAGCCCGGCGAACGACGCCGTGTTGGCGATCCGCGAGATCGACTCGATCGCCGAGTCAATCTGCAACTGGTTCGCCTGCACCTCCTCGCGGGAGATGCCGCCCGTGTTCGCCGCCTCCACCGTCAGCGCCTTGATCGAGTTCAGCAGTTCCGACACCTCGGAGAGCGACCCCTCCGTCGTCGAGATCACCGAACTCGCACGCTCGGCGTTCTTGATCCCCTGTTCCAGCCCGCGCAACTCCGTGCGCAGCCGCTCCGACGTGATCAGGCCCGCCGGATCGTCCGCGCCACGATTGATCCGCAGACCCGTCGACAGCCGCTGAAGCCGCGTCTGAAGCTCGTTGTTCGACCTCGCAAGATTGGTCTGGGCGACCAGGCTTGAGACGTTCGTGTTGATTCTCGCCATGACAATCCTCCGTGATTGCTCGCGCGTCCTTGCTGTCTGTCCGGGGGGCCTATCCGTGCCCCGATCTTCCGACCACCGACCCTGAATCACCCGGCGGGCGCCGGGCGCGATACTCGTTCATCCGATCAAACTACGCACGCTTCCTCGCCCCCTCGGCCCCCGGCGGGGATTGGGGCGTCACCAGCCTCGCCGCCCCGCTCTTGATCCGGCCTCCCCCGGCGCCCAGCGGCTGCTTCAGCCCGCCGAACGGATCACCGGACGAACGTGCCGCCTGCTCGTTCTCCGCCCGGATCGCCTCGTACACCTCTTTCCGGTGGACCGCGATCCTCGCCGGCGCCGTGATCCCGAGCCTCACCTTGTCACCCCGAACGTCGACGATGGTGATCTCCACATCGTCGCCGATCATGATCGTCTCATCTCTCTGACGGGAGAGCACCAGCATGAACGGTGGCTCCTTCCTTGGAGTCTTGCTCCCGAACCGAACACCAGCGAACCCGGTCCGCGACACAA
>JAEUIV010000196.1 GCA_016795005.1 Phycisphaerae bacterium
AAGACATTGACGCCGACTTCGAGCAGCGTGTCGAAGTGGGCCCGTGCCGCAGCGTCGCCGATCCACGCATCGCTCTTCATCGGGACCATCACCTCCACCTTGACGCCGCGGAGGGCCGCGATGCGGAGGGCGGCGATCGTCGGCTCATCGGGGATGAAATACGGTGTGGTGACCGTCACACGTTCGTTCGATTCGTGGATCGCGGCGGTGATCAGGTGGCTGAACGCATCCGGCGGGTACGGGGGTCCGCTGCGAACGATCTGGAGCGCCATGCCCGGCTCACTCTCGATGCGTGGATAGTAACTCTCTCCTTCGAGTTGCTCGGATGTCTCCGCGAGCCAGTCATCGACGAAGGTCATCTGGAGGGCCATCACCGCCGGACCGGTGACGCGAAGCGTCAGGTCCTCGTAGGCGCCGAGTTCCTTCGACAGGAAAGCGTCGATGATGTTCTGCGACCCGACGTACGACACCAACCCGTCGATCACCGCGAGTTTCCGGTGGTTCCGCACGTCGATCCGCTTGAAGGGAACCCTCAGGATGCTGACGGGGAGCGCGCGGCGCACAATGACCCCGCCTTCGAGCATGTATTCATCCACCCGGCCAAGTCTGCCCCACGATCCCGCATCGTCGATGAGCACGCGGCAGACGACTCCCCGCTTCGCCGCCGAACGCAGCGCCTCGGCCACGCGGAGGCCGGTGCGATCGCCCGCGTAGATGTAATAGAGCAGGTGGACGTGGTGGCGCGCCTGCTCGATATCCTTCACCAGCGCGTCGATCATCTCGTCCCCCCCGCCGAGGATCGTCACCCTGTTTCCCCCCAGCACGGGGATGTCTCCCAGGCGTTCCGTGAGCCGCGTCAGGTCCGCGTGTTCGGCGCTGGTGCGGGGAGCCACGACGTGGGGAGCGACCAGCTCGGAGCGGGCGGTCTTGTTGATCAGCCGACGGATCTCTCCGCGACGGCGGACGCGCGCGTGCCCGAGGCGCGACTCGCCGATGAGGATGTAAAAAAGACTCCCAACAAACGGCAAGGCGAAGACGAACGCGATCCACGCCAACTTCACCACCGGGCGTTGCTTCCGCATGATGAAGGGCACAAGCGCAAGCGCGAGGCCCCAGTCAACCGCGATGAGGGTCCATGCAACCATGGGGTGCTCCGGCGGATGTTGTACCGCAACGCGAGTAGAGCGCCGACCTCTCGGTACAGACCCGTCCACGCAAGCCGGATTCAACGGCGGACCCCGCGCCGTCGCGCGTACCATGGAGCCGGCCATGATCCCCGGAACAATCACCGCGCTGACCTTCGATTGCTATGGCACGCTGATCGACTGGGAGACGGGGATTCTCCGGGCCTTCGAGCGGTTGATCGGCGGCGGACTCGCGCCCGAACACAGGGACGATCTGATCCGATCGTACGCAAGGATCGAGCGCGAGATCGAAGCCGGGCCGTACCTCCCCTACCGCGATGTCCTGGCGCTGGCGGCCTCTCGCATCGCCGGCGAGTTCGGCGTCTCGCTGCGACCCGGCGAGCAGCACGCGCTGGCGGAATCAGTCGGCGACTGGCCCGCGTTCAGGGAGACGCCGCCGATGCTCCGCGCGCTGAAGCGGAAGTACCGGCTTGCGGTGCTGAGCAACATCGACGACGACCTGTTCGCCTTGTCTCGGCCGCACCTGGGCGTCGATCTCGACGAGGTGGTGACCGCGCAGCAGGTGCGGTCGTACAAGCCCGGCCGAGCGCACTTTGACGAAGCGCTCCGCCGCCTGGCGCTCGAACCCGGCGCGCTCCTTCACGTCGCGGAGAGCCGCTATCACGACATCGCCCCCGCGCGATCGCTCGGCATCGCCACGGTCTGGGTGAATCGACGCCCGGGCGGCGGCCCGAGCGCGAGCGGCGAGAGCGCGGCGATCCCGGATCGAGAGGTGCGCTCGCTGGGTGAACTGGTGGAGTGGCTTGCGCCCCCAGGGTGATGCTCGGCCGTCCGCGGGGTGGGGTTGCTGCTAGAGAAGCGGGCTGAAGAGACGGGCCGCATCCTCGGCCAGGCCTCCCCAGCGCGAAGGACGATCGGGGCGTAAGATCGCTTTGGATTCTCCGATATAAAGCTCCTGCTGTTCGAGCACGTCAAGGCTCACCTGCTTGCCGAACAGGAGCAGGTTGAGTTCGAGATTGAGATCGAACGAGCGGATGTCGAAGTTGCTCGAGCCGATCACCGCAAGGGCGTCGTCCACCGTGATCGTCTTGGCGTGGAGCAGCCCGCTCTGGTGGAGGTACACGTTCGCCCCGGCGCGGGCCAGTTCCCGCAGATACGAGCGTCCCGCCGCGCTGACGATCGGATGATTCGCCCGTTCGGGGACGACGAGGTCCACACGGACGCCCCGGCGCACCGCGATCCGCAGCGCGGCGAGCGCCGTTTCACCGGGGATGAAGTAGGGCGTGGTGATGATGATGCGCTTCTCCGCCTCGTGGATCGCCGCGACGATGAGGTCTTTCAGCGCGTCGGCTTCGAAGGCCGCGCCGCTGGGGACGATCTGGATCGTCACCGCTCCGCCCTGGTCGGGCGCCGGGAACAGGTCGTCTCCACTGAGAATGACGCGCCTCTCGGCGTACCAGTCCTCCATGAACACCACCTGGAGTTGATGCACCCCGGGGCCGGTGACGCGGACGGTCAGGTCGCGCCACGGCCCGAAGTGCCCGCTTCCGTAGTCCGGGTTCACGATGTTCTGCGACCCGACATAGCCGACCCGACCGTCGATGACCGCGAGCTTGCGGTGGTTGCGCACATCGATGCGCTCCAGCAGCAGCCGGAACGGGCTGACCGAGAGTTGGGGGTAGATCTCGACTCCCGCGCGACGAAGCGTTCCCGCGGAGCCGGCCAGAAATGCACGCGAACCATGCGCGTCAACCAGCAAGCGGCAGTGCACCCCCCTCGACACGGCGCGGGCGAGCGCTTGGTTCACGCGGGCGCCGGTCTCGTCGTCCGCGTAGATGTACATGTCGATGTGGACATGGTGTTTCGCCTCGTCGATGTCCGCGATCAGTCGGCGGACCATCGCCTCGCTGTTCGAGATCATCTCAACGTGATTCCCTTTGCGCGTGGGCATCGCCCCGACCAGTTCGGCCAGTGCGATCAGGTCGTGGTGTCTCGCCGGCACGCCGCTGCGGGCGGGTGATTCACCCTCGATCCCGCTCCGCCTGGTCCGGCGGACCACTCGGACCGCCTCGCGGATCTGGGCCACGTGTCTTCGTCCAAGTCGCTGGCGGCCGAAGACCACATAGGCCGACAGCCCGATCCACGGGATGAAGAAAATGGTGGTCAGCCAGGCGAGGGCCGATTCGGGTCGCCGACGACGCAGAACGATCGGGATCATCCCGATCCGGATGATCCACTCGCTGCCGAGATAGAGCCACGCCAGCATCGGGACGCTCCGGTGGGGAAGACCCTTCGTTCCCGCCGAATCCTAGCCGCAGCGCTCGTATACTCCGCGTCATGCCCCTGACCCGTGAACAACTGGCCCAGCGAGCCGCACGCGAACTCCGCGACGGCTTCATCGTCAATCTCGGCATCGGCATCCCCACCCTCGTCGCCAACTACATTCCGGCGGGGATGGAGGTGTGGCTGCAATCCGAGAACGGCCTCCTGGGCATGGGCCCGTTCCCGCGTGAACCGGAGATCGACCCGGACCTCATCAACGCGGGCAAGCAGACCGTCACCGCGCTCCCCGGCGCCTCGTTCTTTTCCTCCCCCACTTCCTTTGCGATGATCCGGGGAGGGCACATCGACCTGTGCATCCTCGGCGCCATGGAAATCTCGCAGCACGGCGACATCGCCAACTGGATGATCCCCGGCAAACTCGTCAAAGGAATGGGCGGCGCGATGGACCTGGTTGCGGGGGTTGAACGGGTCGTCGTGGTCATGGAGCACTGCAACAAGAAGGGGGAGAGCAAGGTCCTGCCCGAGTGCACCCTCCCGCTCACCGGCCGGCGCTGCGTTGATCTGCTGATCACCGATCTTTGCACGATGGAGATGGATCATTCGAAGGGGATGTTCCGCCTGGTCGAACTGGCGCCGGGGGTCACCGCGGAGGACGTGAAGGCCCGGACACGTGCCGAGTACCTCGCGGACCGCGTACCGATGGCGATGTCGGTCTGAATGCTCTTCTTCGATGGACATCTCGACCTTGCGATGCTCGCCGTTCATGGACGGAACATGCACGCGCCGCCCGCCGTGACCACGGCCGGCACCGACCCGGTCCCCGCCGCCGTCACGCTTCCTTCCCTGCGCGAGGGGAACGTCCGCTTTGCACTCGCCACCATCTTCACCGAGGCCGACGGCGACGGGCCGGAGGGATATCCCGCGGGCGACGCGGAACGCGCCCACAGGCGGGGACGCGCCCAACTCGAGGTCTACGAGACCTGGCGCGACGAGGGACGCATCGCCATTAGCCTGCCGAAGTTCCTCCGTCACGACCCGCACGTCGGGCACATCCGCGCCGGGATGGGCGTCGCGCAGTTGCAACCACTCTCGCTCGAAGAACGACTTTCGAGAGCGAAGCCCGGCGTCGCGCTCCACGTCGGCATCCTGATGGAAAACGCCGACCCGATCCGCTCCCCCGACGAACTCGCCTGGTGGAAAGAACGCGGCGTGATGGCCGTCGGACTCGCCTGGGCCAGGCCGTCACGCTACGCGATGGGCAACATGACACCGCACGATGAACCCGTCGGCCTGACCGACCTCGGCCGCGAGATGGTAAGAACGATGGATGCGCTGGGCATCGTCCACGATGTCTCGCACCTTTCCGACCGGGCGATGGACGAACTGCTCGCGCTGACGGACCGCCCGGTGATCGCGTCGCACTCCAACTGCCGGGCGCTCCTGAACGACCCCACGAACCAGCGACATCTCCGCGACGAGTCGATCCGCGAGATCGCGCGTCGGGGCGGCGTGATCGGCCTGAATCTCTGCCGAAACTTCATCGCGCCGCAGCCCTACTCCAAGGACGATCCGCGGCCGACGATCGAACAAACCATCGCCCACGTCGAGCACATCTGCGGACTCGTGGGACATCGCAACGCCGTCGGACTCGGCTCGGACCTCGATGGTGGGTTCTCGGCCGATGACCTGCCGGAGGGGATCAATCGGCCGAGCGACCTGGCGCGGCTCACCGACGCTCTGAAGGATCGTGCCTGGAGCGATGACGATCGATCCCGTTTCGCCCATGAAAACTGGGCACATTTCTTCGGGCATGCCGTCTGAGCGCTCGGACCCGGGTTCGCAACCCTCGGCTCACATGCCCGCGCCGGGAATTTCCGGACGCGCCGCTGCATGTACCGGACGTGTCGCGCAGTGGAGGCACCACGTCTCCGGCCGCTCCAGGTCGATCATCCCTTTCTGAACCTTTTTGGGAGCCGGGACGGTCTTGATCCGTTCGAGAAACTCGGTTCGGAACCTCGCGTCGAAGGTCTGATACTTCGGATCGTTCACGATGTCCTTGTACCGCGTGTCCAGACGCTTCTGGATGATCTCGATCCGGGATTCCGGCGCGGGGTGCGTGCTCAACCACTCGGGCGGATTCTGCCCCTTGCTCGCGGCGGCGAGCACCTGCATCACCTCGAGCATCCCCTTGGGGTGATACCCCGCCGCGACCATGTACCGCATCCCGAGCTTGTCCGCCTCGTTCTCCTGATCGCGGCTGAACTTCAGCGCGAACGTCCCCGACGCGTCCACCATCACCCCCACCGCCGCCTGCATTGCCGCGTCATTCCCCGCGAGCACGCTGCCGATTCCGGCGAGGATCATCGTCGGCAGTTGGTTCTGGATCGAGCGGTCCGCGTGCTCGGCGGTCACGTGCCCGATCTCATGACCCAACACCCCCGCCAGTTGCGCTTCACTCGTGAACTTCTCGGCGAGCGCGCGAGAAACAAACACCTTCCCTCCCGGGAGCGCGAAAGCGTTGATCACGTCCGAGTTCAGCAGCGTGATCTTCCAAGGCAAGGTCGCGTAATCCCCTTCCGTGTGCCGGACCATGCTCATCGCCACCCCCGTCACGTACTGATTCAACGCGGGGTCGGTGACCGCGCCGCCGTATTCCTCCGTCAACTGCGGCAACGCCTCTTCGCCGAGCGCGATCTCATCCTCGCGGGAGAGCGCGTCGAGTTGGGATCGCCCCGTGGCGATATTGGTCGTGCATCCGGTGATGAACGACAGCGAACACAGCCCGAGCAGGGCAACGGGTGTCCAGCGGTACGTGACACGTGACATGACGGGCCTCCGGTGCGGGGTTCAACCCCAAAAGACTACCATCAACCCATATGGCCGGACCAACGACCACATCCCCAGCATGGACCCGCGAGGAGCTTTCCTCGAACCCGCACGCCCATGCGGAAAAGGCGGAAAAGGTCCGCCGCATGTTCGGCGCCATCGCCCATCGCTACGACCTGAACAATCGCCTGCACTCCTTCGGCCGCGACCAAGCCTGGCGCCGTGCCGCCGTCCGACTCGCCGGGGTCGGTCCCGCCGACCACGTCCTCGATGTCGCCTGCGGCACGGGCGACCTGACACGAGCCTTTGCCAACGCCGGCGCGGCGGAGGTCACCGGCCTCGACTTCACGCCGGAGATGCTCGACATCGCGCGACGCAAGCCGTCCGCCGTCGCGGGCACCACGCCCATTCGCTATGTCGAGGGCGACGCGATGAGCCTGCCCTTCGATGACCGCTCCTTCGATATTGTGTCGATCGCCTTCGGGATCCGGAACGTCTCGGAACCCGCCCGCGCCTTCCGCGAGTTCCGGCGCGTTCTCCGCCCCGCCGGCCGCCTCATCGTTCTCGAGTTCGGCCGGCCGCGGTTCGCCCCCATTGCGTGGCTCAATGACTTCTATTGCTCAACCATCATGCCACGCACCGCGACCCTCATCTCCGGCGACCGCTCCGGCGCGTACCGGTACCTGCCCAAGAGTGTGCAGACCTTTCTGACGCGGGAGGCGATGGTCGGCGCGATGGAGGCCGCCGGGTTCACCGATGTTCGGACCAGAGCGATGACGTTCGGCGTCTGCATCGCGTACCGGGGTGAGGTCGCGTGAAGCCCCCCACTCACTTCAACCGCGGCGTCAGCATCCCCACCCGCTCCCGATAGTCCTGGTACTCCGGGTGCGCGGCAATAAGGTCGCGCTCCTCCCAGCGGATCGCGGCAAGGATGTACGCCGTCGTCAGGACGGCAAAGAGCAGGTGCGAACCCGTCATCGTCGGCGTGGCCCAGAAAGCGAGCAGCCAGCCGACGTACAACGGGTGGCGAACAATCTTGTACGGTCCCGGCATGGTGAACTGGAGGGGCGCGCTCGACCGACCGCGGAAATGGTGCCACACCTGCCGCAGGCCGAAGAGGTCAAAGTGGTTGATGAGGAAGGTCGTGACCAGGACGGTGAGCCATCCGACCGCGAAGATCGTGTACATCGCCCACCGCGCCGCGGGATGTTGGAGATCCCACACCACGCCCCCGATCGGC
>JAEUIV010000205.1 GCA_016795005.1 Phycisphaerae bacterium
TCGTCGAAGAATCCCTCCCGGATCGCGCCGCGCATGTCCGCGGCCATCGCCTGCACGGATTTCTTGCACACCTCCGGGAAATGCCCCGCCTCGTTGACCATCCCGCCACGCTGCCCGCCCATGCCGAGCGCGCACGTCTTGCACGCGTTCCGGGACGACAGCGCACGCCACATTCGAAGGAAACCCCCCGCGGCCCGGGCCTGCTTCAGCGTGTACCAGATCGCGGGGAATCCGCCGCCCGATGTTCGGCGCTTTCGCGTGTTCACGCGGGCATGCTAACGCACACGGACGGCGGAGACCGGGACGCCGGTCTCCGCCGTCGAGTTCAGTTCGCGGCAACCCTGGTCACATACACTGGTTGCCCCAGCGCGCGAGCGTCATGGTCAGGTCGGCAAAGTCCACCACGCCGTCGCCGTTGCTGTCGCCGGCGCGGAACGGAACGCCCGCCGCGCCGAAGTTGGCGAGCGAAACGGTGACATCGGAGAAGTTCACAACGAAGTTGTCGTCGGCATCGCCCGGGCAATGCGGCAGGGCGCTCCCGCCGAAGAGGGTGACCTGCGCAATGTTCGAGAGCGCCACGCCGTCCGGGGCCGCGGGGTCGGCGATGCGCCACTGCATGAAGTAGACCTGTCCATCCATCGTCCGGTCCCGCGGGATGGGCCAGTGAAACGTGGCAAAGCCGTTCCCCGTACCGACGCCGGCGACCACGATCGGGTCAGAAAGTGTCGTGGGGTTCACCACGCCCCCGACGGGCGGAACGGTGGCGATCGCCAGCCTCGCGGTGGCCCCGGCGAGCGCGCGATCAAGCCCGATCTTGAACCCGCTGTTCCCCGCGTTGGGCGGGCAGTTGGCGATGATCCGCGGCACGAATCCGCCCGTGCCCGCGCTGCCCGCCGCGATGAGCAACGGGTTGAGCGGCGCCGACTCGGTGTGCAGACGCGGACGATCGAAGGGAAACTGCTCCAGCCGGACCCGAGGATCGGTCAATCCGTTCACGATGAAGTCCGTGATCGCGTTGATCTGCGGCGGCGGCACGGCGCTGGGCAGGATGGGATCGCGATTCGGATTGCCCGGCGCGCCCGGTCCGGCGTAGAACGCGAAAACCTGGTTGACATTCGTGAACTGGCCCGTGTGCATGAGGTTCGGGCGGGTCGCCAGGTTGCGCAGCGACGCGGTCTTGAACTTCCCGCGATCGCCGGCCAATCCCGTGACCGCCTGGCGCCCGATGTCCTCGCCGTTGGGACGGAGCGCAATGTTTCGGAACAAATTGTCCGTGAAGAGCGGCGGCACGTGGCAGATCGCGCACTCCGATGCCTGGAAGAAGTTCCAACCCGCCTGCTGGCCGGGAGTCAGCGCCCCGGCGTCGCCCGCGACAAACCGGTCCCAGGGAGCCTGGTCGGAGATCAGCGTGCGCTCGTAGGTCGCGATCGCCATGGCGATTCGGGACGCGGTGATCTGGCGGTCCCCGAACGCCGCCTCGAAGAGCGAGGGGTATGTGCCCGATGACCCGACCGCCTGCGCCACGTCGGACGGAAGATTGGTGGCCAGCGCCATCGGGCCGGCGGTGCGGAGTTTCTCGATCACCTGGTCCCAGTTCCGGTCGGCGTGCGCCATCTCGACGCTGGAGACCACCGGACCGACCGCCTGGCTCTCGAGCGCGGCGTTGTTGAAGAGCGCGACGGCGCCCGTCTGAGGATCGATGAACTGCGTCCGCGCCCGTCCATCCCAGAAGAGGTCCGTCGCGTACGCGGCGTTGATCATCGGGTTGGCGGACCGCGCGGTCACCTGACGATTGAGCGCGAACGTCACGTCTCGATCGAAGTCATCCGCCGCGTTCGCCTTGATGAGGCCGGCCGACCCGAACACATCGTCGGGCGTGTTGAAGGCGCCGTCCGCGCCGGGATGCCGCGCGGGGAGCGGATCGCCGCCGCCCGCGCCGGCGCGATGGCACGTTCCGCAGGAAGTGGTGTTGTCGCTCGAGAGTTGCTCATCCCAGAACAGGATCTTCCCGAGCACACGCTTGGATTCGGTGATCGGGTTCCCCGGCGGCACGGGCACCGCCGGAAGGGCGCCGAGCGCCCGGAACGAGGCCGCACACACGATGACGCAGGTCAACGCCCTGGATGAGACCAACTTGTCCACGAGGCTCTCCTTTTCCTTCTTCCCGACCGGGGACCGACCTCGGCCCACGGCGAATACGACCAGAACGCCGGGCGTCCCGACGCATTGCATCCCCGGGCGGAAAGATGCGACCAGAATTCGGGCACGGGCCTGCCTGGCGGGGAATGGATAAAAAAAAGCGGGCGCTCCGAGGAGCGCCCGCCGAGCGGAACAGTTCGGGGACTTACCGACCCGCGGGGGCGGCCTGGTTGCCCAGCATGAACATCATGGCGCCGCCCATCTGGTTGGCGTTGTAGACGTAGATCGCGTCGAGGGCGCGGTCGATGCGGGCGACCGCCTCGGAGAAGTGCGAATAGGTGTAGGAATCGAGGTCGGCGGGCTTGACCTTGCCGTCGCCGACGGCCTTGCCGATCTTGCCGCGGAGTTCGCGGAGCTTGGTGGTCGAAACGGTGGCGATCGACTTGCTGGCCGAGCCGAAGAAGGCGTCGGGCATGGTCAGGTCGATCAGACGTTCGAGTTGCTCTCTTTGCAGGTTCCGCCGGAGGCTCGACACCATGGGCTGACGATCGGTGAATCGGCGCCCACCCTTGCTGTCGAGTTCGGACCAGATCTCGTCGGTGATCTTGTTGATCACCTCGGGGAGGGTGATCATGTCCTGGTCGGCGGGAACGCGGAACTCGTTGTCATACACGCGACCGAGCGTCGTCGGGTTCATCAGCATCGTCAGGACCGTTGACTGCATCCCGAGCACGCGGTCGTGGACCGGCCAGGTCTCGTCCTCGAAGATGGAGGCCTGTCCACCCGGATCGGACCACTTGTCCACGGTCATCTTGTTGACGAGTTCCGGCGTCAGGCCGAACGCCTCGTCCCGGAACGCGTTCTCAAGCACGAACGCGAGCGCATCCCGCTGCTGCGCGGCGGGCACCGGGGTGATCGGCGCCCGCGCGTTGGGATCGCCCTTCTTGTCGCGCGTGACGTACGCCCCGCCGAGCCAGTTGGCCATCGTGCCCAGCGCGTTCATCTGCTGGCCCAGCGTGATGGTGTACCCGCGACGGACCTTCGACCACGATTCCCCGTCTTTCACGAACTTCTCGGGGATCTTCGCGCGGAGGTCCTGGGCCAGTTTCATGCGGCTCTTGGCGAAGTTCAGCGGGTCGGACCCCATGTCGCGGCGACGCGCCAGCGGATCAGGACCCCAGGTGTCTTCATCGGTGCCGTAGACCAGTTCAGGTTCGGCGACGCGCTCGAGCACCTTCTTGGGATCGTCCATCGTGTAGCCGTACTCGATCGCCCACTTGTCGTAGGGACCGACGCTGATCATTCCAAAGTCGCCCTGGATCTTCCCGGTGCCGAGGTTGATCTGCGGCAGGGCGTTGTAGTCCATGACCGAGCCGCCGATCGGCTTCTTGCCCTTCCACTCCTCGCTGTTCATCTGGGCCATCGAGTAGATGCTGGAGGCCTTGAAGTTGTGCCTCAGGCCGAGGGTGTGCCCGACCTCGTGGCAGACCAGGTCCGCCAGCAGCGGGCCGATGAACCACTCCGGGATGCCGTCGAGCTTGTCCGGTTCGTCCTTCTTGGTTTCGCCGGGCTTTCCGTCGCCCTCCTTGGGCTTGTCGCCCTCTTCCCCCATCAGGACATCGAGCACGTCGAGGGCCATCCCCATCGCGGCCATGTCAGCGGTCCGTCCCTCGGCGGCGACGCACATGCCGCTGACCCCGCCGCGCCAGTCCATCGCTTCCAGCTGGTCGTACCCGTGCGTGCCGGGCGCCACGATCGTCGCGGGATGCCCGCCGTAACGCTGCACCCCCCGCGCGGCCCGCGAAGCGATCATGTAGTCGCGTTCACCCGGCGCCGCCATGCGCACGCGCGGGTCCCATTGGGGGTTCTTCGCCAGCCACGCCATCGTCTCCGGCCCGAAGTTGTCCATCGCCAGTTCGGGCACGACCTCGTTGGCCATGCTCCAGAACGCGCGGATCCACCCGTCGGTCAGCACGATGTCGGCGTCCAGGATCTCGCCCGTCAGCGGGTTCGCCCGGCTGGGGCCGATCGCGGTCGAGATGTCGTTCGACAGCCACCGGAGGAAGTTGTAGCGCACATCTTCCGGGTCCTTGTCCATGTGCGCGCCGGTGTTCTTGTCCTGGTAGTAGACCTCCATCGCGCCCGAGATGCCGACCTTCTCGAACGCCTGGTTCCAATAGAGCACGCCCTCGCGCACCCACCGGCGGTACCGCACCGGCACCGTGTGCTCCACGTAGAAAACGATCGGCTTCTTCGGCGGACTCATCTTCAGCTTCGGGTCCGCCTTCTCCAGGTGCCAGCGGTTGATGAACCGCGTCCACTTGTCGATCTTCCCGAGCTTCCCGAGGTCGCGGTAGTACGTCGTGAAGTACCCCACGCGCTCGTCGGCCTCGCGCGGCTTGTACTCGGGATTCTCGCGGATCATGCTCAGCGAGTAATGAAGCGTGATGAGACGCCCGGCGTCGTCCGCGCCGGGGCTGCTCCGGCCGCCCATCCCGCCGCGCGACGAGGGAGGCTGGGGCGCTTCGATCGAAACCTCCACGTTCTGCGGGAACGCCTTCACTTCCTTCATGTCCGCCAGCGTCGCGTTCAGCCCGGACGCCCACGACCCGAAGAACTTGTCCGCCTGACCGACCAGCATCGCGTCAAGGTCGATCACCGGGCCGCCGCCCGGCCCCATCGTGACGATCGGCACCGAGAGGACCACCTTGTCCGTGAAAATCTGGTTGACCGACGCCTTCGACTCGCTGTCGCCCGTTGACCGCGTGTCCAACTGAGGCGCCATCAGCGCAAGGGTCTTGTCGTACCGCCGCCAGTACAGGTACATGTCGTTGCCCTGAAGACCCGACCACATCGTCCCCCCCGCGACGGTCATCGCAAAGAAGTACCGCTGGCGGTCGAAGTCGCGCGGCAGTTCGGCGAGCAGCTGCTCGTCCTTCGACCGCATGTACACGGTCCACATCGGCTCCGACCCGTCGGCCGTGGAGACCACCTTGACGTAGTCCTTGGTTGCTTCCTTGAAATCGGGGAAGTCCGGCTTGTCGCCGTCCTTGCCCGCCTCCGCCCCGGCCGCGGGTGGGCCGCCGGCGCCCATCGGCGGCATGGAACGCTGCTCGACCTGCGCCTGGCCCTGGGCGTGAGTTCCAAGCCCAGCCAGCACAAGCCATGTCCCCGCGGCGAGGCCCAACCTGAACGATTTCGACATGGTCATCTCCTGAGAAAGTTCACTCAACAGGCCCGGCGGCACGGCCGACGCCCTTCTTTTTCGACAAAATCGGCATTTCCTCGCCACGACGAATCAGTTTCTACGGACGGGAATGCGGAGAGTTGCCAGCCGATTGCAACCACCACCAAATCGCCGCGAACCGAAGCCTAACCGAAGCGCCACGAATTGGGGCGGCAAGTCGTCTGACGCCACCCACGCGCACGAATGGAGCCGGTTACGTACCCGTAACACGAGTTGCCGGCGCGACCGCATCGGCCGCCACGGAAAAGCTCAACATGAGAACTCGCCCGCTCTTCCTCGTCGTCGCATTCACCGTCGTTGGCTTGCTTGGAGTGCCTCGGACCCGAGCGATTTCTTGCGGCAGCGTAACGAACGATAGCCGGTTCCTCGCGGTCTGCGGATTGCAACGCCGATCAGTGCCGGTTGATGAGGGCTGGAAGCCCGAAGGCTCGGGCACCTACATTCAATGGACGGACCCGCAGAGCATCCCGCGCGTCGGGATCATCACGGCTCAGCACTTTCTTGACGGCAACCCGAACCCGTCGGGCACCTGCGACTCGCAGGTGGACCAGTGGTACGCGTACTTCCAGGGTTGCCCGGTCCCATGTTCCAGTTGCCCTTGTGCGCCTGCCTGAGTCGGAGCGGAAGCGGACATGATTCGGGTGCGCATCAACTGCTTCAGTCTTGCCACGGTCCCGTACCGCGAATTCCTTGCGGGATTGCCGGATGGCGTGGCCATCGGCGAGATCGAACCCGATGACCTTTGCTACCTATCGCATATCGACCCGATCCGGCTCGATACCACCAACGACCTCGGCCTTTGCATCGGACAAATGGTGTTCATCGCGGGATGGGGACGAACCCAAACCCCGCCTGAGATACTCGGGAACGACGACCCGTGCCGGGCGATCGACCCGATGTTCGAGGCTCGAAGCCTGCATGTCGGTATCTCGACACTGAACGCCAGCGATTGCGCACTCGGTGGGCGCGGCGGTTCGATCAAGTTCGCCACCGACAACTGCCAGACAACCGCGCTGGTGCAGTGCCATGACTCAGGCGGTGGGTTGCTTGTCGAAGTTCCAGGAGGACAACTGCGCCTGATCGGCGTGTTGTACACTTCGGGGAGCGCCTATATGGCCCAACGTCATCAGTTGATCTCGTCGCCGGCTGATGTGACCTTTTTTTGCAGACCGTGCAGACCTCCAGCGTGCGGGGACATCGACGGAGATTCCGGGCAACTTCAGGATTGCGACGATCATGATTGCCTCGAAGCACTCGGAGAATGGGCTACTAGGTCCTGTTTGACGGATCAAGAAGTCTGAGGCAGCGCTGGATCATGGCGAGTGTGACCATGCCCATGAAGTGGATCGCCAGTTTCTCATAACGGGTGGCGATCCGGCGGCAGCCCTTGAGCCAGCCGATGCACCGCT
>JAEUIV010000206.1 GCA_016795005.1 Phycisphaerae bacterium
ACCACCTCGCCCACCTGAGGCGCCGCGCTCCCCGCCAGGTCCGTCGGCAGAACCGTCAGCGACGCCCCTTTTCCCGCCCGCCTGAATCGCTCCGCCGCCGCGACGTTCACCACCGACCGCCACTCCCCGGCGCCCCCGGGCGCCGGCGCCTCTGCTCGCGGCCCGCACGCCGCCGCGACTCCAAGCAGACACGCCAGCACCATCAGCACCTCCGCCACGCTCCGATCCTTCAGGTTTCTCACGGCCTTGCTCCTTTCATCTGTAACGTATGCGTTTACTTACACTACGCCCAAGTTCATCGACCGACGCGCCGCGACCACCGGTCACGACACCCGGCCGTCCAAAAGCAGCCTGCCCATCTCCTTCATCAGCCTCCGCCGATCGCGCGAACCGAGCAGTTTCATCTCGAGCGCGATGCTCGCCACCGTCCCCAGCCCGATCAGCGCCCACGCCGTCAACGCGCGGTCCGCTTCCTTTCCGTGCGAACGCCCGTCCCGATGCGACGCCACCTGCTCTACCACGAACCGCTGGTACCGCTGATACATCCGAGCCAGCGCCCGCCGAACCTCCGGGTCGTCCGTCTCGCTCAGCCCCGCGAAGATGATCCGGGAGTGTCCGAACTCGCCCAGGTGCCGCGATTCATAGTCCAGCACACGCTCCGCCGACGATCCGCTCCCGTCCCGGTCGAGCAGCCCCGCCCACGTCCGCTCCGCAAGCTCGTACACGTACGAGATCGTCGCGATGAACATCGCCTTCTTGTCCGGCCACAACCGGTACAGGATGTTCTCCTGCACCTTGCACCGCTTCGCCAGCTCCGCCGTGGTCGTCCGCCGATACCAAAGGTCGGCAAAGGCGCGCGCGATCACCGGGATCAGTTCACGCCGCTTGTCGTTCGCCAGGCTCGGACGGGGCATCGGGGCGCTCCGGGAGGATCAGTAAGTGAACACTCACATTATCCCCGCCCCGGCCTCCGGTGTCAAGCGGCCGCCCGAGATGACGAAATCTGGGGTTTCCCCGATGAGAGCCGATGGGCCGTCTCCAGGCGACCGATTCCGCCCCTTTACCGCACGCCGTCCTTGGCCGCGATGAACTGGATCAGGTCCACGCATCGGCAGGCGTATCCCGCCTCGTTGTCGTACCACGACACGATCTTGAAGAACCGCTTGTTCAACTCGATCGCCGCCTTCGAGTCGTAGATGCTCGAACGCCGGTCGCCGATGAAGTCGCTCGAGACCACCTCTTCATCCGTGTATCCGAGCACCCCCTTCATCGAACCCGCCGCCGCCGCCTTCATCGCCGAGTTGATCTCCGCGATGCTCGTCTCCTTCCCCGTACGGAACGTCAGGTCCACCGCCGAAACATCCGCCGTCGGCACGCGGAACGCCATCCCGGTCAATCGGCCCTTCAGCTCGGGGATGCACAGGCTCACCGCCTTTGCCGCTCCCGTGCTCGCCGGGATGATGTTCTGGTACGCATTCCGACCGCCCCGCCAATCCTTCTTCGACGGGCCGTCCTGCGTGGGCTGGGTCGCGGTCGCCGCGTGGACCGTCGTCATCAGTCCTTCTTCAAGCCCGAAGTTGTCCTGGATCACCTTCGCCACCGGCGCCAGGCAGTTCGTCGTGCATGAGGCGTTCGACACCACCGAGTGCTTCGAGGCGTCGAACTTCTCGTGGTTCACACCCATGCAGAGCGTCGGCACCTGCGCCGCCTCGCTCTTGGTGGGAGCCGAGATCACCACGCGCTTCGCCCCCGCCTGCACATGAAGATTCGCCTTCTCAAACTCCGTGAACAGCCCCGTCGATTCGAGCACATAGTGAACCCCGAGGTCCTTCCACGGAAGCTTCGCCGGGTCCTTTTCCGCCATCGTCCTGGTGGTCTTGCCATTCACCGTGAACGAGTTCTCCGTCGCGGAGACCTCCGCCGGCTTCCCCCCCAGCATGAACCGCCCGTGCATCGTGTCGTACTTCAGCAGGTACGCGAGGTTGTCCGCCGGAACCAAGTCGTTCACCGCGACAATTTCCAGCCCCGGGTTCTCCGATGCGATCCGGCACACCAGGCGACCGATTCGGCCGAAGCCGTTGATTCCGATGCGAACTGCCATTGATGTTGCTCCTGTTCCGAAGATTCTACGCTAAACAGCCGTTCGGGCCGACGAATCGTACAACAACACGCGCCGCGCCGCACACGCGCGCGAACGCCGACGATTGTATCCAAACCCAGCCGAACGTCCGCCTTGCCCGGCCGATCGTTCCCTCCATGATGCAATAAGGTTGCATCTGCATTCGTGGATCGCAATCGACCCCCCACCGTCCCGCCGCCGGTGCCGCGACGGAATCCACGTCACGCCTCGCGCCCTCGACACCCACATTCGATTCCTCAGCGAAGCGGAAGGCAATCGCCTGGGGCCGCACTGATGCGACGCCGCGGCGCCGAAGATCGCCCGTCAATCAGGGCTTCGAATACACCGCGAGCCGACCGTCCGCCGCACGGAGCGTCATCGACTTCACCGACCGCGTGATGATCTCGAGCGAGTATTCCATCGGCACCGCCGGCGCCGCGGGCTTTGCCCCCGCCGCCTTCGCGCCGGAAGGCTCCGCGGCCGACGGCGTGGGGGTCATCTTCAGCCAGACCCCCTCCCGCTTCCACGCGCCGGCTTCGGTCGGCGTTCCGCCCCCCGCCCCAGCCGTCACCTGCCTGATGTAGCGCCCGTCCTCGAGCATCACCAGCGCCGTCGAACGATCCGGGTATTCGCTCACCCACGCGCCGATCAGCGCATCACGCTTCGGTGTCGAAGCCGTCGCGGGCGGTGAACTCGCGCTCGTCGCCGCATCGACCTCGCCTTCCGCCTGGACCACCGCCGCGGCCGGAGCCGTCTCGACCGGAGTCTCGACCACATCACCGCCGAGATCGACAAAGGGAATCATCGAATCGATCTGGCTGATCGTCTTCCGCAGGCTCGCCAGGTGAACGTCCATTCGGCGAAGGGACTCCTCGATCGAGCGCAGCAATGACAGCCGCTCCTGCATGTCCGAGAGAGATACGTTCGTCGCGTCGAGCCGGCCAAGCCCGGTCTCAACATCCTTCAACACCTCGTTCGTCCGTCCGATCGCCGCGTTCGTGCTCGTCAACTCGCCCTCGACCCCGCGCAACTGGGCGTTGCTCGTCCGGATCTCATCACGGATCTCCCGGAAGACGCACCCGCCCATCGTGGCCCCCAGCACAAGCGGGCAGAACAGCCTCATCACCGCGCGGCGGATCACGAGCCGATCGGCCACGCACGCGACGCCATCCGCTCGAACATGGATTGACTTCATCTCGTTCTCCAGGATCTGCGCCGGCACGCCTCACGCGCATCGGGCCGCACGGCGGAGAATATCAGCCTCGAGTGCAGCGGTCCCTGTCCCCACGCGCACATTTCCAGACCCGGAACGAGGCAACAACATCCTCAAGAACGGGCGATCTCCGCGCGGCCCGCCTCCGGGCGCTCATCGCTCACGCGAACATCACGGTCGCCGAAGACCTCCACCAGGGCACGATTCCGCCCCGCGCGCTTCGCCTCGTACAACAGCCGATCCGCCGCCGCCACCAGTTCCGAGGGCGTGGGCTGGCTGCTGCCGGGGGTCAGCACCGCGCCACCGATGCTCGCCGTGCATCGGAAAGTCTGCTGGTGCCAATCCACCGACGATTCCTCGACCGACAGGCGCAAGCGTTCCGCCACCGCCGCCGCCCCCGCCGGCCCGCAATCGGGCGCGATCACCACGAACTCCTCGCCGCCGTACCGCGCGACCATGTCGAAGCGCCGCGCCGCGTGCGCCAGCGCCGCCGCCGCGGTACGCAGCATCAGGTCACCCGCCTGGTGCCCATGCTCGTCGTTGAACCGCTTGAAGTGATCCAGGTCCACCAGGAACAGCGCCAGCGGCTTGCCCGAACGCTGGCATCGCTCGAACTCCTCGCTCAGACGCTCGTCGAACGCGAGACGATTCTTGATCTGCGTCAGAGAGTCCGTGGTCACTCGACGCATCAGCTCCTGCTGACGACGGAGCATCACGCGGTTCTCCAGTTGCGTCGCCAGCGACAATTCCGCGAGCGTCTGCTGGGCCTTGGCCCGCGCCTCCGCGGCCAGCCGCCCCGCGTCGTCCGGCGAGCACTCGAGCAAACCGCTCCGGTGCGAGAACTCCTCGGCCGCCGCCGCGATCAGCGTGCGCAGCAGACCCGCATCGATCGACAGCCCGGTGATCAACGCGCCGCCCGACGCCGAACCCGGACCGGCCGAGATAATCGACGCCGTAATCGCCTCCGCCGCCTCAACGATCGCCTCCACACGGGCCGATTCGCCCGCCCCGTTCCCGCCCGGCGCCACCGCCGCATCGCTCAGCCCGCGGATCGGCGCCCACACGCGCTTGGGCACGCGCCAGCGATGGAGCATCTCGGCGCTCATCGCCGCGGCCGACATGCCGAACACCGCGTGCTCGGCCGCCGCGCGGTCATCCGATTCAAGCAGCCGAAGGCACGCCGCGGAATCATGCGTCCACAGCGCCACGATCGACAGGTCAACCAGCGCCGCCGACTGAAAGGCATCCCCCGCCCGGCGTGGATCAAGATGCTGCGCCAGCCGACGCGCAATGATCGCGCGTGCCAGGCCTCGACGCCACAAGGGTCCGAGCGCAACGGCCGCCCCCGCCGCGTTCGCGTCCGCCGCGATCAGGACGTGAGACAACACGACCACGCGCGCCGCGCGCGGCCCGATGCGCGTTACGCACTCTCGAACCGTCGGCACGGACGACGTCGAGCCGAGCGAACGAGTGTTCGCAAACCGAAGCAACGCGGAGGAGAGCGCCGGGTCGCCGCCGATCGTCTCGGCAAACTCCATCACCGATGACTCGTCCGCGTCGGAGTGCCGCATCGCGTCGAGAACGACACCGATCGGGGAGGGATACCCCGTCACGCTCGTCAATCGCTCGACCAGTTCCGCCGTCAACGGACAAACTCCCTATGCCGCCGCCGCGAGAGCCGGCGCATCACCTGAAGCATGTTCCAATACAAACTCGGCGTAGGCGCGAAAAACCTTCTCAGAAGGCAGAATTCCCGCAAGAACCACCGCCTCCGCCACCCGCGCCCACTGCCGCTGCCTCTGGATGTGCAGCAGGTGATCCAGGCAAGGCCGCGTCAAGTGACCCAACTCCACCGCCACCTGCCCGAAGCGCCAATCGCAGTCGCGCTGCTGGCCGAGGACTTCCTCGATCTGTCGGCCGAGGATCAGCCCGTGCTCCACCGCGATGATGCCGATCGGATCATGCCGCCCGGAGGCCCAGGAAGCCACTCTTTCGGATTGCTCCTGGGTCAACAGTCCCTTCCGACACAGGTATTCAACGAATGTGCTGCTCATGGGGTTCGAACCTCCCTGCCGATTTCCGAACGATTCCTCCGATTGCCAATGAATCGGACGAAACTCACGGCCGGATCAGGGCCGCCATCGCGCCGCCAGAATTGGCACTTCAATCGTCCGTCTATTTCCCTAACTTCGAGGGCCAATCGCACTCGGATACGCTCCGGCAATGCCCGACTCCGGTGAGTGGATGCTGAGACTCCGAGCCGCCGTCGGCCGTCGGATCGGCGTGCTCGAACGGAACGAGACCGAGGTATGTCGCCTGGTCCACGGCGGCGCCGATCGCCTGGGCGGATGGTTCGTGGATCGATACGGCCCCGGATTGGCCCTCGTGCGGCATCAAGGGCGGATGGAGTTCAACGCCGAACCACGAGCCGTCGCCGAGGAGCTGCTCCGACTGCTTGAACGCTTCGGCGTTACCTCGGTCTACGACAAGCCGTTCGTGCGCGACCGCTCCCGCCTCGGCGGAGAGCACGACGCCGCGCTGAAAAGCCCTACTCCGATCGCGGGGGCGCCGCTGCCCGAGGCGATCGAGGTGCGCGAGCATGGCCGCACCTTCGAGGTCCGACTCTACGACGGCTTCTCGACCGGGCTTTTTCTCGATCAGCGCCTGAACCGTTCGTTCCTCGCGGAGGGCGCGGCCGGGCGTCGCGTGCTCAACACCTTCTGCTACACGGGCGGCTTCTCCGTCGCGTGCGCGATCGGCGGCGCGACCACCACGAGCGTCGATGTCTCCGCGCGGTACATGGAGTGGGCGCAACGCAACTTCCTCCTGAACAGCCTCGACCCCGGGGCGCATCACTTCGCCCGGATGGACACCTTCGACTTCCTTTCCATGGCGCGCCGGAAGGGGATGCAGTTCGACCTGGTGATCCTCGACCCGCCGACATTCTCCGCCGGAGACAGGAAGCGAGGCATCAAGCCCTGGAGCGCGGCACGTGATTACGGCCGACTCGTCGCCGAAGCGAGCCACGTGATGGCGCCCGCCGCGCGCCTGTTCGCTTCAACAAATGCCTCCGAACTGTGCGAGGGCGACCGGCTGAGGCGGGTGATCGCTTCGGCGGTCCCCGGCGTGCGGTGGCTCGCCACGCCGGGCACGCCCGAAGACTTTCCCACCGGGAACGAATGCGCTCGGTGGGAGATGTTCTCGATCTCCTGATCATGAGTGAGCCGCGCGTGCCTCTGACCGGCGCACGTCGCCTCAAATCAGCATCCCCTGAGCCGCC
>JAEUIV010000069.1 GCA_016795005.1 Phycisphaerae bacterium
CTCCGCCTCGAGATCACGCACCCGCGCCGCCAGGTCCCTCTCATCCGGCGGCGTGAACACCCCGGCGCCCTTGCGTGCCTGGGTCACCCACGCCGTCAGCGTGTGCTGGGGCATGCCCAGGCTCGAGGCCGACTGAGCCACCGTCCGCATCTCGACCGTCAAAAGCCGCACAGCCGCCTAGAGGAACTCAGCCGAGAACTTCAGATAGCTCAGACACTTGACAATCCGGTGGACCTCCTTCGGGAAGGATCGACGGATATCATCCCATCGATCCACCCCGTCCACCGCCAGTGGGCAACCTCACCAGGAGGTGCTGATCGTACTGGATTTGTCACCCCGATCAACGTGACCGGAGTGCCCAGCATGGACTATAACTCTTCGCTGAACAACTTTGTCATGTATCTGCAGGTCGGTGCCGGCAATGGAGTTACTGGCATCGGTTGGGACGTTGTCCTGCAGACCCTTCATCCGAGTTCGCTGATCTCGGATATTCGAGTTCAGATCACTGATTCGACCGGCTTGGGTGGTTTCGGTCTCGTACCAGGTTTGGCCGACCAGAGTCCCGGGGGTCCGAGTTCGTATGATTCTGACGGACAGATTTTGAAACTGGCCGACTATTCGATTCCGCATGTGATTGCCATGGGAGACGGGCTGATTCGTCTCGAGTTTTTCGATAACTACGACGACGCCGTCGGCGTTGCGGATGGGCAGTGGGTGAGTGGCTCGCTTTTTCTTCAAACATACGTTCCGATTCCAAATACAAGCGCCGTGTCGCTGCTGGCGATCGCGGGTATTGCCGGGCTGGGGCGACGCCGACCTCGATTCTGAATCCGCGAACTTTGGATACTCGTGCGGTAGGAATGACCTCGACTATCCCGCGAACCCTGATTGCTCGTGAGCCGACCCGAACTGTCCTGATCCCGGCTGTAACACGAACTGAGGTTGCCAGCACGCCACTGGATCGAGTGTGACTCTGACTCGAAGGAGGAATCAGATGAAATTGCACCAGCATCCTGTCTTGATCGCTGTCGCGGCGTCAGGTCTTTTCACTTGCTTTACACCCGCGTGGGCCGGTATGTCTCTCACTCCGACCGGGCGCGGCGGGGAACCCGACGCCGTGTCGAATGGCATCGACCGCGCCGGTTTTGTCACGGCGATCAACGTGACCGGGGTGCCGAGTGTGGATTCGTTTGAGTCCCCGAACAACGTTGTCATGTTTATGCACATCGGCGCTGGCAACAGCATTAACGGTATCGGTTGGGACGTGGTGCTGCAGACGGTTCATCCTTTTTCCTTGCTGTCGGATATTCGGGTGACGATTACGGACTCAACGGGGTTCAACGGGTTTTATGTTATTCCTGGAGGCGCTGACGAGAATCCTGGAGGACCCACTCACTACGACTCGGGCGGGCAAATCCTGAAACTGGCGAACTACTCCATCCCCGACGTGATCGCGATGGGTGATGGACTGATCCGTATCGAGTTTCTCGATTTCATTGATGATGAGTTTGGTGCCGTCGATGGGATATGGCTGAGCGGTTCGATATTCCTGCAGACCTATGCGCCGGTCCCAAACGTTGGTCCTACGTCGCTGCTGGCGATCGCGGGTATTGCCGGGCTGCGTCGCAACCGACGAATCCGAGAGAGAACGAGTTTGATTCCCTGATCGTTCTCGAAGCGGTGACATGCTTCTGGATTCGGCACGCGGCGCGATCGCCGGTTTTCGCCAACTCGGTTCCGCAAAGGAGAGTCCCGATGGCGCGTTCCTGTGCTGCTGGTAATTCCGGGTGTCTCGACGCCGCGGCGACATCGGGGCGGACCACCAGACATGCTGGAAGTGAGGGCGGCGGGATCGACGGCTGAACGCGGTACGATGTCCGGCCCGTCGTGGGGGATGATCGCTCCCTATCCTCGAGACTCCAATGCCCGACACCGCCGCCCCGGCCCCTTCAACTCCCGCCCGCAAGTTCATCCGCGACTTCAGCACCTCGGAACGCTTCGCGGCCAACTTCTGCATCGCCAACGCGCAACTCGCGATGACGAAGAACGGCGATCCGTACCTGGCGTGTCTCCTGTCAGATCGGACGGGGACGGCCCCGGCGCGGCGGTGGAGCATGCCCCCCGAGGAGTTTCAGCGCCTGCCGACCGAGGGGTTCGTGTACGCGGAGGGACGGACGCAGCCCTTCAAGGGCGAACTTCAACTCATCATCGACCGCATCGAGCCGATCGACGCGACGCCGGAGCAACTGCGCGACCTGCTTCCCGCGTCGGAGCGGCCGGTGGAGGAGATGTTCGGCGAGCTGACGCGGATGCTCGCCACGATCCAGCACCCGGCGATGAAGGGGCTGGTGCAGGCGTACCTCGACGACGAGATGCTGATGAGCCAGTTCAAGCAGGCTCCGGCGGCCAAGATGATGCACCACGCGTACCTCGGCGGGCTGCTCGAGCACACGCTGACGCTGCTGAACCTGGCGAACGTCATCTGCCCGCTGTATCCGAAGATCAACCGTGACATCGTCATGGTCGGGCTTTTCCTGCACGACCTGGGCAAGACGCGGGAACTCGCGTTTGACGGCGCGTTCTCGTACACCGATCGGGGCGAACTGATCGGCCACATCGTTGACGGGGCGATCATGCTGCACGACAAGGCGCAGCAAGCGATGCGGTCGGTCGGCGGTCGATTCCCGAGGCACGCGATCACGGTGCTGCAGCACATCATCCTCTCGCACCATGGCCAGCCGGAGTTCGGCGCGGCGAAGTACCCCGCGACGCCCGAGGCGATTTTGATCGCGATGATCGACAACCTGGACGCCAAGACGACGATCGCGTTGACGGCGGCCCGGCCGGACCGGGCCAAGGCGGGCGACCTGGGCGGGAACTTCACGGAGAAGCAATGGGCACTGGACAACGTGAAGTTGTTCCGGCCCAATCCGCTGGCCTAGGCTCGCCGCGGAAAGCCCGGTGGGAGTATTTTTCCCAGATTCACAGATCCGGGTCGTTTCTTCATCGGATTGGATGAACGACCGAACGAAATGCGAATGTTGAGGGCGTCGATTTTCTGCTTTGTGTGAGAGAGTCGAATTCCCGCTTGTCGCTGTCGAATGTGGTGGTACTCTGAGTGCATCCAGCCGGCAGGAAGGCCGGTTGGACAGCCGCCGCCCGGAAGGGAGGGGAGAGAGACCACCGCTCGATCGGTGCGTCGGCTGTCAAGGTTCGCAGGCCCGGAAGGGCTGAGGAACTTTGAGGTGAGGCGAAGAGATTTCACGAGAGAAGGAGACACGTCAATGAAGAATCGTTTTGTTGTTGGCGCGATCGCGGCACTGTCGCTGGCCGGGATGGCGAGCGCGCGGCCTGACATCGCCATCTGGACTTTTGAGACATCGGTTCCCACAACGGCCGGCCCGCACGCCGCCGAAGTCGGCACCGGCTCGGCGTTTGCCAACACAGGCGGCGTGATCTCGAACCCGGTTGGCAACGGCTCGGTTGAGTCGATGTCATCGACCGCGTGGGATCTGGGCGACAACTACGAGTTCCGGACCAGCAGCACGGGATACCAGAACATCTCGATCACTTGGGATCAGACGAGCAGCAACACCGGGCCGCGTGACTTCAACCTTCAGATCAGCACCAACGGCGGTGGCTCGTACTCGACGATCATGGGGTACATGGTCCTGGCGAACGCCGCGCCCAACACGGTTTGGTCGTCGGGCGGCGGGCGACTCCCCGAGTACACCTTCACGGCTTCGCTCGGGATCGCGGCTGCCAACCTGGCCGACCTGCGCATCCGGTTCACGCAGTCCTCGACGGTTTCCGCGAACGGCGGCACGGTCGCCGGCACCGGCACGGATCGCGTCGACAATGTGCAGATCTCGGGCGACCTGATCCCGACCCCCGGCGCCTTGGCGCTCGCGGGCGTCGCGGGCCTGGTTGGCTTCCGCCGTCGTCGTTCGTAATCCTTTGACACCTTCTCTGATTCTGTGAAAGCCCGCGGGCATGCGTCCGCGGGCTTTTTTCGTCCCGGTGGGCGGCGCCTACCATGTGGGCATGTCCGCCGAACGGTCGTCGATCCAGGTGAACTTCGGCAAGCCGTTCCCGCTGTTTCCGCTGGACGGCGTGGTGCTGCTGCCGCACGCGCTCCTGAAGTTGTTCATTTTCGAGCCTCGTTACAAGCAGATGGTGGAGCGGGCGCTGGACGGGCCTGGGTTCATCGCGATGGCGGTGTTCGAGGGGAACGCCTGGAAAAAGGAGTACCACGGCCACCCGCCGATCCGCCGGCACGTGTGTCTCGGGAAGATCGCGCAGCACCAGAAGTTGCCTGACGGGAACTACAACGTGCTGATGCAGGGGGTGTGCCGGGCACGGATCCGGCAGGAGTTGCCGGCGGACGAAGGGCGGCTCTACCGCGAGGCGTTCCTCGAGCCGATCGAGGCGGGGGATCGGCAGGAGGATGATCTGTTCATCCTGCGCGACGGGCTGCTCACGTCGCTGCGAGCGGAGCCTTTGTCCGAGTTGTCGTCGGTGCAGTCGGTGCTGAACGAACTGGATAACCGCGAGGTGCCCACCCCCGCGCTGATCGAGGTGGTGACGCTGAGCGTGCTGAACGACAAGCCGGTGCAGTATCGGCTGCTGTCGGAGGGGGACATTTTCCGCCGGGGCGAGATCGTGGAAAAGGAACTGGGGAGATTGAGAAAGCTCCTGGATCGTGCGCGGCTTCAGCATGATCCCGGCGCGCCGGACGGCGTGTCGTGGAACTGAGCGGCCGCGTAGCGCGCGACCGATGTCATCCCGGCGGGCTGGAGCCGGCGGGTCCACGCCGCAGGCTTTCGGCGATGCTGATTTCGTGCAGTCGCACGCTTTCGCGGTCGAGCGATTCCTTCGCGGCGTGGAATGCGTTGGGATCGACGGTGGTCCAGTCGCGCTCCGCGGCGGCGATGAGCGCGGCGAGCGCGTCGAGGCGGGACCGGAGTTGTGCCGCGTAGTCGGGGGGGATTGCGTCGCCGAGTTTGTCGAGGCGGTCGCGGATCCACTTCACATCGAGGCGTGAGTTGGCGATCAGGTCCACGATGCGGTGGCGCGTCATGTCTTCCCGGGCGTGGGTGAGGCTGTCGCGTTCCATGCGGTCCACTTCCTCGGCGGTCAGGCCGTGGTTGGGGACGACCTGGAGGTCGGCGCGCTTGCCGGAGCGTCGTTCGATCGCGGAGACGGTGAGTACGCCGCTGGCGTCGATGAGGAACTCGACCTGGAGTTGCGGGATGCCAGCGGGCATGGGCGGGATTCCGCGGAGGTGGAACACTCCGAGCGATCGACAGTCGGAGGCCATCTCGCGTTCACCCTGCAGGACGTGGAGTTTGATGGAGGTCTGGCCATCGACGCTCGTGGAGAACATCTCGGTGGCCCGGGCGGGGACGGTGGTATTGCGGACGATGATCTTGGCGACGGCCCCGCCGACGGTCTCGATTCCGAGCGAGAGCGGGATGACGTCGAGGAGGAGGGCATCTCCGCGGAGGCCGGCCATGATCGAGGCCTGCACGGCGGCGCCGAGGGCGACGACCTGATCGGGGTCCAGCGCCGTGTAGGGCATCGTGCCGAAGAACTCTCCGACGCGGCGGCGGACAAGCGGGATGCGCGTCGATCCGCCGACCATGATGACCTTGGAGATGTCCGTCGGCGCGAGTTTGGCGTCGCGGAGCGCTCGGCGGCAGCAGTCGATGGCACGGTCGATCCAGGAGGAGAGAAATGATTCGAGTTGTTCCCGTGTGATCGTCCGGCGGCGTTCGGCGCCGCCCTGGATGAAGGCGATCTCGGTCGAATCGTGATCGGAGAGGATGATCTTGGCGCGCTCGGCCTGTGCGCGCAGGTTCTGGAGTTCCGAGGCGGTCATCGACGGGGCGTGTGCCTGCTCCGTCGGGAGCAGGTGCTGAACGAGCATCTGGTCGATGTCGTCGCCGCCGAGGTGCGTATCGCCCGCGGTGGAGAGGACTTGGAAGAAGTCGGCGTCGGCGCCTTCGGCGGGGATGACGCTGAGGATGGACAGGTCAAAGGTTCCGCCGCCGAGGTCGAAGACGGCGACGGTTTCGGGCTTTTTCGTGGTCAAGCCGATGCCGTAGGCGAGCGCGGCGGCGGTGGGTTCGTTGACGATGCGGACGGCTTCGAGGCCGGCGATCCGTGCGGCGTCGCGTGTCGCCTGACGCTGGGCATCGTCGAAGTAGGCGGGGACGGTGATGACGGCGCGGCGGACCTTGCATCCGAGCGCGCGCGACGCGCGTTCGCGGAGCGCGGAAAGGATGGCGGCTGAAACTTCCTGCGGCGAGAGGACGTGACCGCCCGGCAGGCGGACGCGGGCCGTGGCGTTCGGGCCTTCGATCACTTCGTAGGAGAGGTACGGGAGGTCGGCGGCGGCGTCGCGCCGGGAACGGCCCATCAGGCGCTTGATGCTGGCGATGGTTCGCTGGGGGAAATCGGCGGCGTGTTCGCGGGCGTCGTGCCCGATGGATTCGGTTCGTCCCTCGGCGGAGTATCGGACGACGCTGGGCAGCAGGGGGCGTCCCTCCGCATCGGGGAGGATGCATGGGGAGAGGCCGCGCGCGGGATCGGCATAGGCGACGAGGGAGTTGGTCGTGCCGAGGTCGATGCCGACGATGGGGTCAGATTCCGGCAAGGGGCTGGAAGGATACGCCGGGACTCCGTGCTCTTGAAAGTCTTACGGGGGTGTGAGAATGCGGGCGGTGATGCAAGGCGCCGTCAGGGGATTCACGGCCCCGGCGTTGGTGACGCGATCCGTTATCTTTGCGGCTGCATGCTTACCTCGGTTGCCTGGCTCAATCGCTACCTGCACCCCGCTACCGTCAACGCGGACGAGGCGGAGCATGTGCTGACCCATGTTGGATTTCCCATCGAATCGAAGGAAGCCCTGCCCTCGGGTGACACTCGGCTCGATGTCGAACTGACGAGCAACCGCGGGGATTGCCTGTGCCATGTCGGGCTGGCGCGGGAGATCGCGGCGGCGACGGGGCGAGCGCTGGTGATGCCGAAGAGTTCGCCGGTGAAGCCATCGGCCACGAAGGCATCGAGCGTGACGAGTGTTGAGAATCAGCTGGCCGCGGGGGGGTGCCCGCGGTTCACGGCGCGCGTGATCCGCGGCGTGAAGGTCGGTCCCAGCCCGAAATGGCTTGCGGAGGCGCTGGAATCGGTGGGACTGCGGGCGATCAACAACGTGGTGGATGTCACGAACTTCATCAATCTCGAACTGGGCCATCCGTGCCACGTGTTCGATCTGAACGCGCTCGCCGGCAAGCGGCTGGTGGTTCGGCACGCCAGGAAGGACGAATCGGTGACGGCGCTGGACGGGCGAAAGCATGCGATGCGCCCGGATGAGATGGTCGTGGCGGACGCGGAAAAGGCGGTGTCGATCGCGGGAGTGATCGGCGGGTTGGATTCCGGGGTGACGGAGCGGACAACGGACGTGCTCTTCGAGATGGCGACGTGGGATCCGATCGCGGTTCGACGTGCGGCGCGACGCCTGGACATCCGCACCGACGCCTCGCACCGGTTCGAGCGCTACGTCGATGCGCGCGACCTGGAATGGGCCTCGCTCCGCGGCGCGTCGCTGATCGCGGAACTCTCGGGGGGCGAACTGCTGGATGGCATGATCGATGCGCGCGGCACGATTCAACCCCGGACGGAGGTTGTTCTGCGGGTCTCGCGGTGCGAGCACCTCCTGGGGATACACGTGCCGGCGGATCGGATCACGGCGCTGCTGCGCTCGATCGGCGTCGAGGTGGACGCGGAGGGATCGGGGGCCGGGGGGGTGCTCCGCTGCTCCATTCCGCATCACCGGCACGACCTGACGCGCGAGGTTGACCTGATCGAGGAAGTGGGGCGTCTGAACGGTTTCGACAAGATCGAACTGGCGCCGATGCTTGATGTTCACCTCGAACTGTCGCATCCGGACGACTGGGCGAAGCGTGAGAAGGCGATGGGCGAGTTGTCGCGCGTGCTCACGGGGGCGGGGTTTTTCGAGACGGTGACGTTCTCGTTCATCGCGCAGCGCGAGGCGGAGATGTTCAGGCAAGCGGGGCAACGCCTGTTGAAGGTGGACGAGGAACGGCGGAAGGGCGGGCCGTATCTTCGTCCGAGCGTGATCCCGAGCCTGCTCACCTGCCGTCGGGCGAACCAGGACGGCCAGGTTCGACCGGCGGGCGGGGTCCGCCTGTTCGAGTGCGCTTCGACGTTTGCGGAGCGGGATGACGGTCGCACGTTTGGTCGAATGACCGAGGAGCGGCGTGTTCTCACGCTCCTGGCCGACGCCCCGGCGGGGCTTCACGGGCCGGAGGCCAGGCAGGCGGCCCTGCGATTGGTGCGTGGCGCGGTTGAGACGGTGGCGCTGGCGCTGGGTGGCCCGGGGACGATCGTCGAGGTGGATCCCGTCGCGGGACCGCATTCGTTCGCGGCGCTCGAGGACGAGACCGAGGCGAGCGTGAAGATCAACGGCGTGGCGGTCGGTCTTGCGGCGACCGTGAGCGGTCGAACATTGCAGCAGTGGGGCCTTGAGACGCCGCTGGCGGTGGCCGAGGTGAGCCTGCAATCGCTGATCGACCTGTACCCGCCGCGCGCGGTGGCGCGCGAACTTCCGAGGTTTCCCGGCATTGAGCGCGACCTGTCGGTGATCGTGGCGGAGGAGGTGGCGTGGGGTCGCATCGCGCACGAGGTTCTCGGACTCCGCCCGGCGCTGATGGAGCGGCTGGACTTTGTCGGCGTCTACCGGGGCAAGCAGATCGGAATCGGGAGGAAGTCCGTCACGCTCCGCATGACCTTCCGCGATCCTGAGCGGACCCTCCGACATGAGGAGGTTGATCCCCAGGTGGCGGGCGTGGTTTCTCGGCTTGCGCAGGCGGTCGGGGGCGAGGTGCGGTCGGGTTGATCCGGGCAATATGCGCTGACTGAATAGTTTCCCGCTCGCGTGAGCCGATCTGAACACGATCCGATTCTTCCCCGTACCGTTGACGGTGGATGGACCATCTATACTGGGCCGTCCCGGGGAGTTCCGGGCACGCCCGGCAAAGGAGGTTTTTGATGACTGTTGCACCCGTCGCTCATGGAGGCCACGCACGCCCGGCTCACGCTTCGTCTTCGCAGCAGTCGTTCGATCCCGCCAAGCGGCCGTATGTGTGGATCGACGGGCAGATGTACGCACGCGAGGATGCGAAGGTCAGCGTGTGGGATCACGGCCTGCTCTACGGCGACGGCTGCTTTGAGGGGATCCGCGTCTACAAGGGCAGGATTTTCAAGGCCCGTGCCCACATGGCGCGGATTTATCGCAATGCGCAGCGGCTCGGGATGAAGATGCCGTGGGACGCCGACGAGACCATCGCGCTGATGCGCGAGTGCATCACCGCCAACGGGCTGAGCGACG
The DNA here is from genome assembly GCA_016795005.1 of Phycisphaerae bacterium. Taxonomy (GTDB): domain Bacteria; phylum Planctomycetota; class Phycisphaerae; order Phycisphaerales; family UBA1924; genus JAEUIV01. The sequence goes on from JAEUIV010000069.1 coordinate 9,413, forward strand.
GCTACATCCGGCTGCTCTTCACGCGCGGCGTCGGGACGCTTGGCCTGGACCCGCGCAAGTGCCCGAGACCCTCGCTCATCTGCATCGCGGACCAGATCGTGTTGTACCCGCCCGAGTTGTACGCCGAGGGGATGAAGGTCGTCATCGCCAAGCGCCCGAAGACGCCGACGGTGTGCCTCGACCCCACGCTGAAGAGCCTGAACTACCTGAACAACATCCTCGCCAAGGTCGAGGCGATCGAAGCGGGATGCCTCGAAGCCGTCATGCTCTCAATTGACGGCTATGTGGGCGAATGCACGGGCGACAACCTCTTCATCGTCAAGAACGGCGAGCTGATCACCGCTCCG
>JAEUIV010000091.1 GCA_016795005.1 Phycisphaerae bacterium
ACCAACCGCGACAAGACCCCGAACCCCGACGCACTCTTCCTGATGCGCCACTCCGCCGCACACGTCATGGCGGAAGCCATCCAGGACGTCATCGGCAAGGACGTCCTCCTCGCCTACGGCCCCCCCACCGACACCGGCTTCTTCTACGACATGTTCGTCCCCGCTGGGAAGAGCATCTCCACCGATCACTTCGCCGCCATCAACGCACGCATCGCGGCGATCATCAAGGAAGACCGGCCGTTCACCCGGTACGAAGTCGCGGACAAGGACGGACTTCCGAAACTGCGTGCAGAGGGCAACAAGTACAAAATCGACAACGCCGAACGCGCCCTCGGCGTGCCTTCCAGCGTCTACCGCGGACCAAAGAGCGCCGGCGACGCCTCAACCGCATCCTCCAAGTCGCAAGCCGCAACCCTCTCCTTCTACGCCACCGGCGCCCCCGGCTCCAACTGGGAAGACCTCTGCCGCGGCCCGCACGTCCCCTCCACCGGCCGCATCGGCGCCGCCTGCGTCATGTCCGTCGCCTCCTCCTACTGGCACGGCGACGAAAACTCCGACCGCCTCACCCGCGTCTACGGCACCGCCTTCCCCTCGCAAGCGGAACTCGACGCCTACCTCGCTCAACTCCAGCAGGCGAAGGAACGCGACCACCGCGTCATCGGCAAAAAACTCCACCTCTTCCACATCGACGAGACCGTCGGCCAGGGACTCATCCTCTGGACCCCCAAAGGCTCGATCATCCGCAACGAACTCCAGAACTTCATCTCGCAGGAACTCGTGCGACAGGGCTACACGCAGGTCTACACGCCGCACATCGGCAAACTCGACCTCTACAAGACCAGCGGCCACTTCCCGTACTACAAGGAGTCGCAGTTCGCGCCGATCATCGAGAACGACTCGCTGGCAAAGGTGATGAGCGAGGGATGCTCCTGCGCCGAGATGACGAACCGTCTCGACGCCGTCTCCTCGAATTTCCAGCGCCAGATGAACGAGCGGACCCGGTCGAACGCGATCCCCGCCGACCGCGTCCTCCCCGACGACAAACTCCTCGACGGGTTCCTGCTCAAGCCCATGAACTGCCCCCACCACGCCAAGATCTTCGCCAGCAGCCCCCACTCCTACCGCGACATGCCCGCGCGCCTCAGCGAGTTCGGCACCGTCTACCGCTGGGAGCAATCGGGCGAACTCAACGGCATGACCCGCGTCCGAGGCTTCACCCAGGACGATGCCCACCTCTTCTGCACCCCCGAGCAGATCCCGCAGGAACTCCTCGGCTGCCTCGAACTCGTCAAGATCATCTTCAAGACCCTCGGCATGAAGGACTATCGCGTCCGCGTCGGACTCCGCGACCCCGACTCGAACAAGTACATCGGAGACCCCGCGAACTGGGACCGCGCCGAACAGGCCTGCCGCGACGCCGCCAGGTCACTCGGCGTCGCCTTCACCGAAACCCCCGGCGAGGCCGCCTTCTACGGCCCGAAGATCGACTTCATGGTCAAGGACGTCATCGGCCGGGAATGGCAACTCGGCACCGTGCAGGTCGATTACAACATGGCCATCCGATTCGACCTCTCCTACATCGGCCCCGACAACAGGCCGCATCGACCCGTCGTCATCCACCGCGCCCCCTTCGGAAGCATGGAACGCTTCATCGGCGTGCTCATCGAGCACTTCGCCGGCGCCTTCCCGACCTGGCTCAGCCCCGAACAGGTCCGCATCCTCCCGATCAGCGAGAAGACCAACGACTACGCCGCGGAGGTGCTCGCTTCCCTGAAATCCCGGATCCCGTCGCTGCGCGCCACGGTCGATTCCTCGAACGACCGAGTGCAGGGAAAGATCAAGGTCGCCGCCGAGGAGAAGATCCCGTACCTCCTCATCGTCGGCCCGCGCGACGCCGAAAGCCGGAGCGTCTCGCTCCGCATCCGGGGCCAGGAAAAGGACGCCGGGGCCATGCCGCTCGATGAGTTCGCCGCGAGCCTGAAAGCGGAGATCGAGTCCCGATCCGCCACCCTGACCACGGGCGGATGATCCATATTCATTCGCCGTTCGGTATGCTCGTGACGGCCGTTGATCGTCCGACCGGCCATTCGTCGATACAACTCCGACCCGGAAGCGTCGCCAGGGAGAAGCCGATGCCGCAGAGCCGCATGGTCGTTCGACTGATCGCCCCGATCACACTCGCGATCCTGAGCGGGATCGCCGCCGCGGAGGACGCGATCCCCGCCGATGACGTCCGCGCGCCCTCGTGCGGGAGATGCAGGCCGACGCCGAGGCACGCACAAGCCTCCTGGCGGACGGCGCTGCCGCGGGCCACGACGGTAAGTTCTTCATCGCCTCGCCCGACGGCGCCTTCCGTCTGAACGTGAGCGGCCAACTCCAGTTCCGATACAACCTCAACTTCCGAAACGACGACGACACACCAACAAGCGACGACTTCGAGAGCGGCTTCAACCAGCCGCGCATCCGCATCGCCTTCGACGGCACCGTCCTCGATCCGAAACTCTTCTACAAGGTCATGGCCGACGCGGGCACCGCCGGCGGCAACGGTGACTTCCGACTCCAGGACACGTGGATCGGCTACAACTTCGACGGCGGCTGGACCCTCCGCGCCGGACAGGGAATCACCGCCTTCATGCGCGAGTGGTACATGGCCGACCAGAAGATGCTCACCCCCGAGCGCTCGTTGCAATCCCTCATCTTCGGCCAGAACCGCTCGAAGTTCATCGACCTGAAATACCAGAACGACGATGTCCGCCTCATCGGCACCTTCTCCGACGGCTTCCGCTCCGTGAACTCCGAGTTCAACGCCGACCCGGCGGATTGGGCCGTCACGGGCCGCGCCGAGTGGAAGTTCGCCGGCCAGTGGAAGCAACTCGTGGACGAATACCGCTCGCCTCGAGGCAGCGACTACGCCGGCGCTCTCGGCGGCGCCATCCACTTCGAGCAAGGCCCGAACCGAACCGCGGGAGTCGAAGAACAGGACCTCTTCGCATGGACCGCCGACATCCTCACCAAGGGTGACGGATGGAACATCATGCTCGCGGGCGTCGGCTACCACGCGCAGGATGAAGCCGGGGTCTCCGGCGCGGACTTCGATGACTACGGCGGCCTCCTCCAGGGCGGGTACCACGTCACCGACGATGTCGAAATCGTCGCACGCTTTGACGCGATCTTCCCGGACGAGGATCGCAACGGAAGCAGCACCTTCAACACCGTGACCGGCGGATTCAACTACTACCTCTACGGCCAGGCGGCGAAGTTCCAACTCGTCGCCATCTGGTTCCTCGACGACACCGCCGACACGCGCGCCGGAAACTTCGGAAACACCGGCGGGCGAACGCCGACCAGCGCGCTCTTCGGCAGCCTCCCGACCGCCCAGGACGGACAGGTTGCGATCATGGCCCAATGGCAACTACTCTTCTGAACGGATCGCCCGCCGTGGGCCGGTCGGGAACAAGTCGCGAGGGTCAGCATGACGAGACGCACCGGTTCAACGCTCGCGGGGGTGCTGCTGGCCACGCTCATCGGCGTGTTCGTCGGCGTCAGCGCCGTCACCTTCCGCTACGCCGAGGGCCTCTCATACCTCTCGAACGATCCCAAGGCGTGCGTGAACTGCCACATCATGCGCGACCAGTTCGACGGCTGGCAGAAGTCGCCCCATCACGCGGCCGCCACGTGCAACGATTGCCACGTGCCGCAGGACTTCATCGGCAAGTACTACATCAAGGCCGAGCACGGCTGGAGACATTCAAAGGGCTTCACGCTCCAGGATTTCCACGAGCCGATCCGGATCACGCCGGGCAGCGCGGCGGTCGTCCGAGACAACTGCCTCAGGTGCCACGGCGGCCTGATGGGCGACGTGGTCGCCGCCGCGTCGCACGGAAATGAAGTGGATTGCATCAAGTGTCACGCCGGAGTGGGGCATGGGCCAAGGCGATAGTCGAAAGGGGTAGACATCATGCACAGTCATCGGAACTCGATCGTCCAGCGGGGAAGCGCCCTCCTCTACGTGCTCGTGGCGGTCGTCGTCGCCGGGGCCACCGTGGGAGTCATGCTCCTCTCGCAGAACATCATGGAGAGGAAGATCGAGGCCAAGCAGACACACTTCAAACTCGTGGACATCAGCGAGACCACCATCGACCCCGCCGAATGGGGAAAAAACTTCCCGCGACAGTACGACACCTACCGCCGGACCGTGGACATCGAACGGACCAGGCACGGCGGGAGCGAGGCCTTCCAGAAACTCGACGACGACCCGCGCTGGCGCACCATCTTCAATGGGTACGCCTTCGCGATCGACTACCGCGAAGAACGAGGCCACGCCTACATGCTCAGCGACCAGCGCGAGACCGAGCGCGTCAAGCAGAAGCCGCAGCCGGGAGCGTGCCTCCACTGCCACGCGTCCGTCATCAACGCCTACCGCGCGGTCGGCATCGAGAAAGGAGCAAGCGGAACACTGGTCGAGCCGCTCCTCTCCGATTCAGGCAAGGCCCAGCTCATGAAGGGCTTTGAGGCCGTGTGCGCCATGCCCTACGCGGAGGCCACCTCCTTGGTCTCACACCCGGTCTCCTGCGGCGATTGCCACGATCCCGTCAGCCTGACCCTGCGCGTCACGCGGCCCGGATTCATGACCGGCGTCCAGGCGCTCGCCGCCAGCCCGGACCCGGTGCCCCACCTGCCGAGCATCGAGCGATGGAGAAAGTCGGACCGCGCCAAGCCCTACGACCCCAACGTCGATGCCTCGAGGCAGGAACTCCGATCAATGGTCTGCGGGCAGTGCCACGTTGAGTACTACTTCAAGGGAGAGGGCAAACTCCTCACCTACCCGTGGCACAAGGGACTGAAGGTCGAACAGATCGAGTCCTACTACGACGAGGTGGGCTGGAAGGATTGGACACACGCCAACTCGGGCGCCCCGGCGCTCAAGGCCCAGCATCCCGAGTTCGAGATGTGGAGCCAGGGAATCCACGCACGCAGCGGCGTCTCCTGCGCCGACTGCCACATGCCCTACGTCCGCGAAGGCGCGATCAAGGTCAGCGATCACCACGTCCGAAGCCCGGTGCTGAACATCGCCCGGGCATGCCAGGCCTGCCACCCCTACGCCGAGGGAGAGATCCGCGCGCGCGTCGAGGCGATCCAGGACCGCACCAAGGCGCTCATGGACCGCGCCACCGCGGCCATCGTGGACGCGATCCACGCCATCGAATCCGCCGCGAAAAGCGGCGCATCGGACGAGATGCTCAAGGGACCACGAGACCTGCAACGCAAGGCACAATGGCGGCTGGACTTTGTCGCCGCGGAGAACTCGATGGGCTTCCACGCTCCACAGGAAGCGGCACGCATCCTGGGTGAGGCGATCGACTACGCCCGGCAGGCCGAAACCGGCGTTGCCAAGGCCGCCACGAAGTAACCGGGCCACCTTGACTCCACCCGAAGGCGGGTCGGCCCGTCTCATGATGATCCCGTCGTGATCGCTTCCATCCGGTGTTATTCGGGCATGCCCCGGCCCGGTACACTGACGGAATCCCACTTGAAAACACGGGTCCGCACCCCCCCCCCTGCAATGGCTCCCGACGATCCTGACATCACTCTGACAGCGACGGAAGCCTCGCGGCGAGCCGGGGAAGGCGGTTCGACATCGGCGATGCGTTCTGGCCGAACTCTGCATCCGGCCGAGTTCGGTGCTCGATTGCAGGAGCACGCGCGGACGTTGTGGTGCATCGCTTACGGAGTAACAGGCGATCGCACCGCGGCGGAAGACCTGGTCCAGGAGGCGGCGGTGGTAGCGCTCGGAAAGCTGCACGAGTTCGACGCGGAGACGAGCCTCACGGCCTGGATGGGGCAGATCGTGCGCTTCCTGGCGTTGAACGAGCGGCGACGGAAGGGGCGTGAACGCACGGTGCTGGCGGACTCAAGCTTTGCTGCCGCGGTCGAGCCGATGCCGCTCAAGCCCGCCACGCGCCCCGGCGGCGTGTCGAGCAAGGGCGAACTCCGCGCGGACCAGACCGTCTTTGATGACGAACTCGCCGAAGCCGTGCGTTCGCTGGATGACATGCCGCGATCGTGCCTGTTGCTGCGGATCGTGATGGACCTTTCGTACAAGGATATTTCGCACGTGCTCGCGATTCCCGAAGGAACGGCGATGAGCCACGTCCACCGCGCCCGCAAGGCGCTGCGGGAACGGCTGGAATCGGCGGGAGTTGTTGAAAGGAGTTCGCCATGACCGCGAACCCGGCCGACCGTCCCTTCGACCCGCTCGATCTCTACCTCGACGGCGCGCTGCACGGCGCCGAGTTGGAGGCGTTCGAGCGTCGCCTCGCGTCTGACCCGGCGTTGCGGCGAGTCGTCGATCAGCACCGTCGGATCGAGGCGGGATTGAAGCAGAGCTTCGAGCCGCCGGCGATCAGCATCTCGCTCCCCCTGCATGCCGCGACGCCCGCCCCGGCGGCCCGAAGCGCATCGGCGCCCCGGTCATCGTTCAAGTTCCCGGCGATCTCCCGCGTTCTGCTGTACGCCGCGGTGATCTCGATCGTCGCCGTCGCGGCGTGGTGGCAGTTGACGCCGCGATCGACGTTCAAGGCGGCCCCGCTCACCATGGGAGCCGTCTTTGCCAAGCTTTCAAGCAACGGATTCAAGCCCGAGTTCGTGTGTACGACGGACGAGAAGTTCAACGACACCATGCAGCACCGCTTCGGCGAAGGCCTGCTCATCGCCAGCGCCCCGAACATCGAACTCATCGGCTGGGCCTACAGCGATAACTACGGCCAATCGGTCATCAGCAAGAATGAACTGATCCTCATGGCCAAGGTGGACGGCAAGGAAACACTCGTCTTCATGGACCGGAAAGAGCACGAGCCTGGATTCCTCGGCTTCGGAGGGGTCAAAGAGGCCCCGCCGCCGGGGATGCACGTCTTCCGGCGCGAGGTCGGCGGATACGTTCTATATGAACTGACCTCCGCGTCCTCGCCGACCCTCGCGGACCGGGCCTATGTCCCCGAATCGAAGAAGTAAGCGTTCGCCGACGTGAATCACACCGGGAGCGTCTGCACAAAGCCGAGGATCATCCTCATCCGCTTGGACACCAGCACGCCGCCGAAGCCCGCCGTCTGGATCGGCGCGGCGAGCACGCCGTCCCGGGCCACGTGCGACGCGACGGAATCGTTCCGAAGCGAACCGAGAAGAACAACCGCGGCAGCGATCATCGCGGTACGACCGATCTTTGATTTGGCAGCGCCCATCGGAAGAGCCCTCTTTTCTCTCCCTTCAGAGTGCCTCGGATTCCGGCCTCGTCAAGGGTTTTCCGCGAGGAGTTTGTCAATCTGGGCGACCAGCGCCGCGTCGTCGGGCTTGGTCTTCGGCTCATAACGTGCGACCACGTTCCCGGACCGATCAACCAGAAACTTCGTGAAGTTCCACTTCGGGTCGCCCCCCAGCGGCTCGGGCAAGGACGCGAGCATCCGGTACAGGGGGTGCTGATCTTCCCCCTTCACACTGATCTTCTCGAACATGGGGAACGTCACGTTGAACTTCCCGCTGCAGAACGCGGCGATCTCGGAGTTCGTCCCAGGCTCCTGCGAGCCGAAGTTATTGGCGGGGAAGCCCAGGACCACAAGCCCGTCGTTCTTCTTGGACTCGTACAGGCTCTCCAACCCCTCATACTGCGGGGTGAGGCCGCACTGGCTTGCGACGTTGACGATCAGGAGCACCTTTCCGCGGTACTCCTGGAGCGGCTGGGGCGTGCCGTCGATCCGGTTGAGCGTGAATCCCAGCACCGAAGCGCCGGCCGCGACGGTGGTCGGAGCGCTGGTAGGCTCGACTTTTTTGCCCGCTCCGAAGGCCGTCCATACCGCGACCGAAGCGCCGATCAGCACCGCCACCATCGGAGCGCTCGACCCGGATCCGGTGCAACAGCAGCATTTCATGGTTCGCTCCCTTTCGTAGCCCCCTTCGACTTCTCCGGCCAATGATATCCGCCGCGGAGCCTCGGTTCCCGTACTCTTTGGCTGCCCCCATGCACACCTTGACACGAACGATTCGATTCTCCGTGAACCCCGGCCGCGGCGCGGAGACGGGAAGCGCGCCCGCGAACGGCTTCGCGGGCATCCCCTCGATGCGAGGGCTGGGGCGTTACTACGAACTCCACGTCACCTGTCGGGGTGAGCCGCGGAGTCCATCGGGCTATCTCCTGAACATCAAGGAGATCGACACCACGGTCCACGCCGGCGTGATCCCATTGATCGCCCAGGCATGCCGGGACAACCCGGAGTCAAACCCGGTGGAACTGCTTCCCGGCATCGTGGAGGAGATTCGTCGGCGGCTTGGCGGTGTCTTTGAGCGCGTCCGCTGGAACCTGACCCCCTACTATTCGCTCGAGATGACCGCCGACACCTCGCACGTCCTGCTCCGTCAGAGCTTTGATTTCTCCGCCGCGCACCGGCTGCACGTTCCGTCGCTGACCGATGAGCAGAACCGCGCCCTGTTCGGCAAGTGCAACAACCCGAGCGGGCATGGGCACAACTACCGCGTCGAGCCGTGCGTGGCCGTGCGCACGGGCGCGCAGCCGGCCTTCGGCCTCGATCAACTCGAGGCGTTGGTTCATGAGCGGATCATCCGTCCCTACGACCACACGCACCTGAACGAGGACACCGCCGAGTTCGGCGGGCCGAGTGGGGTGAACCCGAGCGTCGAGAACATCGCGCGCGTGTTCTTTGAGCGCCTCGCGGAACCGATCCGTGCCGGCTCGGGAGGGAGCGCCTCATTGCGCACGTTGACGGTGTGGGAAACGGACCGGACCAGCGCGACGTTCCCCGCGTGAGCGATCGCCTCACGCGGCGTACAACCCGGGACGCGGGCGCCGACTAGGTCCTGTTTGACGGATCAAGAAGTCTGAGGCAGCGCTGGATCATGGCGAGTGTGACCATGCCCATGAAGTGGATCGCCAGTTTCTCATAACGGGTGGCGATCCGGCGGCAGCCC
>JAEUIV010000106.1 GCA_016795005.1 Phycisphaerae bacterium
GGCGGGGGGCGGGGGCGCTGGGGCGGCTGGCGGGGGGCGGGCGGTGTGCGCTGCGGCGATCACCCGCCGGGGGGTCCGGGGGGGCGAGGCGGGGCGGGGGATGGGCCCGCTGGTCGATGCCGAGGCGCGGGACCGCGTACACCGGTACATCGACCTCGGGAAGAAGGAAGGGGCGACGGTGGTGCTGGACGGTCGGAACACCGATTCCTTAAGGGAATCGGTGGCACGGTGTCCGAACGGCTGCTTCGTCGGGCCGACGATCATTGACCATTGCCGTCCGGGGATGTCGGTCATTGAGGATGAGATCTTCGGTCCGGTGCTGTCGGTGATGCGCGAGGCGACGCTTGACGCGGCGATCGCCAACGTGAACCGGTCGAAATACGGGAACATGGCGGTGATCTTTACGAGCAGCGGGCACGATGCGCGGCGTTTCCGCACGCACATCGACGCGGGGATGCTGGGGATCAACGTCGGCGTGCCGGCGCCGATGGCGGCGTTCCCCTTCAGCGGGTGGAAGCAGTCGTTCTTCGGCGACCTGCACGCCAACGGTGAGGACGGGCCGAAGTTCTTCACGAAATCAAAGGTGTGCGTGGCGCGGTGGCTGTGAAGATCGTTCGGCACGCACGGTACGGAGAACAGCCTTGAAGGGCGGGCGGACTCCGAGCGCGTCCGGCATTGATTGACGCGCGCAATGGCCGCCTGCCCCAGCCGAGACTTTTCTTCCTCCGTGTCCTCCGCGGTGAATGCCCTTCACATCGCTTCGAACGTGGCGAATGCCTCGTGCGATTCGGCGAGCGCGTCGAGTTTCACGAACTCGGCGCACAAATCGAATCGTTTCCAGAGATCATGCACCTCGGGTGTCTTGTGTGCGCGGTCGATGGCGGCGTGATCCATCCACTCGGAGATCGTGATGATGACGCCGTCCCCTGATCGGCAGCGGATTTCCTCGCGGTCGGTGGCGAGGCCGAGGCGGCGGAGCAGCGGCAGGCGGTCGTCGATGACCTTGACGAGGTCGGCGTCCTTGCCGGGCCTGGCCTTGAAGGCGGCGATCGAGATGAGGCCCATGAGTTCTCCCTTCAGAAAAGGCGTTCGCCACGGAGGCGCGGAGGAAGACAGGAGGATTGTGTCGCCGGGGGCGCCCCGTTGCAACATGATGAATCGGCTGGCCCGCTCTTCCTTCCACCCGATCATCCGGCGTTGTCCGTGCGTTGCGTGTGCTGGTGGTGAAGGTCCCCCGGTCTTTCGATAGACTGCGGTTTTCACGGAGATTCTTCATGCCCCGCATCACCCGTGCCGCGTTGATCCAGTGCTCGAACCCGCTCGGTCCCGAGAACTCGCTTGAGAAGATCAAGAGGGCGATGATCGACAAGCACGTCGGGCTGATCGAGAAGGCCGCGGGAGAGCGGGCGCAGGTGTGCTGCCTCCAGGAGATTTTCTACGGCCCGTATTTCTGCGCCGAGCAGCAGACCAAGTGGTACGAGACGGCGGAGGCGATCCCCGACGGGCCGACGATCCGGCTGATGCAGGACCTTGCGAAGAAGCACGGGATGGTGATGATCGTCCCCATCTACGAGAAGGCGATGACGGGGGTGTTCTACAACACGGCGGCGGTGATCGACGAGCGCGGGACATACCTCGGCAAGTACCGCAAGCATCACATCCCCCACTGCCATCCCGGTTTCTGGGAGAAGTTCTATTTCAAGCCGGGCGACGGCGGGTTCCCGGTGTTCCAGACGAACTTCGGGAAGATCGGCGTCTACATCTGCTACGACCGGCACTTCCCCGAGGGGTGGCGGGCGCTGGGGCTGAACGGCGCGGAGATCGTGTTCAACCCGAGCGCCACGGTCGCGGGGCTGAGCGAGTACCTGTGGAAGCTGGAGCAGCCGGCGTCGGCGGCGGCGAACCAGTTCTTTGTCGGCGCGATCAACCGTGTCGGCACCGAGCAGCCCTGGGGCATCGGCGAGTTCTACGGGCAGAGCTACTTCGCGAACCCGCGCGGGCAGATCGTGACGATCGCCTCACGGGACAAGGACGAGGTGGTGGTGGCGGACCTGGACCTGGACCTGATCGCGGAGGTGCGGAACGTGTGGCAGTGGTACCGGGACCGGAGGCCGGAGGCGTACGGGGCGCTGACGCAGAGCGGGTGACGGGCTAATCGTGCGACAGGCCGCTCTCGGCGTCGATCATCTGGGCGACCGGATCGTCTGACGCGGGGACGCCCATGTATTCGAGCGTTCGTCGGACGACTCGGCGGACGACGGGGCCGGCGACGGCGGTGCCGTAGTGAGCGCGTTTGCGTATGGTCTCCGGGCCGGGATCGTCGATGACCACGACGAGGACGATGCGCGGGTCTTCGACCGGCGCGCCGACGAGGAACGACGAGTTGTATTGGCCGTCGAAATAGCCCTTTCCGTCGGGCCTGGGGATCTCGGCGGTGCCGGATTTGCCGAACATCGAATACCTGACGGGCGGCTCGTCCGGGAATCGACGGCGGGAGCGCTCTTCCATCATGAGGCCGACCTGCTTGAGTGTGTCGCGTGTGAGGTAGGCGACCCAGGGCGGCAGGACACGGACTCGGATCTCATCGTCGGGCGCGAGGTCCTCGCGGTGCCGGAGTCGGAGGTTCGGGAGGGTGCCCGCGAGGTCGCCCGTGCGGGCGAAGACGCTGAAGGCGCGGACGATCTGGAGCGGGGTGACCGCGATCTCGTAGCCGCTGGAGATGGAGGTCTGGGTGTACTTGCTCCAGCGGGAGAGCGGCGTGACGATTCCCGGCGATTCACCGGGCAGGCCGATGTTGACGCGCTGGCCGAAGCCGAAACGGACGAGGTCGCGTCGCATCTTGTCGAAGGAGAGGCGTGCGGTGCCCTGCACCATGCCGATATTCGAGGAGAAAACCAGGACGTTGCGCCAGGTGAGGAATGACTTCGGGGTGACATCGCGGATGGGTCGGCCGTAGTCGGTCTGCCAGGCGCCGTCGTGTGTGTTGAAGACCTCGTCCGGGGCGACGACTTCGCGTTCGACGAGCGATGACCAGACGAAGCTCTTGAAGGTTGATCCCGGCTCATAGAGGTCCTCGACGCATCGGTTCCGACCGAGTGAAGGATGGATGTCGCGTCCGGGGTCCTTCTGGATCGTGCGGTAGCGATGCCCCGTGGAGTTCGGCTGGACGATGCGCCCCTGGAGCGTGGTGCGCAAGGGCGGCTCCTCGAGGTTCATCCCCGGGCGGACGTAGTCCACCATCGCGAGGATGTCGCCGGTCTTCGGATCGGCCATGACGAGCCGGCCGCCGGCGGCGTCGGCGTCGAGGACGCCGCGAGCGAGTTCCTCGTAGGCGATCTCCTGGAGGTAGGCGTCCACCGTGAGGCGGACCTCGCCCCCCTTGTCGGGCGGTCGATAGCCCGCCGGCTCGACCCACATGGGTCGGCCGCTGGAGTCGCGGACGTAGTCGAGGTGGCCCGGCTCTCCTTCCATGTCCTGCTGGTAGGCGAGTTCGGCGCCGAGGAGTCCGTCGTGGTCGATGCCGACTTTTCCGACGAGCGAGGCCATGGCTGGGCCGCCGGGCGTTTCGCGGACGCGGCGCGGTTCGAGTTGGACGCCCGGGATCTTGACCTTGCGTGCCTGTTCGAGTTGGTGTTCGTCGAGGATGCCGCCGACGGAGACGTAGCGGATGGGCTTTTTGCCTGATTCCTCCCGCGCCTTGCTCTCGGAGACGGCGGCGACGATGCGCTCGGCGACATCCTCGGCGTTGAGGCCCGTGATTCGAGAGAGGGTGGCGATGGTCTCGCCGTAGGGCGACTTCAGGAGCGCGGGATCGACGAAGAAGCGGAAGCCCGTGCGCGTGGAGGCGAGGAGTCGGCCGCGGTGATCGACGATATCGCCCCGCGGGGCGATCTGTGCGCGGCGTGTGACTCGATCCTGGATGTGCCTGGAAAGTTCGATCCCCGGCGCGAGTTGAAGTTGCGCGACGCGGATGAAGACCCCGGCAAACGCGATCGACATGCCCAGAACCGCGACCCAGAGGACCGTGTCAATCCGGGCCGGCGGCGGACCGAGGTTTTCGGGACGGGTCATGGAGTGAATATCGGCCGCGGCGGGCGCGGAGGGATAAGAATGCCGAGGCTGGTAGCATGGCCCGGTCGCGGTGGTTTGAAAGGGGGTTCCCAGGTCGCCGAGCAGGGTAAGTTTCGCGGTGATCGGGATGGTCGTGGTGTTTGCGGAGCGCGACGCCCACGCCGTCACCTGCGGCACGGATCAGCCGCCACAGAAGTTCTGGGCCGTGTGCGGGCTGGCGCCTCGGAGCCGCGCGTTCGATGAGACCTGGGCGCCGGAAGGATCGGGCACGCTGGTCCGATGGACCGATTCCGAGGAAGTCGATCATCTCGGCATCGTCACCATCCGACACTTCATCTCGACGGGCGGCGACCCCGGTGAGTGCGTCCAGACCGATGCGTGGTACGCGTATTTCAAGAAGTGCGTGCAGCCCCCCTCGTGGCCGCCGCCGACGTACTGGTGCCCCGAGGACCCGAACCCGTGCGAGTTGACGGAGGAGGTGGCCCGCGTCCGCGTGACGTGCTTCACGATGGCGTCGGGGTCATTTTTCGGCGCCGACTGCGTGCTGGTGGGAGAGATTGATCCGGAGGATGTCGAATGTCTGGCGTATATCACGCCGATGACCATCGCCACTCCTTATGAACTCGCGATGTGCCGTGATGATCCGGTGTTCATCGCGGGATGGGGCCGGACGGTGGACGAGGACTGCAAGGAAGTCGAGGCGCGGAGCCTGCACGTCGCGGCGACGACGATCAGCGGCATCAACGGCACGCCCGAGGGCCGGGGCGGTGCGATCATGATCGCGCCCGGCTCGTGCGTGGTGGAGGGGGCGTGTCTGCCTTCGGTCCGTAACCACGACTCGGGCGGGGCTTTCGCGGTCGAACGGGGCGATGGTTCGCTCGCGCTCATAGGCGTGACCTGCTGCTTCGACGGCTCCGCCGTCCTCGCTGCACGGCATCAGTTCTTCTCGAATCCCGCGGGGAGCGAGTACCTGTGCGAGCGGTGCCGCCCCACGGGGTGCGTGGACATCGTGGGGCCCCACGGTGGGCCACCGAATCAGCAACAAGACGTGGATGATAGAAATGCATTAGCGTCGATGGATCACCCAAGGGCCGCGAAGTGCTATTGCATGGGGGACCTGAATGGGAATGGGTGCATCGGAGACGCAGGAGATATCGCCCTCGTGAGCACGACCGCCGGACAAGCCTGCGACTCCAACAGAGGCTGCGACGGCGACGTCGATGGCAACGGGTCGGTCAACTCATCCGATCGGGCGATAATTGGCGCGGTGCTCTCCGCGCACGAGGGAGAGTTCGTCTGCGCCTCAGTCTGTTACGCGTGCCCTGCGTCCATCGAATGGTGCCAAGGTGACATCAACTGCGACGGTGTCGTCAATCAGGACGATTACGACGAACTTGACGCGCTGCTGACCCAATACGGCCCGTTCACCTGCCTTTGGAACGCGCCGGGATGCACCGGAACTCAATCGTGTCCGTAACCGGCGATCAAGGGCCGTATTGCGCCGGGCGAGTCTTCCGCCGGAGGCCAAACCTAGCCAAGAACAACGCTGCGGCTCCTGCCGCAGACCCAGCGGGCACGGGAGGAATGGGTCTCGTAGTCTGGAACAAGAGACTCCCGCTTACCCATTGTCCATCGATACCTTCCGGAGCATCTTCAAAAATATCGAAGAACTCCAGGCGGATCAGGCCGTCGAAGCCGGCGGTGACGCTCGGGATTCCGTATTGCGCCAACTTGATGATGCCATCGGTCGAATACCTCGTGGGTCCGCCTGGGCCGTCGGCCATGCCCGGACGCAGATAGAAGCCGGTTGAGTAGACTCCCGCAGAATCCGTGATAGAGACCGCAATATCGCCTCGCCACGAAGCGGGAGCCACGGACTGCAGAATCACGTCGAACCCGAAGCCGTTCACGACATTCCAAGGACCGACCCAGATAAATTGAACAAAGTTGTAAGGCGATCCCCGCGGATCCCAACTTGGGATCCCGGTCACGTCCACGACCGCAATGTCCGCGCCGACTCGCTCGTCGCTCGCCGGCTCGGTGATGGCCTGCGCCGAGAGGGCCGGCTCAATTATCCCAGCCTGAACCCCCGCGCCCGAACCCGTCGCCGCCAAGATTGCCGCAACGCTCCAGAATCGAGTTTCCATATCCGGCCCCTTCAAGAACCCAAGGATTCTTTATTCTAACTCACAAACCGGGCCTGGGCATGGTTTCCTCGGCATATTTGGGGACACGACGACAATCGGCGGCATCAACGGCACGCCCGACGGCCGGAGCGGCGTGCCGCTGCCGCGCGTCGCCTTGGCTGGGCCGCCGTTGCAAGCCGCGATTCGCGCGACTCATCATGCAGACAATGCGAGCCTCAACGCTCGGCGCGAGTGAGATTCTGTTCCCGCTTACTTGGCGTTTTGATGCCCGGCGCGGGTTGGCAGATCTCGCGCGGGATGGGGCGCATCGGGCCAAGGGTCGCCGCCATCCTGACGACTCGCTCGGGGCGTATGGATTCGGCGATCTGGGCGCGGAGCATCCAGAGGTCGCGGTCGTGGATGGAGCCGCGTTCGAGTGAGCGTGTCATCTCGTAGACCGCCTGGAGGCGCTGCTGGCGCACGACCAGCAGCCCGACCGAAACGGCCGCTCCCGATGCGATGAGAACCATGGCCTTGAGACGCATCCGTGGACTCCGTCCGAAGATTCCGGTCCGAACCTACCGACCGGGGATCATCAGTTCCATGCCCACTTCGAGCGAGTTCTCGTCCTTCAGGGTGTCGGCGTTGGCGAGGAGCAGGTCGTCGTACTTTGATGACGAGCCGAGGTAGCGGGCGGCGATGGCGCCGAGGGTATCGCCCGACTTGACGGTGTAGACCGTCTTGCCGTTTTTCTTCTTCGCGGTGGGGGCGGGATCCACGGCGTCGCGCTTCGGGGCGGTCTTGCTCGCCTGGCGTTCTTTCTCCGAGGATTTCTTCGCGTCGTTGCGAGCGGTCGGCTCGGGGGCCGCCTCGCTCGGTAATCGGAGCGAGGTTCCCACGCGGAGCGTGTTTCCCTTGCCCATGCGGTCCTGGTTCAGCGCGGCGATCTCGGCGTGACGCGAGCCGCTGCCAAGTTGCTTCGAAGCGATGGACCAGAGGGTGTCGCCCTCCTGGACTTCGTAGGTGGCGAACCGATCTTTTCGCGGGTTCGATTCGACCGGCTGCGGCGCGGGTTCGCTCTCCGGTTCATTGGAAGCGAACGATTCGATCGTTCCCGCGTTCGGATCGATCGGCTGCGGCTCGTCGAATCGCACCGGCTCGTTGGTGGCGACGGCGGGCGGGGGCGTATGGCCGTTGCCGAGGTCGTTGACGGCGTTCTGCACGCCGTCGGCGAAGCGGTCGCGCAAGCGGTTCAGGAGCGTGGACTGCTCGACGGGGACGGGCTGCGGGCCGTCGGCGTTCGCGACGACGGTCGGCATGATTGATTTCTGGCGCGGATCGCCGGGCCTGGGGGCGGGCTGCGTCGGACGGGCCGGCTGCTGGGGTCGGCCCTGTTCATCGACGAGGATGAGGGTCGGTTCCGGGGCTGGGGCGTAGGTGGTGACCGGCTCGATGCCTCGTTCGGGGTTCATGCCTGCCTGTCGCGCCTGCTGGGCGCCGGAGAAATGATCCGAGAGCAACAGCGCCACGGACAGAACCACCGCGAACCCCAGGATCAGACTCAGTTTGACCTCGCGCGTCATCGGTTATGCATCCCTGCCGCGGACTTAACGGCGTCCGCCTCTCAATACGCCCTCGGGGCGCGATCAGCGGGCCTTCACTGGCCTCGACTCGATCCGTCCCTTTCTGAATCCGCCGTCTGGCCTTCCGGCTCGACGCCGATGGTGCGCTCCCGAATCCCGGCTTATACCAATCTACCCTCAGGGTCACGCTTTTCCACAGTCAACCGGACGACCCGCAACTTTGCGGACCTTGCACGCGGATTCCGCCTGAGTTCCGCCTCGTCGGCCTCGATCGGCCGCCGGGAAACCTGCTCCGCCAATCCACGATGCTCAAGGTCTCCGAACACTTGCTTGACCTGTCGATCTTCGAGGGAGTGGAAGGAGATGATCCCGATCCTCGCTCCCGGCTTGAGCCAAACTGATCCCGGCCTGGTGGAGGCCGCCCGCAACATTCCCGCCGTCCGGGAAACCGATTCGAGCAACGCTCGGAGATTCCCGAGTTCATCGTTCACCGCGATCCTGAGCGCCTGGAACGAACGGGTGGCGGGGTCGATCCCCCCGCCGCCGCCGGGCGGTCCTGGTCGCCGGCCGATGGCTTCCCGAACGATCGAAGCGAATCGGCCTGTGGTCGATATCGGAGCCTCGGCGCGCTCGGCAACAAGTTTTTGGGCGATTCTCCTCCAGGCGTTCTCCTCACCGAAGTCGCGGAGGATCTCCCCCAGTTCGGCCTCGCTCAGGGTGTTCACCAGGTCGGCGGCGGTGGTCGGGCCGCTCGGGTCCAGCCGCATGTCCAGCGGCCCCTCGCGCATGAAACTCAGACCGCGGGCGGCGTCTTCCATCTGGTTCGAGGAAAACCCGAGGTCGGCGAGGACGATGTCCGCCGCAAGCCCCATCTCTGAGAGGCGGCGGGGAGCATCGGCGAAGTTGCCTTGGAGGGCGATGACCTTCGGAGCATCCTGGAGGGCGCCCACCGCCTCCGCCGCCCGCGCGAGGTTGGCGGGATCGAAATCGTTCAGCACCATGGTGCCGGCGGAGCCGATGCGGCGCGCGAGTTCGAGGGCGTGGCCTCCGAGCCCCGCGGTGCAGTCGAGGGCGGCTTCGCCGGGGCGCGGGTCGAGGGCCTGCCGCACTTCTTCGAGCAGCACCGGGATATGACGGGGATTCACCACCGGACGAAGATAGCAGCCGCTACGATCCGACGAACATTGGAATGAAAAAGATTGACCGAGCAGGAGTTGCGCCGCATACTAGCGTGGCTGATTTCATGGAGGGTCCGATCATGCGAAATGAGATCTGGAGTGCCGCGGCGGTTTTCGTGGTCGCGGGCGCGCAGGCGTCGGCAGGGTCGAAAATGAGTTCCGCTCTACTTTCAACGGTCCTGTCGGAGCCGGTGCGATCTGTCAACCCAACCATCCCGTGGCAGAGCGCTTCCTGCACAGTGACGCCGGATCCTGAGGGAAATGCGATTACCGGGAGTGGAGAATCAGTTAGATCGGGAATCATCCAACCACTAGATGTTGCGGGTATTCAAAGTGTCGACGGTCTGGGTTCAATGAACAACGTCGTCGTTCTGCTGCAACTTCAACAGTCTTCGACGGTCCTCAATGGCATCGGGTGGGATGTTGTGCTTCAGACTACTAACCCAGCATCTCGGCGCGACGAGATACGGGTTCGGATTTCGAACTCTGCAAACGCTCCCGGCAGCGGGTTCACGTTGCGACCCGGCATCATCGACGGGCCCGGCGGTCCAACCCAGTATTCGAGCGGCGGGATCATCAAGTTTGCCGACTTTGGCATTCCAGATATTACGCTGCTTCCCGACCGAATCGTCCGCTTCGAGTTCTTCGAATCGCTCGACAACGATCCCGGATTCGCTGACGGAATCTGGATTTCCGGCGCTCTCACCGTTCAGACAAATACTCCCGCGACCAATCCCGTCTGTCTTATTGGCGTATGTTTTGCTTCTTGGCAACGTCGACTCCGAAAGCCAAACACAGTGACGCCGAGTCAGTTCATGGACAAATGCCAAGCGAGTCACAACCAATACTGACGTCTTGGCAAGCCACGTCACCGTCTACTTCGAGAGCTCTCACGGCTGAAACAATACCGAGATCCGTTTCGTCAACAACGCCGTCGCAATTCAGATCGCCTTGACACCAACTGGTAGATGCGGAGCATGAGCTGCATGCGCATTCGGCATACAATCTCGCAATAATGAAGTCTTCATCTTCTTGATTGACTCGACCAACTAGGTTGGCATCACCATAGCACCACTCGAACCGATCGCAATCGCGACCACCTATGGAACAACTGAGCGAGATTGCAAATTTGTCCTGCGGATCCGCCCCACAGCCATCCTTGTCGACATCAACGACGCACCAGCAGTTCACGCGGTGCGCAGACATCGCCTGGAGCGCGGCGTAGTCATAGCAGTCTTCTCGTCCGTCGGGGGGCGTTGGATTCTCAAACTCATCCGGCATACCGACCAGATCGACACATTGCTTCGAGCGGCATGGCTGACACAAGTACCCAGCCGTGCTGGGATTCGAGAAGAACTGGTGTCTTGTGGCGATGAACTCTCCGCCGCTTCCCCTAAGCACGCCGACGAGACACAGGGAGCCGTCTAGCAACTCGACCGCAATTGCGCCACCTGAATCATGAGTCGAGTAGAAAGGGACGCAGGCACCGTGCACGACGCACGAACCCTGCGTGAGCAAAATCGCTCCGCCCCGTCCGTCCTTTTCGCAATTGATGCTGCTGATGGTGGAAGCGGCCACATGCAAGCTGTGCGCTTCAACTTCTTCGCAATCGTCTTCCAATGTTCTTCCCCATCCGGCAATGAATACAGGTTGCTCCCGGCACACCTCCAAATCGTACGGAGATGCTATGGACATCGGCGTGATCTGGTCGAGGCACTCGATGTCTTCGGAGTCGATCTCGCCCACGAGCACGCAGTCGCTGCCGAAAAATGCCCCCGACGCCATCGTGAAGCAGGTCACGCGCACGCGAACCACATCATCGACTTCGCATCGGCTCGGGATGGAGATGCATGAGAAGGCCGGCGGCGGCCACGGCGGTGGCTCCATGCACTTGTAGAAGTAGGCGTACCAGTTGTCGCTCTGCACACAATCCCCGGCGCTCCCGCCACCCTCGGAAATAAAGTGACGCACCGTGACAATACCGAGGTGCGCAGCTTCCTCGGAATCGGTCCAACGAACAAGCGTGCCCGAGCCTTCCGGAACCCAATCCTCGTCATAGGTCCGATCGCGCGGGGCAAGGCCACAGACCGCCCAGAACTTCTGCGGCGGCTCATCGCTGCCACGGGTGATCCCGCGAATCGTGGAAACAGCACTGCCCAGAGCCAGCACAGCAGACGTCAGGTACCGCAGCAGATTCTGCATAAATTCCTCCATCGCTTGCCGCCACAGCGTACCCGGCGCCGCCTGGGTCTACCAACATCATCGTTTCAGGCCGTCTGAGACGCCTTTGCGTCAACCCTGCTCCCGCTGTCGCACGCATTACACTGCCCCAATGCAGCCGCACTTCACCCGATCCACCCGATTTTCATTTCTATTTCTCACCTGTGCTCTCTGCGTCCTCGCGGCGAACCTCCCAGGCTGTCTACCCAACCGCTTCGTAATCGACCTTGCCGGCTCGGACGGAAGACTCCGCGAAAAGCGCGTGATGGCCGATCCGAACGCCCCCGCCGCGGCTCCGAAGATCGCGCTCATCGACGTGGAAGGTCTGATCTCCCACGCGCCGTCGGGCGGGCTCTTCGCCGGGTCGGGCAACTCGGTGGATGAGATCGTCTCGCGCCTCGAGAAGGCGGAGGAAGACTCAGCGGTGCGGGCCGTGATCCTGCGGGTGAACTCGCCGGGCGGGACGGTCGCGGCGAGCGAAACGCTCTACAACGAACTCCACTCGTTCCGCGAGCGCTCGAAGAAGCCCATCGTCGTATCGATGGCGGAGATGGCGGCGTCGGGTGGCTACTACATCTCCCTCGCCGCGGACCGCGTGATCGCCCAGCCCTCATCCATCACGGGATCGATCGGCGTGATCATCCAGACGATGAACTTCTCGAAGGGAATGGCGATGATCGGGATCGAGTCCCGCGTGGTGAAGAGCGGGCCGAACAAGGACATCGCCAACCCCTTCGAGCCGATCCGAGAGGATCAGTACGCGGTGCTCCAGGGAACGGTGAATGATTTCTACGAATCGTTCCGATCGCTGGTGCGCGAGCGGAGGCCGGGGATTGATCCGTCTCGTTTCGATACGCTGACCGACGGTCGTATTTTCACCGGGAGACAGGCGCTGGAGGCGGGACTGGTTGATTCGGTGGGCGACCTGCGGGAGGCGTTCGAAGAGGCCAAGCGGCTCGGGATGATCGAGCGGGCGCAGATTGTGAAGTACCACACGGCGGGGCGGACGCCGGCGTCGCCTTATGCACTGGCCTCGACGCCCGCGGCGCCGCCTCAGAGCGGGGGTGACATCTCGCTGCGACTGCAACTTCCTCACGCGATGTCGTTACCCCCGGGGTTTTATTACCTCTGGTCGCCGGAGGCGCCCTGATCCCGGAACCCGTCCAGACGTCCCATCCAGGCCTCTCGAACTCCCGGCCGCGCGTGCGGTGAATCTGAACCTCCACCTCAAAGAAGACCCACACATGAAAACACCCGACCGACTTGCCCTGTACGCGCTGCTTGGCGTTGGCCTGTTCGCGCTTTCTCGTCCGTTGACCGCGTTGCCCGAGAGCGGGGACCAGTCGCCCCGCATCGCCGTGTGCTCCTCGATGAAGATCGTGGACGATCTCATGGAGACGGAGCGCTTCAAGCCCGCGCGGCTGGAAGTCGAGGCGCAGGCGAAAGAGGACCTGCTCAAGCCGATCGCCGACTTGCTGAGAGACATCGAGG
The DNA here is from genome assembly GCA_016795005.1 of Phycisphaerae bacterium. Classification (GTDB taxonomy): domain Bacteria; phylum Planctomycetota; class Phycisphaerae; order Phycisphaerales; family UBA1924; genus JAEUIV01. Next base: position 12,670 of record JAEUIV010000106.1, read on the forward strand.
AAGAGGCCAAGGGCTTGAAGGAGGACGATCCCCGCCTGCGCGAACTCGGCGAACGGCACCGGAGCCTTCAGCGACAAGGGCAGCAGGCGACCCAGGAGGTCGCGCGTCGGGTCGAGATCAAGGTGGCGGAGCAACTGATCGAGTGCTACCAACTGGTCCGGGCGTCGGCGGTGGCGGTGGCGGAGGAGAAGGGGTTCAACTACGTGCTCGCGTCCACGGATTCGGACGCGCCGATGAAGACCGAGCCGGTGATGAAGATCGTCCGTGATTTTCTCGCGCGGCCGGTGATCCTGGCGCCGAAGGAAGTGGACATCACGGACGATGTTCGGACGGACCTGAAACTCGAGTGAGTGCGGCGTCGAACTCGGCCTCGATCACCCTCTTGACCTCGTCCATGGTCGGGCAGCGATCGTCGAGTTGCTGCTGGAGGCTGGTGACGCGCCGACCGGCCAGGCCGCACGGGACGATAAGGTCAAAGTGCCGGAGGTTCGTGGTGACGTTGAGCGCCAGGCCGTGCATCGTCACCCATCGCTTCACGCGCACCCCGATGGCGCAGATCTTTGCGGAAGCGACCCACACCCCGGTGGCTCCGCGTTCGCGTTCGCCCCGCACGCCGAAGTGAGCGATGGAGCGCATGACGAC
>JAEUIV010000033.1 GCA_016795005.1 Phycisphaerae bacterium
TGGACGACGACTACTTTGAGTCGTGGTCCACTCGGATGCGCGACATCGCCGCCGAGGCCAGTTTCCGCAAGGCGATGAAGTCTCCCAATATGAAGATCCTGCACGACGACTTTGCCCGGCACATCGCGGAACTGGTCCGCAGCGTGCCCGAGCGGTCCGCATAGAAGCGCGCCGCTCTATGGACAAGAGTTCAGGAAGTTGGCGAGCACCGATGTGATGTCCGAGAAGTTGATGGCGCTGTTGCAGTCCGCATCGCCCGGCGAGGAGCCGTCGGGGTTGGCGGGCATGTTGAAGTTGGCCAGGACGGTGGTCACGTCGGCGAAGTTGACGCTGCCGGGGGTGATCTTGTCGGCGTTGCCGGGGCAGCAGGGGGGCGTCACGCTGCAAGGCTCGAAGCGGACGTTCCCGGGCGTGCTGATGTTCCGGAAGCACATTTCATCGCCCGTGTTGTAGTCGGTGATGACCAGGTCCGGCAGGTGATCGTTGTTGAGGTCGGGGTACGCAATCGCTCCAGGCTCAAAGTTGGGCGGCAGGTGGCCGAGGTCCGTGTTGAGGGCCGGTCCCGGGGCATGGGTCCAGTAGAAGATGTCGAAGAACGAGCCGCGCTCGCCGGAGAAGCCGCTGCAGACGATGACCGCGGCGTCGTCCTCCGCGCCGTCGCCGTCCAGATCGAGCAGGCGCTGGGCGTATTGCGGGCGAAGGGGCGCGGCGCTGATCCGGGTGAACCCGTCGAGCACCTCGGGGACAAGAAGATTCCTTCCCTCCTCATCGGACCAGCCGCGGAAGCCGACGTAGTCGTTCAGTTCCAGCGCGATCTCGTGCTGATACTGGAAAACGCCCGGCTGCAGCCCGTCGCCGGTGAGCAGGTGGAGCCGCGGGGGGTCGGTGGAGAGTTGAAGGCGGTCGGGAGTGCCGTCGCCGGTCTCATCGTGGACGGCGCAGGCGATATTGGTGCCGACACGGGAAAGGAAGCCCTCGAAGGGGATGTTGCCCGGCTTGAAGAACTGGTAGAGGTCATTGCCCTGGATTGGCGCGAAGGTGTTGAAGAACGGAGAGACGCCGTTCTGGCCGATGCTGGCGAGGCCGACGGTCTGGCGCGCTCCGCGGCCGATGGAGACAAGTTCAACGATCGCGCCGGGGTTGGCCATGAGACGGATCGGTCCGCCGGTGGGACTGATGAAGAGTTGATCGATGCCGGGCGTGTTGGTCGGGGCGGCCGCCTGGGCGAAGAACTGCCCCGGGTTCATGAACGCGATGGTCGAGTTGTCGGGGAAATGATCGAACCACATGATGTTCGCGCTCCCCTCCGACGGATCGCCGAAGATGACGCGCACGGCGGGCGAAGAATCGCTGGGAGTGATCATCTCGAGCAGGTGCAGGTCCGGATTGACGAGCGCCGGATGAACGAAAATGAACTGGGGCGGCAGCAGCGAAGAGCCGTCAGGCTGGAGCGGCAGGGTGAGCACGGAGCCGGTCCCCGGATCAAAGATCGTCAGGCCCGCCGACCGATCGCGGTAGGTGTCCGGGTAGACCGGATAGATCCGCAACTGGTAGATCGGGCGCGGCGATCCCGTCGGCGGGATCGGAAGCGTCCAGTTGAACTGCGGCAGGCTTTCGGGCAGCCCGTCGTCGTTGGTGTCGCGATAGCCGAAGATCGAAACCTGGCCGAGCGTGTTCGTGGCCAGGTTGATCACCATTTCCTGCCCGAGTTCGTTGATGTATCCGCGGGTCTGCACGATCAACTGTCCCGGCGGGAGCGAGAGGTACCGGGTGGTGCTCAGATCATCGCCGGTGATGCGCGAACCCCCTCGCGTGTCGATGTCCGCCTCGGAAAGAGTCTCCTGGAACGCATCGCTCCCGCCGTAGTACCACGTCGCCCAGTTGGTGAAGGGCGGCGTCAGGTCGAACGCGAACCGATCCTTGCGACCCTTGTAGCCCGAGCGGGGCGAGGTTTCGCCGAGTTTTTCCTTCGCGGCCTTCTGCACCTTGGCGATGTCGGCGGCCGAGGTGGCGCCCGCGTCCTCCATGCACAGGCCGAGGAGGAAGACGTACTGCGGGTCGGTGCGGACCCCCGCGATCGTCGTGTGCGGCATGCCCATCGCATCGGTGAGCGCGTTGACGATCGGCTCCAGCGCCTTGATCGACGACATGTCCGAGTCCTTCTCACCGTCGCAGAGTTTCGGCAGGCCGGCGTTGCCGGTCTGCTCGGTCCACTTCTGGAACACGTGCATGGTTTCGTTCGCCAGCGTGGCGACGAGTTGCAGTTTTCCGATCATCTTGTCGGCCGCCGAGGCGGCGGGGTCGCACATCTCCTGGAGGAGCTTCTTGCGGAGGATGATCTTGTCGTTGTCAACGCCGGGCTGCACGTCCACGCTGCCCCAGCCGTTCATGTCCTTCGAGACGATGTTGTCCTTGTCGAGCATGTTCTTGATGTGGTTGATGGCGTCCTGGAAGGTGGGGTCCACGTCCATGCCCTCCTTCTTGATCTTCTCGTAGGGCATGTTGTCGCCCCCGGAGCCCATCACGTCCACGATCTTCATGGAGAGACAGTCCTTCCACGCCTGTTCGAGGAGGCCGATCGCGTTGGAGACCTTGGTCTTCTCCATCGCTTCCAGTTTCATGTTGTCCGCGGCCCAAGCGGGCGTGCCGAACGACATCATCAGGAGAGCGATCGGTGCTCGGCGGGTGAGAATCAATGACATGACGGCCTCCTCTGAATCATTGAACAGCGTTGATGGCGCGCGGAACCGGCGCTTCGCGCCATTCCAACCCTTCAATCTGCCTCACATCGGCGCGGCGTCAAGCGCCGAGCGGAATCGGCGCGGAAGTGGCTCTAAAAGTCCCGAAGAATTGGGAAACCGCCCGAGATCGACGGCCACTCGGGCGATGCCTGAGAAGGAGCGAAGCGCTATTTCTGGAAGAGCGCCAGCGCCTGCCTCAGCCCTGCCCCCTCGGGGGAGAGCAGCAGGCTCGCCAGTTGCTCCATGGTGCTCATGAACTCGAGCATCGCGTCCATCCGCTCGTTGTGGCTGGACAGCCGGGGGTCGGCGGGATGGGCCTGGGGACTGATCCCGGTCAGGTCTCGCACTTCGTAGAGAGACGCGAGCACGGGGTCGAGTTCACGCTTCTTGCGTTCGCGCGCGATGGTCTTGAATGTTGCCCACACGTCGCGTTCGGCTTCGAAATACTCCTTGCGGTCGCCGCGCTTGTGGACGCGGGTGATGATCCCCCAATCCTGGAGCGCTCGAAGCGACATGGAAGCGTTCCCGCGCGAGATCTGGAGGCGCTCCATGACCTCGTCCGTGTTCATGGATTCGCCGGTGATGTACAGGAGGGCAAAGACCTCGGCCATCGTCCGGCTGATGCCCCACGAACTACCCATCTGGCCCCACGCGGCGATGAATCGGTCCTGCGCGAGCGTCACGGGGTCGGGTTGGGCAGGGGTAGGCATGCGGACAGGGTAGTGAACGCGCCGCTTCGCCGGGGCGGGGACCATGACGAGCGGTCAGCGCAGCGTCTCGACAATACCGGCGGCCCCGAGAAGGCAGGAAACCACGCCGTTCACCGTGAAGAACGCGATCGGAAGTCCGGCGACCCCCCGGCGGGCGAGCACGATGTGCTCGAAAATGAGCAGCGCTCCGACCATGATCACGGCGGAAAGGAACAGGAGCCCGAAACGCGGATCGGCGCGGGAGGCGAAGAAAAGAAACGCGAACGCGACCGCGTGAAGGAAACGGCTGATCCAGAGCGCGCCGCTCGGGCCGAGTCGGGCGGGTATGGACCGGAGTCCCGTGCGGCGGTCGAAGTCGATGTCTTGAAGGGCGTAGGCGATGTCGAAGCCCGCGACCCAGAAGAGGACAAACGCTGCGAGGAGAAGGATCGGAATCGCGGGCGGAGACATGGGCGGAACACCCGCGTTTGGTGCAGCGGTAGACAGAACGGGAAGTGAGAAGACGGACGGGTCGATCGCAATCGCCGCGGCGATGGGGGAGGCGGCGAGCGCCCCGCCGAGAAAGAGGTGGCAAAGAAGTGTGAACCGTTTGGTGTAGGAGTACAGGGCGATCCAGGCGAGAACGGGG
>JAEUIV010000035.1 GCA_016795005.1 Phycisphaerae bacterium
CGGAACGAATCGAGCTGCTCGCAAACCAGCGCGAATCGCTGCTTCTTATCTACGGCTATGCTCACGAGCACGAGGACCAGTTCCCCTCCTTCGGTGTGGAACGCACGAATATCGCGACGCTCGAATGGCAAGGGCAGGAAGTCGCTGGCGACTGGTGGAGCCAGATCGAGTACTGGGGACTTTTTCTTCAGACGCGCGGGTACGACGGCTGGGTGACCGCCGGGATTCACGCGTGGCCGACCGTTTTCGACACTATTACCTGCGCCGGGTGCGGTCAGGGCAAATCAGAGCACCTGCTTGCCGCCGGCGCGTTGGCGGACCCTCGCCTTTTTATCCCGATCGGCGCGGACGACACCCAGATGCATGCCGTCCAATCGCTGGACCGGGTCACATACCCGTCGGACAAGGGGTTGCTGGTGCATCTCCGGAGTTTCGCGGGAAACCAGCCTGTGCCCGTGGCGTTCGCGGACGGTCACGTGTCCGCAGTCCCTGAAGCGTCGCTTATGCCCGGCGCGGAGGTGGACATGGCGTGGGGAGGCATGCCGGTTGTGGTCACGCTCAACGGCCTGCGCGGGCGCGATCAGTAAGCGCTGTGACGCCGTTCGATTCACATCGGCTTCTTGTTGATCGTGACGTCGAAGACGTTCAGCAACTTTTCCTTGTCGAAGACCATCTCCTGGCGGGACAGACCCACCACGTCGTACTCGGTGGTGAGTTCGATCGCGTCGACCGGGCAGGCCTCCTCGCACATGCCGCAGAAGATGCAGCGGAGTTCGTCGATCTCGAACTTCGCGGGGTACTTCTCGCGGTCCTCCCACGGGGACTCGGCGGCGACGATGTGGATGCAGTTCGCGGGGCAGATGGTCGGGCACATCATGCAGGCGACACACTTGACCCGTCCCGCGCTGTCACGGTTGAGCCGATGCACCCCACGGAAGTTGGACTTCTGCATCCCCTGGTCAAGGACATCGCGGTTCTCGCGCCGGTCTTCGGGGTACTGCATCGTCCGGGTCGTCTTCGAGCGGCCGAGGATGGGCAGCTTCGACTGGCCGAACGAGGTGAAGAAGTGCCGCATCGTGATGCCGAAACCCTTCACGATCTCCGGGATATAGACCGCCTCGAAGCGATTCATCTCGGGGCGCGCCAGACGGACGATGTCTTGTTCTTGGATGGTCATGGTGTTCCGGCCTGCATTGCTCATCGGCCGTTCGACGGCTCGGGGGCGATTGTAGCGGAGGTTCACTCAGGCGCCGAGGAACGCAAGCAGAGCAACCCGGGCCGCGTCGGCCAGACGGTCGGCGTGGACTTCTTTCCCTTGAATGGGCGTAAGCGCCGAATCGGACACACGACGGATTGAATGGAAGCGAATGGCGTGCCCTTCCAGGGCATGTTGCAAGTCAGCGGGTTCGCCATCGGTCGTTCCCACGACCGCGATGCACGGCTTGGCCGCGCGTTCGGCTCGCTTGGCAACCTCGGCGCAGGCCTTGCCCTCGGCGGTCTGCATGTCCATCCTGCCTTCGCCGGTGATGACGAGGTCGGCTTGTTTGCAGCGCTCGTCGAAGTTCAGGAGGTCGAGGATGTAGGGGGCACCGGGGACAAGTTTCGCGCCGAGGAAGGTGGCGAGGCCGAAACCGAGGCCCCCCGCTGCTCCCGCACCGAGCTGGTCGGGATCGCAAGGGATGTTGCACTCGCGGCAGACGCGGACGAGGTTCTCGAGTCCGGCCTCGAGGCGCTCGACTTGTTCCGGCGTGGCGCCTTTTTGGGGACCGAACATGCGAGCAGCGCCGCGCGGGCCGAGGAGAGGGTTCTGCACGTCGCAGAGGGCGATCAATCGGCGGGCGGAACTGGATGGCGCTCGCAGTGATGGAACTCGAACGATGCTGCGGATCGAGAGCAGGTCGCGGCCGCGAAGTACGTGTTCTTTCCAGTGCCGCGCGGGATGAGACTCACACGAGCCGTCGGGTTCGTGTTCGCGCTTGGCAGGCTTCTCACGAGTGATCGAAGGATCAGTTCCGAACTCGACCCCGCATCCCTGCGCCATGCCGACGCCCCCGTCGGTTGTCGCCGATCCTCCGAGGCCGACGATGACCGTGTGATCGTCGGCGGTCTCGCTGCGGATGAGTTCTCCCAGTCCGAAACTGGTTGCATTCTCGGGGTCCGGCTGATCAACGAGGGCCAGCCCGATGCACCGGGCGCTCTCGATCAGGCAGTACCGCTCGCCCCCTTCGCCGGTCCACGAGCAACTTTGCGCATCGACTCGTCGCTCGCCATCCGGCCCAAGAACCCGTCTACGGTGGAACTCGGCCCTCTGCGCTGAGGTGACGACCTCAAGCGTCCCCTCCCCGCCGTCGGCCACGGGGCCTTCGTCGAACTCGACCCGAATCCCTGCTTCGCGCGCGGCATTTTCCGCTCCGCGTCGGATCGCCGCGCACGCCTGGCGCTGCGTCAGCGTGCCCTTGAACTTGTCGGGGGCGATGAGGATGCGCACGACCACACTCTACGATGACGGCCTGTATGGGATAGAGCCAATCGGCTGACGGACAATCTCTTCCGGGACTCTTCCGGCGGCGCCCCGGCAGCCCGATGATGAACCCCCAACGCCGGGGCGGCATCGTATGCAGGAGCAACACGGATTCCCGGCGGAGTCCGCGCTGCCCAACTCGGAACTGGTCGCGCCGCTATTGTCCATCGAAATGAACCGACGCATACCTCTTGCCGTGCTCCTGGCCGTCCTGGGAGGAACGCAAAGCATGAACACTCCGATCACACGCGCTGAAGGCGCCAGCCGCAACTCCACCGCGCCGATACACCGGGAGCTTGGAAGTGTGCGCTGGCTCCGCGACTTTGACGCGGCGCTCGCTCAGAGCCGCGCCACCGGCAAGCCGGTGTTGATCCTGTTCGACGAGGTGCCCGGCTGTCACACCTGCATCTCCTTCGGCGAGACGGTGTTGACGCATCCGCTCATCGTCGAGGCGGCCGAGGACCTGTTCGTTCCGGTGGCCGTTTTCAACAACATCGAAGGGGCCGACCGCGCGGTGCTGAAATCCTTCAATGAGCCGGAGTGGAACAACCCGGTGGTGCGGATCGTTGACGCGCAGCGAACGGAACTCGTGCCGCGCGTCGACGGTGATTACTCGCCGCGGGGAGTGGTGCTGGCGATGGCTGCTGCGCTGAGGAAGACGGGGCGCGCGGTGCCGGGCTACCTGTCCATTATGGCAGAAGAGTTTGGCTCCCACTCCCGGGAGAAAGCCGTGTATTCCATGCACTGCTTCTGGGAGGGCGAAGCCAGGCTCGGTGCCGTGCCGGGCGTGCTGGCGACGCGAACCGGATTCCAGAACGGGAGGGAAGTCGTGGAGGTCACCTACGACTCGGCCCGTGTGCGACGTCAAGCGCTCGATGCCGCCGCGAAAGTGATCGCCTGCACGCGCGAAGCCGAGGGCGGCCCGGTCACCCCCTCCGCCAAGGACGACAAGTACCAGTTGCGCGGAACGCCGTTTGAATCACTCCCGATGACCCCCGCGCAAGCGTCGCGCATGAATGCGGCGTCGGGTGATCCCGATGTGGCGAAGCGGGTGCTTTCGCCCCGGCAGGCGGCGCTGCTCGATCAGATTCAGCGATCTCCGAAAGCCGGGTGGCCCATCACCATCGGGCGCGAGGACATCGCCTCCGCGTGGCGCGAAGTCGCAAGCGTGGCCGGGGCGCCATGAGAGGGCCATCAGAATGAAACGCGCAGGGGGCGTGGACACGCGCGAAACGCCCCTGCCGCTCGGATGGGTAGAGCCTATCCGTAAATCTGTTTGAGCAGGATGATCGAGCGGTCGAGGTGGAGGAAGCCTAGGCAGTGCCTGGTCGATGTCTCGTGGCGGATGCACCGGCGACGGAAGTCCCGGAACCAACTGATCGTGCGCTCGACCGTCAGTCGCATCGCCATGCAAGACAATACGCGACTCGAGCACCAACGGTTGCGCGGCGTACGGAGAGGCTTTAGACTCGGGACGTGAAAAACCGACGCCCTGATCTGAATGGAATCCTGGTTCTCGATAAGCCGCTCGGCTGGACGTCGGCGGATTGCTGCCGTTACATCCGAAAGGGGACCGGCGGGGCGAAGGTTGGTCATGCCGGGACGCTTGATCCGCTCGCGACGGGGGTTCTTGTGCTGTGTCTCGGCCGGGCGACGAAGTTGATCGACGGTTTGATGGCTTCGGAGAAGCGTTACCTGGCGGAAGTGGACCTGGCGCATACATCGCCGACGGATGACCTGGAGGCGCCGCCGGTGGCGGCGGTGATCGGTTCGATTCCATCGGAGACGGAGGTGCGTGCCGCCTGTGCGAGATTTGTTGGCGAGGTGATGCAGACGCCGCCGGTGTATTCGGCGATCTGGGTAGATGGGGAGCGTTCGTATGACCTGGCGCGTCGGGGCGAGGGGGTGGCCCTGGCGGCGCGGCGTGTTGACATCCATTCGATCGACGTGGTGCGTTACGAATGGCCGCGGCTGACCATTGACGTTCGCTGCGGGAAGGGAACGTACATCCGATCGCTGGCGCGAGATCTGGGCGGCGCGCTCGGGGTCGGCGGGATGCTGACGTCGCTGCGGCGCACGGCGAGCGGACGGTTTACGGAGGCGGAGGCTCGCGATCCGTCGGCGATCACGCAGGGGCTTGTGCAGGCGGACTTACTTGATGTGGGCGCCGAGGCCGGTTGAAAGTCCGGCGCGTGGGGAAGTCATGCCGGCGCGGCGGGGGCACGGACCAGCAGGACCGGCACGTCGGTTTTGTGTCGGACTGCGGAGGCGACGGAGCCTCGAAGGACGTCCTGGATGATCCCGTGGCCGTGGGTCGCCATCGCGATGAGGCTGGCGTGCTCTTTTTCAGCCGCGGCGACGATCTGAGTGGTCGGGTCGCCCTTTTCGAGTATGGATCGCGTCGAAAAGCCGGCGGCGGCCAGCTCCTTCTCGATCGCGGCGAGGTAGTTTCGGTCCTGCGTCATTTCCTCGGAATCGGCGAGGTCGAGGGCTTCCTGGTTTCGAGCGGCGAAGCCGTCGGCAACGTGAATGAGAATGAGTTCGGCGTTGCAGAGCCTTGCAAAGGGCTGGATGTGCTCGATGATGGCGCGGTCGGTGGGCGAGTTTTCGAGCGGGATGAGGATGCGTTGATAGGTCATGGGTTGCTCCCGCTGCCGAACCACTCCTGGCAGGTGAGTACGAGGAGGTACACGTTCAGGACGACGATGACCAGGGTGACCAGCCACGCGGAGACCTTGAGGATCGGTCCGTTGGCGAACGACCCCATCTTTGCTTTTTCGGATGTGAACTGCACAAGGGGAACCACGGCGAAGGCGAGTTGGAGCGAGAGGACGACCTGGCTGAAGATGAGGAGTTGGTTGACTCCTTCCTGCCCGGAGACGGCCGCGACGATGGCGGCGGGGACGATGGCGACCATGCGCGTGATCAGCCGGCGGAGCCACGGTCGCAGACGGATGTTGAGGAATCCTTCCATGACGATCTGGCCGGCGAGTGTGCCGGTGAGGGTGGAGTTCTGTCCCGAGGCGAGGAGCGCCACGGCGAAGCACGTGCTGGCGAGTGAGGCGCCGAGGACCGGGGTGAGGAGTTGATAGGCGTCTTCGATTCCGGCGACGGATTCGTGCTCGGTGCCGTGGAACGCGGCGGCGGAGAGGATGAGGATGGCGGCGTTGATGAAGAATGCGATGAGGAGGGCGGCGGTGGAGTCGATGGTGGCGAAGGTGATCGCCATTTTCTTCCCTGGCTCGTCGCGCGTGAAGGCGCGGGTCTGCACGATGCTGGAGTGGAGATAGAGATTGTGCGGCATGACGGTGGCGCCGAGGATGCCGATCGCGATGTAGAGCATCTCCGGGTTGGCGACGATCTGCGGCGATGGGAAAAGGCCCTTGAGGACACTCGGTAGGTGCGGCTGGGCCGAGATCAGTTCGTAGGCGAAGCAGCCCCCGATGAGGACGATGAGCGAGGCGACGATGCACTCGAGGATCCGGAATCCCCTGCTCTGGAGGACGAGGATGAGCATGACATCAAGCGCCGTGAGCAGGACGCCCCACACGAGCGGGATGCCGAAGAGGAGGTTGAGCGCGATGGCTGAGCCGATGACTTCGGCGAGGTCGCAGGCGCAGATGGCGATCTCGCAGAGGAACCACAGGACGAGTCCGACCGGCTTGGAATAATGGTCGCGGCAGGCCTGGGCGAGGTCGCGTCCGGTGACAATGCCGAGTTTGAGCGAGAGGTGCTGGAGCAGGATGGCCATGAAGTTGGAGATGAGGATCACGCTGAGCAGCGTGTAGCCGAAGCGCGCGCCGCCGGCGAGATCCGTGGCCCAGTTGCCGGGGTCCATGTACCCGACGGAGACCATGAGGCCCGGCCCGATGAAGGCGAACATCTTGCGTCTGAATCCCGCGGTATGCGGGACGGCGACGGAGGCATGCACTTCGGGGAGTGAGTTCGCCGCTCGAGCACGGCGCCATCCGTTTTCCGTCGGGGTGTGTGCGGGAGACTCGTTCGGCGGTGCGGGGATCACGTGTTCGCTCCGAGAACCGGCGTTTTGTAGCCGATGCTACTGTTACGGTAGCCGAGGCTTCGGATTCGGTCAAGGCTCGGTTTGGCGGGACCGGTCGCTTACCGGCGGGCGGGGTCCGGGAGGCCCGCATCGCGGAATCCCCGGGACCGGATGAGGCAGGAATCGCAGTGGCCGCAGGGGGCGCCCGACGGGTCAGGGTCGTAACAGGAATGGGTGCGGGAATAGTCCACGCCGAGGGAGATGCCGAGGCGGATGATGTCGGGCTTGGAGAGGTGCATGAGCGGGGTGTGGACCGTCAGGGCGGCGCCCTCGACTCCCGCCCTGGTCGCGAGGCGGGCGGTGCGTTCGAATGACTTGATGAACTCCGGTCGGCAGTCTGGGTAGCCGGAGTAATCAACCGCGTTGACGCCGATGTAGAGGTCTTGAGCGCCGATGACTTCCGCGAATGCGGCCGCGAGCGAGAGGAAGATCAGGTTCCGAGCGGGGACATAGGTGATGGGGATGCCATGAGCGATCGCGGCGTCGTCACGGTCCTTTGGGACGGGGATGTCGGCGGTGAGCGCGGAGCCGCCGAAGAGCCTCAGGTCGAGGCGCTCGATGAGGTGTGAGGCGACGTTCTGGTGAGCCGCGATGCTCCGGGCGGCGGTGAGTTCGTGCCGGTGCCGCTGGCCGTAGTCGAAGGTGAGCGCGTGGCAGGCGTGGCCCCTGGCGCGAGCGACGGCGAGGGCGGTGGCGCTGTCGAGTCCACCGGAGAGGAGAATGACGGCGGGGGATGGAGCGGAACGGGGCATACGCGGGGGAGTATCGCAGGTGCGTGGAGTTCGCTCGGCGACGGCTCAATCGGCCGCGCGGATCCGGGGACTTCTCCGGCGGTGGTTGGGGGTCTTGTGGCCCTGTATTCTCTGGCCGCTTCGAGTCTCCTTGGTGAATGGCTTTGAAGGGAGCGCGCCGTGGCCGGACATGCTGAATCGAATCGGAACCTGCTGTCGTTCAAGATCTCCGAGTGGGCGACGGGTCTGAAGTATGAGCACCTCTCGCCCAAGGCAATCGAGGCGGCGAAGTTGTTCTGGTTCGATTCGATCGGGTGCGGGCTGGGCGGGTCGCAGCAGGAGGACGCGAAGATCCTGCTGGCGCACCATCGTGACATGATCGGGAGCGAGAAGGGTTCCGGGCCTTGCACGGTGTACGTGTCCGGGTTCAAGACGAACCCGGTGGACGCCTCGTTTCTGAACAACCACATGATGCGTGCGATGGACTACAACGACATCTACTGGAAGGCCGACCCGTGCCATCCGTCGGACATCATCGGCGCGCCGCTGGCGTTGTGCGAGGCGCGGGGTCTGTCCGGGAAAGACCTGATCCTGGCGACGGTGATCGCGTACGAGGTTGAGCAGCGGTTGTGCGAGTTCGGCGTGCCGGGGATCCGGGAGTACGGATGGCACCATGCGACGCTGACGGCGTTCGCGTCTCCGATCGCGTGCGGGCGCGTGCTGAACCTGACGGTGGACCAGATGGTCCAGGCGATCGGGATCTCGGCGTCGCGGACGTTTACTCCCGGCGCGGTGACGGCGGGAAAGTTGACGAACATGAAGAATACGGTGGACCCGTGGGCCGGTCGGATGGGGTGCGAATCGGCGCTGCTGGCGGCGCGCGGGTACAGCGGCCCTGAGCACATGTTCGACGGGAAGGAGGGCCTATTCGCGGTGTTCGGGCACGTGCATTACAAGGGGTCGCCGGCCAGGTTTGACGCGGCGATGTTCCTGGACAAGCTGCCGCGCCGGGCCGAGGACCATTACCGGATCCTGGACTGCGGGATGAAATCGTTTCCGATCGAAGCGCTGAGCCATGCCCCGCTGACGGCGATGATGAAGTGCGTGAAAGAGAACGGGGTCCGTGCGGAACAGGTCGCCGAGATCAAGGTGGAGGTGATCGCGCGTGCGGCGGACATTCTCGGCGACCCGCACAAGTATCGGCCTGACTCGAAGGAGACCGCGGATCACTCGCTCCCGTACTGCATGGCCGTGGGCCTGGTGGACGGGATGGTGACGCCGCTTCAGTTCAAGGAATCGCGAGTGATGGACAAGAGCCTGATCCCGGTGATGGACAAGGTGAAGGTGGTGGCGAACGAGGAGTTCGAGTCGCTCTTCCCGAAGTTCCAGCCGAGCCGGGTGACGATCACGACGACGGATGGGAAGACCTATGCGAAGCGGGTGGACGTGCCGAAGGGTGATCCGCGCGATCCGATGACGGCGGAGGAGATCGGCGTGAAGTTCAACGCGCTGGGCGGCGAAGTGATCGGGCGGGAGAAGTGCCGGAAGCTGTCGGAGTTGATCCTGAAGATGGAGACACTGGGCAACGTGAAGGAGTTGACGGCGGCGACGGTGGCGTGATCGTCCGGCCGGGGCGGAATCCGGCAGTGTGCAACGCGCGGGGGCGCTGCGTATGTTCACTACTTGCCGGTCTGCTCGGTGGGTGGCGCGTACAGCGCGGCTCTCCACTGCTCGGCCGCGGCTCGATCGCCCAGCGCCTCGCATGTCTCGGCGAGGTCGGTGACAAGCATGATTCGCCAGGGGTAGTCGGGGCGGTGGAAGTGGTAGTACGCGGCCCAGGCGCCTTCGAGCAGTGGGCGTGCCTGCGCGTCTTTTTTCATCGTGTGCAGGAGGCGCCCCCGGACAAACTCGATGTGCGCTTTCTGATCCGGCGCGATGGCGATTGAGCGGTCGGCGATGTCTTGCGCATGGGCGGAGAGGCTGTCCGCTTCGGCGATCCGTCCTTGTTCGAGGTCGCAGAACGCGAGCATGGCCTCGGTGAGCGCCACGACGTGATGCTCCGCCCCGACGACCGCCTTGAGTTCGGACTCGGCGCGGGAGAGGGAATCGCGTGCTTCATCGTAGCGTCCGCCGACGGCGAGGAACCAGCCGAGACGGCGTCGCGCATTGGCGGCAAAGAGCCGGTCGCGCTTTGTTTCGGGGATGGATTCCCAGATGCCGCAGGCGCGGCGTGCAAGTTCCGCGGCCTTGTCGTGTCGGTTGGAGAACGCGAATGCGAGCGCCGCCTGGTCGAGGCAGAGAAGCACGGAGAAGTCGTTGGGGCCGAACTTCTTCGACAGCAGGTCCGCCGCGCGGAGGGCCGACTCGGCGCGTGCCTCGGACCGCTCCTCGACTTCCGCGCTGCGAACGCGGGCGAAGAGGGGCGTGACCAGCCCGGGGTCGTCCGGCCCGATGATGAGTTCGTAGAGACCAATAAGCCGGGCGAGGGCGTCGGTACGGCCGGTCCGGCGGAAGTTCGCGTAGGCGCCGTGATCGGCGACCGCGAGGATCGGCAGGTCGCGGGCGATGTCGGCGGGAAACGACTCGATGGTGGACCCCCAGGCGGTGCGCAAGGTGTTTGCGAGTTTGGAATCCGGACAGGCCTGCGCGAATCGGGCGGCGTCGGTGAGCGAGGCGATCTCGTCCGGGTCGTCCGGGGAAAGCAAGGCGAGGCGCTGCCTGAGTGAATCGAGCAGGAGCGGCTCGCACCGTTCGTACTGTCCGGCGTCGAGCGCGACGCGGGCCTTGATCGCGGTCATCATCGCCATTAGAAGCGTCACGCGCCCGCCGGGGAGTTTCGATTGAAGCGCGAGGACGGTGTCCGCCTCGCGCTCGGCATCGCTCTCCCGCTTCAGCGCGAAGAGGATCCGCGCCAGGAGAGCACGCGACTCGGCGACCGGGAGCGTCGCTTCGCCCAGGATTCGGGCACGCATCGCGAGCGCGTCGCGGCAGATGGTCTCCGCTTCAGGGCTTCGCTGGCGGACGTACAGGACGCCGGCGAGCGCGTGCAGAGTGGAGGCGATGTCGAGGTGGTCTCCTTCGTGCTCCATGCGTAGGCGGACCAGCCCGGTACGGAGGGCGACCTCGGCGTATTCAACGTACCCGGCGGCTTTCCCGGGGCCGATGTCCGTGTAGATGCCTCCCCACATTCTTCGGAGCGACTGATCCAGGTCCGGGTCGGCGGCGTAGGCGCCTGTTTCGAGCCGGTTGTAGAGGCGGCTCAGCCCGCCGGCGATGACGTATGTGTGCTCGGGATGCGCGGGATCGGCGCCGGGCAGCACTTCGCGGAGTAGTTCCGTGACGGCTCGCGCGCGGACGCCCTCGGATCGCGCCTGCGCCTGCTGGAATGCGGCGACCCGGGCGGAGTCGCGCGCCTGTGCGATGCTGAGCACGACGGCAACGCCAGCCGCGAGCAAGAGTACCCCGGCCAGCGCGGCCCAGTACAGCCGAACGCGATTGACGGCGACGGCCTTGCGGAGCATGTACCAGCCGGAGCCGCTGCGGGCATCGACGGCCTCTCCGTCGAGATAGCGTTCGATCTCCCGCGCGAGTCCCGCGGCAGATTGATAACGGTGGCCCTTATCCTTTTCGAGGGCGCGAAGAATGATGGCTTCGAGATCGGCGTCGAGAGCGGGGTTTCGGCGTCTCGGGGGGACGG
>JAEUIV010000044.1 GCA_016795005.1 Phycisphaerae bacterium
ATCCGACCCGGTCGGTCGATATTGGCTTCCAGGATCCGCCGACCCACGGGCCACGAGCCGGTAAAGAGGATGCCGTCGATGCCTTCGTGGGAGACGAGTCGCGTCGCGATGTCGGCGCCTCCCTGGACCAGGTTGACCACTCCCCTCGGCGCGCCGACCGATGCGAGCGCTTCCACGAACAGTCCGGCCAAGAGTTGGCCGACCGCCGGGGTCTTGTCCGAGGGCTTGAAGACAACGGTGTTCCCCGCGAGGAGCGCCGGCACGATGTGACCGTTGGGCAGGTGCGCCGGGAAGTTGAACGGTCCGAGTACGGCCATGACGCCGTGAGGTCGAAAGGTGCATCGGCCGATGCGCGTGGCAGTGATCGGGATGTCGAAGGGCGTGATCCGGGCACGCCCCGATCCCGCGTTCATCGGCCCTTCCATCAACGTGGTGTCCACTTTGGCTGCGAGCAGCCTCGCCTCGGCCTCCGCCTCCCACATCGCCTTGCCCGTCTCAGCACACAGAAGATCGGCGAGTTCGCGGAAGCGATTCTCCGCAAGCGTCTTGTAGGCCCGGAGCGCCTGGGCTCGTCGCTCCGTGGGCCAGGCTGACCACGCGGGGAACGCCGCTCGGGCGGCATTGACCGCCTGATCCACGTGAACCGGGATGGTCGCCGCGTTCCAGATGACCCGCGACGGCCGCGAAGGATCGTGCGAACGGACCAC
Source organism: Phycisphaerae bacterium (assembly GCA_016795005.1). Lineage (GTDB taxonomy): Bacteria > Planctomycetota > Phycisphaerae > Phycisphaerales > UBA1924 > JAEUIV01. The sequence continues at coordinate 708 of JAEUIV010000044.1, forward strand.
GCTCCCACCCGAGGAGGCGAGCGGAAGAATGCGATCGGCGATGATGTTCGCGGGGTCGGTCATTCGGATTCGAGTTGGGGTGCCGGAGCGATCACGCGGTCGCCCGCGTCGCACGCTTCTTGCTCGACTTGGCTCTCTTCGGCTGCTTTGCGACGGATTTGCCGTGCAGATTCAGCGGCGTGACGCCGATCGGCATCCCCGCTTCGAGCATCAGCGTCTGCATCGCTTCCTTGGGAAGCTTGATCGCCCGGCTTCCCGATTCGAGCGCCGTGTACGGCGTATGCACCGCTCGGAACTTGCCGTCCTCGTGCAGGACCGAGACAAATCCATGCCTCTTGCACTGCGAGGCCGGGCAAGGACCGGCAAAGAGATCCGGCTGTGTGCTTTTCACGAGAGTGATGTCGTCAAGCTTCGCCTCGATGTGCGGGCCACCATCGAAGGGATCGACGCGGTCCTTGAATCGGAACCCGATGTCTTCGAGCATCTTGCGCGCCGGCTTGGTGTCCGGTCCGACCTGGCCGATGACCTGCCTCGCCTCGGGAGGGAGGAGCGTCGCGTAGATCTCCTCGCGCGGGAGAAGGCTGACCATGAACTCGCGCGAGTGCTGGCAGAACAGGTCCGCCTCGGCGTACGAGAGGTTGATGAACCGTCGGCCGAGCGCATCCCAGAATACGCTGCGCCCGTCCGCCGACATCGGGGGGATCATCTCGGCGATCACCCGGTCGGAGAACAGGTGCGGGTTCATCCCCATGAAGTGGAATCGGATCAGCGAGAGCTGCTTGCCCAGCCGTTCAGGATGCTTCCGCATGCTCGGAGCGAGGATCAGGCCGCCGATCTCCGTCGGGCTTGTTTCGTCGAGGTGTAGCTTGAGGACAAGATGACTTGTCCCCTGGCCGAGGTCCTTGCTGAAGAAGTGCTTGGTCGAGACCTCGAAGGAGAGATTCGGATTCCCGGGATAGCCCATCCTGGCGATGATCATCGCGGTGCCATGGCAGGTCTGTGTTTCGCTATCGACGATCGAGAACATGTAGATCGGCGATCCCTTCACCGCGCTCCCGTCGTGAGAAGTATCGAAGCGAACCTCCTCTCCCGTCGCCGCGGCGAGGAAGCAGGCGCGTGATCGGGCGATCTTCTCCCCGATCAGTTCCTTGTCGGCGGGGAGATTGATGAAGTGAACCATCCGCGCCAGTTTGTAGAGCGTGTCAAGGTCGGCGGGATTCGTTTCGCGGAGGAAGAACATTGATTCACCTGGAAACACAGCAAAACACGGAGGAGGATCGTCGAAACATCAAGCCGACATCTTCATCATGGCGGCCTCGATCAGTTGGAAACACCTGGGCCAGATCGCCTCGTCAAGTATCCCGAGGGGCGGAAGCATCCGCACATGCCACGGCCCATGGCCGCAGTAGAACGTGATCAGCCCCTCGTCAAAGAGCGCGTTGCACAGTTTCAGGACCGGGTCCTTCTTGCCGCCGTAGGGGGTGAATCGCATCATGCCGCCGGTGCCGCCCACGAGGTCGGTCACTTCGTCGCACGGCGGGAACCACTCGGGATGACGCCCGATCAGGGCGCGGGCGTGCCTGACAAAGTGCTCATGGTGCCGTGCGATGCGACCGGACGGGCCGTAGTAATCGCCGTCGCGCAGGCGCTCGATGATGCGTCGGCCGACTCGGAGCGCGTCGGTCGAACCCAGGAACGTCGCGGAGAGCAGCCCGGGCTTCGGGTTGTAGTCCGCCGCATAGAGAACGCCGCAGACCTGCGTCATCTTGCCGAAGCAGAGAATATCGATGTCCGCCCCGATTCCGAGCGCTTCGTACGCGAACATCGAGGTTGTGCGGCCGAAGGTCTGGATCTCATCGTCCCAAACAGCGATCTTCGCGTCCTTGCAGACCTTGATGAGTTCCCTGAAGAACTCCGGTGGTGCGGTATTGAAGCCGCCCTCTCCCTGGACCAGTTCGAAGACGAAGCAAGCGTGCTGAAGCGGGTAACGCTCGACATACTGCCGCAGCCGCTTGACCGCCAGGTCGATGAACCGCGTCGAGCCGGAAACGTCGCCCGATTGCAGCTGGCGAGCCGCGACCGGATCGTAGAAGGGCATGTAGTCAACGTTCACGTTCAGAGGCAGCCCCACGCGATTCGCCGCGGCGTCACCGATCTGCGACATCGCCCACGAGCGGCCCATGAAGCAGTTCTCGAACGCGATCACGCGGCTCGCGGGGACGTGCTTCTGGAAGCAGATCTTCAGCGCGTTTTCGTTGGCCATCGCGCCGTTGTTGGTCAGGAAGCAATGAGACATCCGCGAGTGGCGCTTCGCCTGGTCGAGGATCAGTTCCGCGAATCGCACCGCTTCCTCGTTGCCCGTCAGGTGTCCTTGCAGCGCCACGTTGCTGGTCGCGGCTTCGAGCGCCACCCCGATCAGTTCCGGGTCGGAGTGCCCGAAAAACTGCGCGCCGATCCCGGTCAGCATGTCGAGCTTGACCGACCCGTCGAGCAGTTCCACGAAGGGCCCGTTGCCCAGCCCCGAGCCGAGGTACGGGTAATAGATCGCCCGACCTCGCACCGCCGCGGCCGTGTCGAGGGCTTGCTTGAACGCCGTCGAGAGTTCGGGCGTTCGCGGCCCGCGCACATCGGTCAGATGGCTCGAACGCGATCGAACCTCCGCGACAATCGCGCTGATCGCGTTCCGTACGGCCGGGCTTTGACGGAGCTGCTCGCCCTGGGTCAAGGCGACGGGTTGGGTGGTGGTCGTGGTCATGGGAGAGATTGAACAGTGAGGATCGGGTGCGCGCGACCGGGGGCATGACGAAGGCCCGCGAAACGGGTCCGATAGTGTAGCGCGGCGGGGGAATGTTCGGGGGATACGACACTCTCCAGCCCGTCGGACCGTTGCGTCTTCACGCGGAGAGTTCCGCCAGGACGCACGCGAGCATGGTTGCCCGCTCGACGAGGCTCTCGATGTTGATCCATTCGTGTTGCGTGTGCAGCCCACCGCCTTTCACGCCGAGCGTGTCGAGAGTGGGAAGCCCCGCCTCCTGTAGGTTGTTCCCGTCACAGACTCCGCCGGAAGTCCCGAACGGCAGGGGCGCTCCCAAGGCCTCGGAAACCGATCGGATCGTCTCGGCGAGTTGTCGCGTGCGGGGAGTCACCGGCTTGGCCGGGCGAGCGATTGAATGACGGATGCGAATCCGTGGATGCCTGCTCGCCTCCTGGCTTGGCGTCGCGGGCGCGGACGACCCAGCCGCTCGGTCCATTCCGGAAGCCGCTTCAGAAAACGATCGAGCGATCGACTCAAGCCCGCGGACCAGTTCATCCGCCCCCGTCGAATCGGGGAATCGAACATTTCCCCACGCCGCGGCGTAGTCCGGCACGATGTTCGTCGCCTCCCCCCCCTTCAACGGCCCGATATTGACCGTCAAGCCGCGCGACACGTCGCAAAGCCGCTCGCAACGAGTGATCGCCTGGGCCAGCGCGTAGACCGCGGACACTCCCTTCTCAAAGTCTCTGCCCGCGTGCGCGCTTGTTCCGAATGCCTCGATGAGGAACTGCCCCGACCCCTTGCGCTCGGTCACCAGACCGCCGTCGGGCAGCGCCGGCTCAAGAGCCAACCCCAGATCGTTCCGAGCGGCCTCCGCGCGCAGAGCGCGGTCGGAGGCGTAAGAGCCGGTCTCTTCATCGCTGTTGAGAAGGAACGACCACGAAACCGGGATACACATCTTCTCGAGCGCTTCGAGCGCCACCAGCGCAATCAGGATGCCGCCTTTCATGTCCACGACCCCCGGCCCGGTCGCGGTCCGACCATCGGGCGAGAGCGTGAATGACTGAAAGGGACCATGCGGATCAAACACCGTGTCAAGATGCCCCGCAAGCAGGATGCGCGGGCGCTCCTTGATCGGGCGGCGGCACACCACCGTCGGCGGCGGTTCAAATGCTTTCGCACGGTCGCGGTCGGTTGATTCGGTCAGCCACTCGGGCCGCGGATCGCCCGGGATGACCTCGGCCTTGGCGCCGAGCGCTTCCAGCCGAGCCGTAAGAATCGCACGAAACGTCTCAAGCCCCGGCGTGTGGTTGTGCCCCGTCGGTATCGCGACGAAGCGTGCCAGGTCGGCGATCATCTCGTCCCGGCGGGGAGAGATGATCGAGGCGAGACGTTCACGAACTGCCGGCGGAGTCTTCATCGGGTGCCGTAGTTGTACCCGACGCCGCCGAACTCCCCCTACCTCGTCTGCCCCCGCACGCGGCGGAGCAGCGCCGATGCCCCGGACCACTCCAATCCGTTCTCGAGCGCTCGAACCGTACCGTCCGGTCCGATCAGGAGGACCTTCGAAGGATGAAGAATGTTGTTCATCGTCGCTCCCCCCGGCAGGCTGATCGAAACGGAAGGGTCCGGGTCAGCGCTGAAACGCAGCCCCGCAAGGATGCGGCCGATCGTCGCGGCGTCACCCGTCAAGAATGTCCATCGCTCCGTGTCGGCACCGATGCGCTCCGCGTAGGCACGCATCGAGTCAGGCGTATCGTGCGCCGGATCGACGCTGATGGTGACAATCTTCAGCGGCGTGCCCTTCATCTCGGATTGCAGACGGATCAGGTGGCTGTGCATGATCGGACAGACGGTGGTGCAATGGGCGAACGTGAACGCGAGCACGGTCCACTGGCCCTTGAACAGGTCGCGCGTGTGGGGGCGACCCTCCTGATCGACGAGAGTGAAATCCGGCAGCACCAGGGACGCAAGCGGATCGGGTTCCGCGGGGAGACGCGCCTCGTCCGACGGCGCCCGGCGGTTCATCCCGAACCAGGACACGACCATCACACCCAGGAGCAGGAGTGCCAGGAGCGGGATCGTGAACACCATCATCGGCCGTGCGGTCATCGGGGGAGTTTATCCGCGATCCGCGCCACGCTCACGATCGACGCAGCCCGATGACCACCGAGGCGAGCGCAAACATCGCGAGCGCAAAGCCGATCGTTCCAAGCCAGGCCGAAATCGGTGCGATGGCGATGGGCACACCCAGCGATCCCGCGATCGCGGAATGGCACCAATGAAGCGGGTTCGCGGTGACGATCGCACGAAGCCACGGGGTCGAACCCTGGACCGGAAAGAGCGCGCCGCTCAGCAGCCACATCGGCATCAGAAGCATGTTCATGACGCCATGGAACCCGGCGGTTGAATCGATCCACCACGCCGCGGCCAGCCCAAGCCCCACAACCGCGATCGACGTGAGCGCCGAGGCGATCACCGCGCCGAGCAGGCCGAGGAACGAAGGCTCCAGCCCGATGAATGGCGCGGCCAGCAGCAGGATGATCGCTTGAAGCGTCGCCACCGCCGCCCCGCCGAGAACCTTTGAGGCCACAATCGCCCACGCGGGAATCGGGCTGACGAGCACCGACTGAAGAAATCCCTCCTGCCGATCCTGAATAAGCGAAATCGCCGCGAAGATCGTGCTGAAGAGGATGGTCATCGTCACGACGCCGGGCAGCAGGTAGGAGCCGTACGAGACGTGCTCGCCGGCATCGCCCGGCATCATGAACGATCGCGACATCCCGCTCGCGATGAAGAGCCACAACAGGACCGGCGTGCCGATCGACGCGGCCACGCGAGAGGGCTGCCGGATGAACCGGATCAGTTCGCGCCGGGTCAGCGCCGCGGCGGCAAGTCGAGATTGAAGCAACCGTGCGTTCATGGTGTTTCAGCGGTGGAGTTCAGCCTCGCCCCGGTGTGTGCGAAGTACACGTCGGCAAGCGTGGGCGGTCCGACGGAAAAAGGCGCGGCCGCGCGGGTGAGCGCCACCACGGCACGCTCGACCCCGTCCGGGCTTCCGGCGCCCACCGCGTCGGGGGCCGTTCGAGTCAGCGTCAGCCCCGCTGACTCGAGCAACGAGGCGTTCTCGGATCGCGTGACGACCACGTTGCCCCCGAGCGCTCGACGGAGTTCGGCCGGCTTGCCCTCCGTGACGATCCGCCCGGCGTGCATGAGCGCCACACGCGAGCCTCGCTCGGCTTCGTCCATGTGATGCGTGGTCATGATGATCGTCAGAGGCGCCGCCGAATCGAGACGCCTCTGGCTCAGCAGGTCCAGGAACACCGTCCGTGCCTCCGGGTCAAGCCCCGCGGTCGGTTCATCAAGAAGGAGCAGTTCCGGCTCCGACAGGAGCGCCCGGGCCAAGTCGGCACGCCGCGCGAGACCGCCGGAAAGCGTGCCGACGCGGCTGTTCAGACGATCGGTCACGCCCAGCGAAGCCGCGACGAAGTGAACGCGCTGTTCCGCATCGGATCGCGTCATACCGACGAGCGCCGCCTGCAACAACAGGTTCTCACGAACGGTCATCAGCGGATCCAGCCCGGGGTGCTGGAACACAACCCCGATCCGTGCGCGCACGGCTCGCACGCTCCCGCCGCCAAGACCTGCCTGATCGAGGATCGTCACGCCGCCCGAGTCGGGCCGGTCAAGCGTGGCGATGATGCGGAGCAGCGTTGACTTGCCCGAGCCGTTCGGACCCAGGATCGAGAGCCATTCCCCACGGGCGACCGTGAGCGAGACCGAGTCGAGCGCCGTCCGCGCCGGTTCCTTCCGCGTGGCCCGGTAGACTCGGCGGACAGACGTGAAGGCCACCGCCGCACCCGGACGCGGCACGCCCCCCTCGGCCATCGCACCGGTCGGTTCGTGTGTGGTCGTCTGGTTCATGCTTCACTGAGCCGGAGGATTCGCGGGCTTCGACGGATTATCCAACGACGCTCCGCGCCGCGTCCGCGACGAGCACAAAGAGCACGATCGGCAGGTAGACCACCGAACCGAGAAAAAGATTGCGGGCGTTGCGGTCGCTCCGCGTCGCCAGCAACGTGACGCTGAGGTGCAGCATCCCGCACCCGAGCAGCACCGCCGACACGGCATACGCCCAGCCGACATGGTTTCTCATCGCCCACACCGGAGTCAGCGAAAGAGCGATCATGATGAGCGTCCAGATCACGGATTGCCACGCCGTCGCCAGCCCCGAATGGTCATTCAGCGAGAGCACCCGGTAGCCCCCGCGCGCATAATCGTCGCGGTACTTCCACGCAAGCGCGAGAAAATGCGGGATCTGCCACGCAAACATGATGAGAAAGATCGTCCATCCGCCGGGGTGGTCAAGTCCCCGCCAGGCCCCATCGGACGCGGCCGCCCAGCCGATCAGGGGCGGAAGAGCGCCGGGAACCGCTCCGACCCACGTCGCCAGGGGCGTCACGGATTTCATCGGCGTGTAGATGAACAGGTACGTGAACGTCGTGACGATCGAAACCACCGCGGCCACGGGGTTGGCGCCGACCCACAGGACGCCGATCCCCAGGGCGGACAGCGCCGCGCCGAAAGCCGCCGCCTGGGCAACGGTCAGGCGATGAGCGGGAATCGGCCGCAGCCGCGTCCGCGTCATCAGCGCATCACGCCGGACCTCCATGCACTGATTCAAGGTGTTCGCGCCGGCGGCGGAGAGCGCCGTGCCGACAATGCACGCCGCGGCCATCAAGAGCACCTCTCCGAGCGGAACAGATCCCCAGCCCCGATGCACCAGCGCCAGCGCGAAGCCGACGCCGGAGGTGATCGTCACCAGGCGGACGATCCCGGGCTTCGTGAGCGCGAGAAAATCTCGGGCCATGGACGGGCGCGTCACCTCCGAGCGAGCGGCCGGCCGAATCCTCTTCGTCGTCACTGGTGCGGCGAGTTGGGTCATCGTTGAGGGCCGCATGATAGCGGCAATTCCTGAACGATTCCCCATCGCCGAGCGGATGGTTCCACGCGCCCGGATGGGCTGTCCGCCGCTCGCGTGCTACAGTTTTGGCGTGTCCCGGTAGCTCAGTTGGATAGAGCAGCCGCCTTCTAAGCGGCAGGTCGTGCGTTCGAGTCGCACCCGGGGCGTTGGGTGTGCTTCGATCAGCGCCCCCCGGGTGACACCGCCCCGGGTCGGATCAGCGTCATGAAGACAACTCCCGAGAGGATCGTGACCGCGCCGGAGACGTGAATCGCGGCCGCAAAGCCGGCGGCGTCAACCATCGCCCCCGCGCCGAGCGCGCCCGCGGCGTAGCCCATGTCACGAAAGAAGCGGTACGAGCCGAGAGCCTTGGAGCGATCCATGGGCAGCGACTGGTCCGCGACGAAGGCCAGCAGGGAGGGATAGGCCAGCGCGGTGCCGATGCCGAGCAGGGTGCATCCCCCCGCCGCCGCGATCATCGGGCTGTAGCCGGCGAATCCGAGAACGATGTGTCCCGCACCCTGCACGAACATCCCGATGATGATGAGCCTTGTTCGCCCGAAGCGGTCGCTCAGTGCGCCCGTGACCAGTTGTGAAAGCCCCCAGATGCCGGGGTACAGCGCCGCGAAGAAGCCGACATGCGCCGCATCGAGCCGCAGCGCCGCGAGAAAGGGCGGGAGCGTGGTCCAGATGACCGCGTCATTCAAGTTGCAGAGTAACCCGGCTTGAGACGCGGCAAGTCGCGCACGCGGCACGCGGGCCGGCCTCGGCGCCGACTCATCCCTGGCGCGCTCCATTTCGAGATGTGCCTCCGTATCGCGGACAAAGATCAGGGAAAGACAAAAGCCGGCGCCCACGAACACCCCGGTGAGAATGATGATCCCGCGCAGGGGCATCGCCTCGGTCGCCATCAGCGCCACCAGAAACGCGGCCAGCGCGACGAAGGTGTACCCCGCCGATTCGTTCACGCCGAGCGCCAGCCCCCGCCGACGCGCGCCCACCAGGTCAACTTTCATGACCACCGTCATCGTCCAGCACAGCCCCTGGTTGATCCCGAGAAGCACGTTGGCCGCGACGATCATCCACCAGGCATGCCGGTCGGCAGCAACCGCGATCATGAACGGGATGGGCGCCGCCGCCGCCCAACCGAGCAGCAGCACATTTCGACGCCCGATCCGGTCCGCCAGCCGGCCCGCGACCAGGTTGGTGCAGGCCTTGACGATCCCGAATGAGACGACAAAGGAGGTGAGCGCCGTCGCGGAGGCGAGTCCGAAGTATTCGCCCCCCACCATCGGGAGGACCGATCGCTGAGCCCCGACCACTCCGCCGACGAAACAGTTCGCCGCCGTCAGCAGGAGAAACTGCGAGAGATTTTCTCGCAGCCCGAGCGTGTTGGATGGAAGATCGGCCACGGGGGAAGACGCACAACCTATCATTGGAACGCATGCCACGCGCCGTACTCCTCCTCGTGAATCGCACCAAGCCCCAGGTCACGGCCGCGCTCCCCGAGGTCCGCTCGGTCCTGAAATCACAAGGCCGGATCGCCGCCGAGATGGATGTCTCCACCGATCCCATCACCGATGCTCGTGGCGCGGACCTCATCATGGTGCTCGGAGGGGATGGATCCCTGCTCTCGCAGGCGAAGCGTTGCGTCGACCTGGGGCTGCCCCTCATCGGCGTGAATCTCGGGAATCTCGGCTTCCTCGCGGAGTTTGATGTCGCCTCGCTGCGGGAGCAGGCCCCCGTGCTGCTGGGCGATGGTCCGCTCGTCCTGCGCGAGCGGATGCTCCTGAACGCGACGGTTCGACGCGGTGATCTTCGCTCGCCCGGCGCAATCTTCTCCGGGCTGGCGATGAATGATTGTGTCGTCACGGCGGGGCCGCCCTACAGGATGATCGAGGTCGGCCTGACCATCGACGGCGTCGAGGGACCGAGTTTCCGCGGCGACGGCGTCATCGTCTCCACCCCCACGGGATCGACCGCCTACGGCGTGAGCGCCGGGGGGCCGATCGTCGCGCCGGAAGTCTCGTCGCTGACCGTGACGCCGATCGCCGCGCATTCGCTCGCGTTCCGTCCCATCGTGCTCCCCGGCGACAGCGTGATCGAACTGCACGTCAAGCGAGCCAACTCCGGCTGGAACGGCGAATCGCGCGAAGGCACCACTCTCGTCCTCGACGGGCAGATGCACTGCCACCTGCTCGCGGGCGATCGCGTCTCCATCCGGCGCGACCCGAGGCCCGTCCGACTGGTCCACAACACCAGGTCGAGTTACTGGCACACGCTGGTGCAGAAGATGCATTGGGCGGTCAATCCGGGCGTCTAAGCCCGCCCGTTGTGTTCGAGCGTCGGATCGAGTTCAACCTTGATGATCGATGGAGCGCTCTTCGACCATTCGTTGAGCGGGCCGGCCCCTGGTCCGCCGGTGGCAAGGGCTGGAGCGCCGGCCGCCGACGCCGACGGTGATCCCCGGCGAGGCGGCCGCGTTCGGATCAGACTCGATTACACTCCTCCGGCCCCGGCCCGATTGAAGGGCGCGAGGCGTGAGGAGAACCCCGCGTGCCCCTTCGTACACCGCTCTTTGCCTTTCACACGGATCACGGCGGCAAGATGGTTGACTTTGCCGGATGGGAGATGCCCATCATGTACGCCGGCCCGGACGGCGCGCCGGGTTCCATCGTCGAGGAGCACAGGCAGGTCCGAACCTCCGGCGGACTCTTTGACGTGTCGCACATGGGCCGTGTGAAGGTGACGGGGCGCCACTCCCGCCGCTTCCTCGAACGCCTCTGCACGCGCCGCATCAGCGACATGGAGCCGGGGCAGTGCCGGTATTCACTGGTATGCAACGAGCGCGGCGGCGTGCGCGACGACATCATCGTCTACAAGATCGACGACGATGATTACTTCCTGGTTGTCAACGCCTCGAACCGGGAGAAGTTGCTCACACATTTCGCCGAGATCAAGGGCGATCTGGTCGTCAACATCGACGATCGGACCATGAAGACCGCGATGGTCGCGCTCCAGGGGCCGAAGGTCATGGAGATCGTCGCGAAGTTCAGCAAGGAGATCCCGACGCTCAAGCGGTACCGCTTCGTCGAGAAGAACTACCTGATCCTGAAGTTGCTGGTCAGCCGCACGGGCTACACGGGCGAAGATGGGGTTGAGGTCGTCCTCCCCGCGGCGGCGGTGGACATGGCCCTCAAACTCCTGCTCAAGGATGTGGACATGAAGGGCGCCAGCCCCATCATCCGCCCGACGGGGCTGGGCGCGCGCGACACGCTCCGGCTCGAGGCGGGCATGCCCCTGTACGGGCACGAACTGGGAGAAGAGATCAGCGCCCTCGCCAGCGGACTCGACTTCGCGATTCACGTCGATAAGGACCAGGCCGAGCGAGGAGAGCCGTATGTCGGCATGGACGCGCTGAAGCGCGTACGAGACGGCGGCGGGCCGCCGAGAAAACTCGTCGGCCTCTTCATCGAGGGCAAACGCACCGCACGCCAGGGAATGAAACTCCTCGATCGCGCGGGCGGCAGAGAGGTCGGCGAGATCACCAGCGGCTGCAACTCCCCGACGCTCGGCCGGTGCATCGCGATGGGCTACGTGGATCGAGCGCTCTCAGACAAGGGAGCAAAGATCGTTGTCGACTCGGGCCGAGGGGAAACCATGGCCGCTGAAGTCACCCCCCTGCCCTTCTATAAGGCCGGCAAGTAGCGGTACGATGCACCGATCCGGCGGATCATCCTGATCCGATTCTCCCAAGAGGAGCAAGCCGCGTGCGATCTTCAATCTTGTTCGGCCTGTCGGCGATCGTCTGCCTCGCAGCGTCGTTGTGTGGCTGCTCCCAGACGCTCATCGCCACGCCCTATGTCATGTACGGTGAAGCCGGGCGAGCGTATTACGACCGCGTCCCCGAGACGCTCCGTTCCGCGGAGGCGCCGATCATCTATGTCACGGACCGCGCCGTCGATCGCACGACTCCGTCCGGGCCGCACTACGGATTCAAACGCAATCCAAGGTTCGTCTACGGCCTCGCCACCGCTACCCTCGGGACGAACGCCACCTGGGACCAGATCGTCGCGGACAGCACCAGCCCGGATCATCGCCAGAACTACCGGCCCGGCGTGACAAAAGTGGAAGAACTCGGATCGTTCACCCCCATCGCGGCGCTCATGGAGCCGAAAGACGGCTGGATCCGCCCCAAGCCCGACGCCCTCGAAACTCTTTTCGCCGACACCGAAACTTTCCACGCGCTGATCGCTCGACAGGCAGAGCAGGCGGGCGCCAAGGACGTGGTGCTCTTCGTCCACGGCTTCAACAACACGTTCGACGACGCCGTCATCCGCATGGCCATGGCCTGGCACATGGGCGGTCGCGTGGGCCTCCCCATGGTCTACACCTGGCCCGCCGGCTCAGGAGGCCTGCTCGGCTACTTCTTTGACCGCGAATCGGGCGAGTTCACGATCGTCCATCTCAAGCGCCTCATCGTCGCCCTCGCCACCTGCCCCGGCATCGAGCGGATCCACATCATCGCCCACAGCCGGGGTACCGATGTCGCCACCACCGCGCTCCGCGAACTGAACTCGGAGATCCGCGGCGCGTCCGGCGCCGGATATGTCTCGAAGGTGCTCGGGCTGACCGAGCGAGCCGGCGCCGACGCCTACGGCGAGCGCCCTCCATACAAGCTTCTCAAGCTCGCCACGCTCGTTCTCGCAGCGCCGGACCTGGACATGGAAGTCTTCCAGCAACGCTTCTTTGGCGAGAACCTCCTCAACATCGCCGAACGCACGGTGATCTACATCTCCCCCGCCGATCAGGCGATCGCCATCGCCAACTGGCTCTTCGGAAGCAAGAACCGCATCGGCACGCTCAAGGCGAAGGACATGACGCCGGAGCAGCAGGATCGGCTGTCGAAGGTCACGCGACTGGAACTGATCAACTGCGATGTCAAGGGCGGCAGCAGCCACGCCTACGCCGCGCAGCATCCCTCGGCGCTGTCGGACCTCATCCTCCTCCTGCGTGACCGGGTGACGCCCGGCCCCGGGACCAGCCGTCCTCTCACTCAGCCCATACCGGGAGTGTGGGAGATGAGCAACACGTACCTGAAGCCCGGAAGCAAGTGAGCGATCCCCCCTACTGCCGCTTGCCCTTGTTCTTCCGATCGCCCCGGTGATCGCTCTTGCGGAGTTCGCGCATCTTGCTCTTGGCGGCCCGCCGGTCGACGCCGGTCTTGCGATCAAACCCGCCGCCGAGTTCCTCGCCGATCCCGCCCCCTCCGATCTTCAACTTGTCGGCGAGCCGCTTCTCCTTGCCCACGTCACGGTTCGACGCATCGCTCACGACCAGCTCCATCTGGCGTCGCGCCAGATCGATCTCCGCGATCGTGACCTGGAGCCGGTCGCCGATGTTGAAGGAGCGCCCCGAGTGCTGCTCGACGATCGACCCCGTGTTGCGATCGAAGACCCAGCGCGGATCGCGGATCGTCCGCCCATCCTTCTGCGGCGCGGGAAGGTCCTCGACCTTGATCATCCCTTCCGCGAGGTACTTGTCGAGGCGGACAAAGACGCCGTTGTTGGTCACGCCGGTGACGAGCGCGGGGAACGACTCGCCGATATGGCTCTCGAGGAGTTGCAGGACAAGGAACTGGCGCAGTTCGCGCTCGGCGCTCTCCGCGTTGTCCTCGGTCTGGTTGCAACGGTTGCCGATGGTCGTGAGCGTCGCCTCGTCGGGGCATTCGGGGCTTTCGCGGAGGGCCAGCCCGAGTTTCTTGAACTCACGCTCGTCTTTCGGGAGTTTCTGCCCGTTGTCGGTCAGTTCAAGGAATCGTGTGAGGGCGCGGTGGACCGTGAGATCGGCGTAGCGCCGGATCGGGCTGGTGAAGTGCGCGTACGCCGTGCTCGCAAGCGCAAAGTGCCCGATGAGCGCGGGTGAATACTCGGCCCGCGTAAACGTTCGCAGCACCGCGATGTGGACCGCGGGAGCCGCCGCCGTCCCCGCCGTGGCGTCGAGCAGCGCCTGCAGCTCCTCTCGCGTCGGATTCTTGGGAATCCGGTAGCCCGCGACCTTCACAAAGTCGCGCAACTGCTCCATGTTCCCGGGCACCGGCTCCGGGTGCGTCCGGCGGAGCAGCGGAACGCCCAGGTCCTCGAACAGCCGGGCAACCGCCTCGTTCGCCTCGACCATGAACATCTCGATCAGCGTGTGCGTGTACGCGTCATCCTCGGGCACCGCGTCGATCACGCGACCGTTCTCGTCGTACACGAGTTCAACATCGGGCAGTTCCAGGTGGATCATCCCCTGCTTGCGGCGGCGATCGCGGATCGTCCGGCTGAGATGGTCCATCTGCTTCAACGTCTTGATGAGTTCGTCCGTGTACCGCGGCTCGGTCTTGGCGTGGGCCTTGGCCTCCTCCGGCTTCCCGTCGATCAGCGCCTGCGCCTCCAGATACGTCAGCCGCTTGGCGCTCTTGATCAATCCGGCGCGGAAGTGCGCCCCCTTCACCCGGCCCTCGCTGTCGTAATCGATGTACGCGCTCTTCACATATCTCGGCACGCCCTCCTGCAGCGAGCAGATGCCGTTCGAGAGCACCTCGGGAAGCATCGGGATCACCAGCCGAGGCAGGTAGCAGGAGTTGCCGCGGTCCTTCGCCTCTTCATCCAGCGGCGAACCCGCGGCGATGAAATGCGACACGTCGGCGATGTGAATCCCCAGCCGCCACTGCGCCCCGCGATGCTCCGCCGCGTTCAGA
>JAEUIV010000062.1 GCA_016795005.1 Phycisphaerae bacterium
GGGTGCGTGTGGACGCGGACGATGCGGTTGAGAATTCCGAGCGGTTTCTGCGTCGGGTACCCGGTTTTCTCCTTGCCGGAGGTGGGGACGATGGTGTGCCACCAGACATCGGTCGGGGTTTTGCCGAGGGCGGCTTTCTCCGGGGTGACGAGTCCGGGGGCCATGTACGGGATTCGGTCGATCTGGTCGTAGTTGAAGACGTAGTTGTCCGGGTTCATGGCGTACCAGAGGATGGTGTCGTGCTTGCAAGGCCAGCGGCGCTTTGATCGTCCGCCGTAGTCGTAGGCCCAGATGATCTCGTTCATGAATCGTTCGCGGCCGAGGAGTTGATCGAGCGCGATCTTGACGTAGTGAACTTCGCGGTAGTCGAGATGGACGAAGAGCGAACCGTCGGGGGTGAGGCAGTGCAGCGAGGCGCGGATGCGTGGGATGAGGAAGTCGAGGTAGTGATCGAAGTTGTCGGCGTACTCGGGGCCCGCGGTTCGAGCGGTCCTGTAGTGTTTTCCGGCGAATCCTCGGCGGTCGCCCAGCGCGTCCGCGACGGCGGTGATGCGTTCGCGCGACTGGGTTGACCCGGTGTTGAAGGGGGGATCGATGTAGATGAGCCGGGCGAACCGGGGGGCGAGCGTCGGGAGGATATCGAGGTTGTCGCCTTGGATGATCCGGTTCATGTTCGCTTGCTTTGCAGCCAGTGGTGGAGTTTCTTCGCGGGCCAGGTGTTGACGCATGACGGGGAGGTGAGGGCGGCGCGTCGCGCGGTGAGGACGCCGAAGCGGAGGTTCTCGAAGTCGTCGGGGTGGTGAACGTCGCAGTCGATGGCGATGAGCGTGTTGCCCTTTCCCGCGGCGAGGGCGGCGCGGAGGTGTGTGTCGCGGAGGTCGAGCCGCAGCCAGTTGGCGTTGAGTTCGAGCGCGGTGCGGTGCTGAGCGGCGGCGGCGGCGAGTTCGTTGATGTCGGGGTGGAAGCCTTCGCGCTTGTTGATGATGCGTCCGGTGGGGTGGCCGATGATGTGGACGAGCGGATGGGTGATGGCGCGGAGGAGCCGATCGGTGGCGGTACGGGCGTCCTGTCGGAGAGAGGCGTGGGGCGAGGCGACGACAATATCGAGCCGTGCGAGGAGTTCGTCGTCGTAATCGAGCGAGCCGTCGGCGCGGATATCCACCTCGCTGCCGGCGAGGATGGTGATGCCCTTGGCCCGTTCGTTTGCTTCGCGGACGTTGTCGATGTGCTTTCGCAGGGCGTCGGGGCGGAGTCCTCCGGCGAGGGCGCTGCTCTGCGAGTGATCGGTGACGGCGATGGTGTGGAAGCCGCGTGCTTTGGCGTGTTCGGCGAGTTCGTCGATCGACATCCGTCCGTCGGAGGCGGTGGTGTGTGCGTGGAGTTCCGCCTTGATGTCGGCGAGTTCGATGAGGTGCTCGGGGGGCGGCTCATCGATGTTGCGGTCTTCGCGGAGTTCGGGCGGCGCTTCTGGGAGGCCGAGCGCTTTGAAGATGGCCTGCTCGTCCCTTGAGGCGACGGGCTTGACGCCTCGCAGATGGGGGGGCGACTTGGCCTTGTCCTCGATGTAGAGGCCGTATTCGTTGAGGGTCATTCCCGATTTCTGTGCTCGTTCGCGCAGACGGATGTTGTGTTCCTTTGATCCGGTGAAGTAGAGGAGGGCGGCGCCCCACGAGCCGGGGGGAACGATGCGGAGGTCGGCCTGCACGTGTCGGCCGCCGATTTCGAGGCGGACGGAGCACTTGGCTTCTCCCGCGGCGATGACCTTGGTGACCTCTTTCATGGTTGTGAAGGCGTCGCGTGCGGCGTCCGCGTCGTTGGATTCGACGAGGATGTCGAGGTCGCCGATGGTTTCGCGTCCCCTGCGGAGCGAGCCGGCGAATGCGGCCTGGGTGACGCCCTTAACTTTCGACATCCGGCGAACGATCGCCTCGGCGATGGGCCAAGCGATCCCGAGCGGGATTCTTTCGGCGGCGTGTTCGGAGAACTCGATGGCCTCCTTGATGTTGGCGACGGTCTTGGCGCCCATGCGCGGGAGATCCATGATCGAGCCGTCGTGGATGATGCGCTTGAGATCGTCGATGCTGGTGACGTTCTTCTCCTGCCAGAGCGCGCGGATGGTCTTCGGGCCGAGGCCGGGAACGTTGAAGAGTTCGAGCAGGCCCGGCGGCACGGCGGCGACGAGTTCGTCGTGCTCCGCGATGCGTCCGGTGGAGGCGAACTCGGCGATTTTATCGGCGATCTTCGGGCCGATGCCTTCGATGGCGGTGAGGGGCTTCGGGCCGTGCTTGCGCGCGATGGCGGCGAGGTCTTCGGGGTGTGATTCGATGAGCCGTGCGGCGCGGTCGTGCGCGATGACTCGGAACCGGTCCGCGCCGGTGACTTCGAGCATCTGCGCGATGCGATGAAAGAGTGAGGCGAGGGTTTCGTTGCCTTGCGACTCGTCGGGCATGCGCGTCATGGTACGCGGTGCGGCGGTCGATGCCGTGCGTCAGGCCGAGCGCTCGCGCCCGCGGGGGGACGGCTGCTTTTTCGGTTCGGCGGCGGCGAAGGATCGCACGACGACCTCGGTGATTCCCGCGCTCTCGATCGGCTGAGCGTGAAGGTGGAGCGTGGCGTCCTCGGCTGTCGGCGGCTCGGTGGTGACGGGGTGGTAGAGGTCCACGATTCGCTTCTCGACGGCTTCGACGATGCCTCTTCGTTCCTCGGGCGGTGCGTTCATGAGGGCGGCGACCCATCGTCGCAGGAGTTCGGCGCCTTCGCCTCCAGCGATGGTGAGCAAATCAATCAGCATCCGGGCGTGATCGTTCGGCAAGAGCATCGGCGACCCGCTTTGCGGCGGCGCCTGCATGAGGGGTGGGTTGCTGGTTGTTGGTGCGGGCTTTGGTTTCACGTATTTCCGCCTCGGCTGGGACGGTTTCGGCTGAAGGCTGGCCGCGGCCGCGCAGCGTGGATTCGAGCGTCTGCACGAAGAGTTCAATTCTATCAACCCGGTCGGTCAGGCGTTCCAGGGCGGCGGCGATGGCGGCGAGGAGTTCGGAGGGGTTTGCCTCGCGGAGCGCGTGGGCGCGTGTCTCGGTGTGGCGGGGTGGGCCTTGACCCGTGAGGAGCCACTGGGCGTTGATGTCGAACCTGAAACAGAGCGCGGAGAGGAACTCGGCGCTCGGGGCCTGTCCCTGCATATAACGTCGGACGGTTTCCGGGTGTTGGTTGGTCGCTTCGGCGAGTGCGCGATAGGTCAGTGTGCCGACCACGGCCTGGATGCGTTCATGAAGTGATGAGAGTTCCACGTTTGTCAGTTTGCATGAATCATCATGCAACGTCAACCAATCCGAGCGACTGGCCGTGAACTTTCATCAGGCGAGAGCGGATGAGCCGGTCGGCGTCCGTGGCGAGGAGGGGTGAGCGTTCGATCCACAGATTTGCGTCCCGGCGCGCGAGAAGCAACAGATCCATGTCCTTGGGGAACTCCGCGAGGCGGAACGGAGCGGCTCCCGCCTGCCGGGCGCCGATGAAATCGCCCGGGCCACGGAGTTCGAGGTCTTTCTCGGCGATGGCGAAGCCATCGGTCGTGGCGGCGAGTGCGGCGAGGCGAGCCTCCGCCCCCGGGGTGGGGGCGGCGGAGGTGATGCAAACGCATACAGAGGCGGTTTTTCCGCGTCCGACTCGGCCCCGGAGTTGGTGGAGTTGCGCGAGGCCGAATCGGTCGGCGTTCTCGATGACCATGAGCGTGGCGTTGGGCACATCGACGCCGACTTCGATGATGGTGGTGGCGACGAGGGCGTCGATCTGTCCTGAGCGGAATCGGTCCATGATTCGTTCGCGCGACTCACGATTGAGTCGGCCGTGGATGGCTTCGAGTCGCTTGCCCTTGAGCGGTCCTTCGCGGAGGGTCTTGAGGATCGAGTTGACATCGCGCGTCCCCTGTTCAGGCGACGCTTCGGGGAGGAGGAGGGATTCGTCATCGCCGATGGTTGGCGCGACGATGAACGCCTGCTCCCCCTGGTCAAGGCGATTGCGGACGAAGGCGTACACCTCGTCGGCGCGCTCGGCGGGCATGATCCGTGTGGCGATGGGGGTTCTTCCGGGCGGGAGGCCTCGGAGCGTGGAGATGTCCAGGTCGCCGAAGATCGTGAGGGCGAGCGTTCGCGGGATCGGCGTCGCGGTCATGACGAGGGTGTGCGGGATGGAGCGATCGTCGGCGTTTCGCTCGCGCAAGGTGGCGCGCTGGTGTACGCCGAAGCGGTGCTGCTCGTCGATGACGGCGACGGCGAGGGAGTGGAAGGAGACGGATTCGGTGAGGAGGGCGTGGGTTCCGATGACGAGGTCGATCTCCCCCTGGGCGATGCCTCGCATCATCCGTTCGCGGTCGATGCCCGTGACCGAGCCGGTGAGGAGCGCGAGGCGAAGGGTGGACCCCCTGAGCAGGCGCGAGACCGAGTCGTAATGCTGCTCCGCGAGGAGTTCGGTCGGGGCCATGAGGGCGGCCTGATGGCGCGAGGCGGCGGCCATGAGCATGGCGTAGAGCGCGACGACGGTCTTGCCGGCACCAACGTCGCCCTGGATGAGGCGGTTGGCCGGGGTGGGCTTGCGGAGGTCGGCGGCGATCTCGCGGATGACTTCTTCCTGTCCCGGGGTGAGGGTGAACGGAATGCGAGCGCGGATGTGCTCGTCGATGGCGTTGTTCCAGTTGAGCGCGGGGGCGTGGAGCGTTCGGCGGACGTGGGCGCGTTTCATGTGGACGCCGAGTTGGAGGAGGAGGAGTTCGTCGTAGACAAGCCGTCGGCGTGCGTTGTTGAGGTCTTCCATCGTCTGCGGCTGGTGCATGAGTCGATACGCCTCGGCCAGCGTGGGGAGGGCGCGTTCCTTGCGGAAGTCGTCGGGCAGGTGGTCCACGATGAGCGGCAGGGCGCGGTCGATGACTGAGGTGATGAGCCGTTCGAATGCCCACGAGGGCATGTCCTCGGTCGCGGGATAGATGGGACGGATGTGGGCCTGTCGGTTGATCGGTCCCTCCGCGCCTTCGGGGATCCATTCCCATTTCGGGTTGATGATCTGGAGTCGGGGGCCGCGGCGGTTGACCTTTCCCTGGATTCGGATCTTCGAGCCGGGGTGGATGCGGTCCTGGAGGAAGAGCATGTTGAACCAGCAGAGGTCGATGCGCCCGGTCTCGTCGAGAAGGACGGCTTCGAATCGGGCGCGGCCGGCGCGGACGGCTCGGGTGTCGGTGACTTCACCCCGGACGGTGACGAGTCGGCCGACGGTGATATCGGCGATGGCGGATTCGGCTTCCTCGTACTGGTGGCGCGAGGGGAGGTGGGCGATGAGGTGTGCAAGGCACCTGATTTCCATGCGTCGCAGGGCGGCGGCGCGGATCTCCGTGACTCCCGGCAACTCTTCGACCGGGGTGGTGAGGGTCCAGGTTTGGGCGGTGGCTGGATCGGTCATCCGGCGTTGAGGATACGTCGTGTGCCAATGAAAAACCCGCGAACGTGGCGTCCGCGGGCTTGCGTTGATGTCGTCGTGGAATCAGTTGGCGAGGATTCGGATCTCGACTCGGCGGCTGTCCTTCTTGGAACCCTTCGCGTTGGAGGGGCCGTAGCCCGAGCTGTGGGTGAGATCGCCCGGGATGCCCTTGCTGTTCATGTAGCGTTCGACGGCGAGGGCGCGCTGCACGCTCAGATTCTCGTTGTCGGTGTACTTGTCCTTTGTCTTCTTGAGCGGGTCGCTGTCGGTGAATCCGGCGACCTCGATTCGGCTCCCGCTGTACTGGCTCTTGATGGTGCGGATGATCTTGTCAACTTCCGCCTTGCCGGCGGAGGTGAGGGTGATCTGTCCCGGGCCGAAGGCGACGTCACCGGCGATGGTGAGGATGCGGTCGCCTCCCGAGCCGCCGGAGGCTGAACCGGTGACGGGCGGTGCGGACTTGAGTGTCGCGGCCTCGGCCTCAGCGGCGGCGGCGCGTTCGGCGGCGGCCTTGGCCTCGTTGCTCAGTCGCTCGTTCTCGGTGACGAGTGACTGATTGTCTTCCTGAAGTTGCGCGATGGTGAGGGCGTCCTTCTTTTTCTGGTCGTTGCAGCCCCCGAGCAGGAGCGCGGCGGCCGAGAGGGCGATCAGTGCGATGATCGGGGCGCGTCGGTTGGTCAATCCGTTGATGTGGGCGTTCATTCTCGTTCTCCGTTTGGAATGGTCGATTGTGGTGGGATATCAGCCGGAAAATGTGGCGGCGTCAAGCGAGAATCATCGGCCTATTGCCGGAATCTGGATCAGGGGATGTTGACCGGCCTCGCCATGATGATCGAGAGTGCCGATTCGAAGGCGGGCTTGAGCAGGATGACCATGAGGGTGGCGGCGGCGAGGTGGGGGCCGTAGGGGAGCGCGGTCCCCTTTCTGTGGAAAACCTGGCGGAAAAAGACGCTCAGGACGGCCCAGCCGATGCCGAGGAAGGGGGCGGTGAAGAAGGCGAGGAGCGGGTCGATCCAGCCGAGGCAGGCCCCGACGGCGGCCATGAGGTGGACGTCCCCCAGCCCCATGGCTTCCTTTCCGAGGACAAGGGAGCCTCCGATCCTGAAGACCCAGACGATTCCGCCTCCGACGAGGTAGCCGAAGAGTGAGCCTGAGAGGGCGTGGAGCCAGAGCGGGGAGTTGAAGGTCGCGTGTCCGAGTGGTCCCGTTGGGGTGGTGAGCCACCAGCCGATGGCGGCGAGTAGGACGGCAGGAAGACAGAAGGCGATCTCCTTCCAGATTTCCCGGCGGGTGTTCGGATAGTGGGACCAGATGGGTTCATCGGAGGGGCCTGCGCCCTGGTCGGGGGCCATTCTTCGGAGGATGAGACCGAGGATGAGGCCGAAGCCTGCCCCGATGGTGGCGTAGGCCAGTGCGCGGTCGCGCGGGAGGCCCAGGGTGAACCCGGCAAACATGAAGGCGACGGCGGGGCCGGTGAGGAGAAGGGTGCGTGTGAGGACGAGGCGGAGGGATGGGGTTGTCGCGGGGGGAGGGGTGGCGGATTCATCTCGCGGCGCGGCGTCGGCGGCTCGTTCGGCTTCAAACGCCTTTTCTTCCCATTCCGGGTAGTCGGCGAAGGATTGCGGGAGAATGCGCAGCCGGAGCAGGGCGATCGAGAGGGCGATTCCCGCGGCTCCGCCGAGGGCGAGGCCAACACCTCCCGCCGGTCGGAAGGGGATGGTCCATGCGTGCGGGTTGAGGTGGAGGCCACCGGTGTATTGGATCCACGCGGCATGGAGCGGGTGGGTGATGATTCCCACCGCGGTTGCGAACCACGGGATGACGAGCGGGATGGTGAAGGTGCGAGCGTCGATCAGCGTGGCGGCGACGAGCGAGGCGACGAGCGCGAGCATGACCATGAACATGGGCCACATGCGCCAGATGCCCTCGACGGCGAAGTCGGGCCGCCAGAATGTTTGCCGGATGCCGACGAGGTCGGTGAGCGAGGGGTGCATGAACCAGACGGCCCACATCCCTCCGAAGAGGAGCGCGACGACGAGTTCGACGATCGGGTATTCGGGAGAGATGCGCGTGCGGCAATATCGGCACTTTCCGCCGAGGGCGATCCAACCGAGGACGGGCACGTTGTCGAACCATCGCAGGTGCGTGCCGCAGGCGGGGCAGGCAGAGGGCGGGGTGACGACGTTCAGTCCCCTGGGGAGGCGGTAGACGAGGACGTTGATGAATGAGCCGCAGATCCCGCCGAAGGCCGTCCAGAAGAGGAGGGCGGTGATGGCGGCGGACCATTGGATGAGTTGAAGATTATCCATGTCGCGGGAGGTTCATCGGCGATCCCGGGCGGTGAAGTGGCGGAATCCTCAGATGGTTGCCGGGGTTACGGCGCGGCGTCATCGGGCTTCTGCGGCGTGAGTTCGGTGACGCGCTGCTCGGTGCGTGCGAGGATCTCGCGGCAGTGGTCGCGGAGGCGCGTTCCCCGTTCGTATTGCTTGAGGGAATCTTCGAGGCCGATCTCGCCCGATTCGATGCGGTCAATGATGGATTCGAGTTGCTCGACGGCCTGCTCGAAGGTGAGGGAGCGGATGTCGGCGTCGTTCGGTTCGGGCTTGGGGGGCTTGGGAGGCATGGGGATGGATCAGTGTACGGGGCCCCTCAGAAGAGTTTCATCTGATCGGGAGGCTCGCCCGGGGTTCGCCTTGTGCGGGCGGGGATGCGGACCGGTGGGATGGCGGGGGTGGTGGCGTCTTGTGAGCCGCCTTCGATGCGGGAGTGGAATGAGCCGTCGGCCACGCGCGTGGTGACGCGGGCGCCGGGGATGGCGGCGATGGTTGAACGGATGACGGCGCCGCGCTCGTCGGTGGTGACGCTGTACCCTCGCGCCAGGACGCTGGCGGGGCCGGCGATGATGAGTTCGCGTTCGAGGGAGTCGATCCGGTTTCGGCGTCGCTCGACGGCGAGAAGGATGGCGCGATCGAGTTTCGCGGCGAGTTGGGCGGCGGCGGTTCGGCGTGCTTCGAGGACGGCGGCGGGGCGAGAAGCGTCCAGCCGGGCTGAGGCCCGTTCGAGCCGGAGGCGGGCGCGGACGGCGCGGGCCTGTGCGGCGTGGTGGATGTGGCGGTCGAGCGAGGCGAGGCGGTCGCGCTTGCGGTCAAAGAGCCAGGAGAGCAGCGAGCGGAGGCGTCGTGATGCTTGCGCCAGTTCGTCCGCGAGGGCCGAGCGGTCAGGGGTGAGGAGCATGGCCGCCTGAGTCGGGGTGGCGGCGCGGACGTCGGCGACGAGTTCCGCGATGGTGGTGTCGGTCTCATGTCCGATGGCGGCGACGACGGGGATCGCGCATTCGACGATGGCCTGCGCGACGATGCGTTCGTTGAAGGCCCAGAGGTCTTCGATGGAACCGCCGCCCCGGGTGACGAGGAGGGCGTCGATGCCGAGTGATTCATGCTTTGACGAAACCCATCGGACGGCGGCGGCGATTTCATCCGCGGCATCTTCGCCTTGTACGCGGGCGTCGATGGTGGCGAC
Organism: Phycisphaerae bacterium; assembly: GCA_016795005.1. GTDB lineage: Bacteria > Planctomycetota > Phycisphaerae > Phycisphaerales > UBA1924 > JAEUIV01. Next base: position 8,983 of record JAEUIV010000062.1, read on the forward strand.
CTCGACGGCTGGGCATCGTCGCTTGGCCGTGACGAGGATGTCCTGGAGAGCGGCGCCGGTCCTGGAGGTGATGACGGCGATGCGGCGAGGGAAGGTTGGGAGGGGTCGCTTGCGTTCCGGGTCGAACCAGCCGAGCGACTTGAGTTCGGCGCAGAGGGCACGGAATCGCTGTTCGAGTTCGCCCGCGCCGACGGATTCCATGGTCTCGGCGTAGAACTGGGTTCGGCCTTGCTTGGAGTAGAACTCGACGCGGCCGGTGAGGACGACCTTCTGCCCGTCGGCGGGCTTGAATCCGACGCGGCGGAGCGCGGAGGTGAACATGACGCAATCGAGGACGGCGTTGTCGTCTTTCAGGCGGAAGTACCAGTGTGTGCGGACGCTGAGGCCGCTGATCTCACCCACGATCGCTAGTCGCCGGGGGAGCGCACGTTCGAGCGCGTTCGAGATGAGGGCGGCGGCGGCGGTGACGGTGAGCGGCGGGTCACCTCGGTCGGCTTTTGTCGGCGGGGGCGGGCCGACTACCTTGGATGGGTCGAAGAGTGGTCGGGTCATTGGCTTGATGTTGTGACCGAATCAGAACTTCAACGGGATGCCCTCCTTGCGGTACTTCTCGGCCAGGAGTTGGGCTTCGGTGAGAGCGCGTTCGAGGCGGACGGCGGCGTCGTTGAGCGATCGGTAGAGATCGGGATTGTTGACCAGTAGGCCGGCGGTTCCTTCGCCGCGGTCGATCTTTGACGTGATGGACTGGACCTGGTGCGCGGTTTCACTGAGGTTCCGCGCGGCGGCGGCGAAGTCCTGCAGGGCGGCGGTGGTCTCGGCGCCCAGAGTGTCGGCGCGCGCGGCGAGGGTCTCGGCGGTGTGGTTCCACGACTCGACGGCGGTGGAGGCTCGATCGAGGAGGTCGTTGACCTTTGCGACGGCGCTGCGGGCGTCGCTTCGCATGGTGTCGTCGCCCAGCCAGGCCTGCGCGCCCTTCACGGCTTGATCCAGACGGGCGACGGCGCTCACGAGGTTGGCGGGCTTCCCGGCGTCCACGTCGGCCGGGGTGCGCGGTTCGAGGGCTTCGCCGAGGCGCTCGCCGGCGCGAGAGAAGGACTCGGCGAGCTTCTTGATCTCGTCCGCGGCGCCGACAAAGGAACTGAGTTTGTCGTCGAGGATCGCGTTGATCTGGTCCATGAATCCTGTCGCGCTGGCGGCGAGTGTCTCTCCCGGGGCCAGGCTTCCCGGGTCCGGCGCGTCGGGTTTGAGGGGCTGTGTGCGAAGCGCGAGCGCCGCTTCGCCCACGAGGCCCCGTTCGAGCGCGACGGCGGCGTCACGCGGGATGGAGGCGCCCTGCTTGACGCTCAGTTCGATGATGACTCCGGCGCGCGGGTCGGCGTCGGCGCGGAGCGCCTTGATCGTGCCGATCGGCACGCCGTTAAGCGTCAGGCGCGAGGCGGTGGTGAGTCCCGATGCGTCTGCGATGCGGAGGTAGACGGTGTATTGGCGGGTGCCGGTGCCGGCGAGTTCACCGAACATCATCAGGAGGACGGCGACGCCGGCCAATCCGAGGAGGACGGTGAGTCCGACGAGGAACTCCCCTGTTGCCTTCTTCATGCCCTCGCTCCCCGATGGGCGCTCGGCGGTGGGCCGAGGAGGCTCTCGTTGCGGAAGCGGTCGAGTTCCGCCTCCGCGGTCCCGGTGATGAAATGCTGAACGTGCGGGTCTTCGGACGAGGCGAGTTCGTCGGGGGTGCCGTCGGCGATGATGCGTCCGTCGTGGAGCATGACGACGCGGTCGGCAACTTTTCGCATGCAGGCGAGGTCGTGCGTGACGACGATTCCCGTCATGCCTGTTTCATTCTTGAGTTTCATGATGAGGTCGCTGATTCCCGCGGCGCGGATGGGATCGAGGCCGGTGGTCGGCTCATCGTAGAGCATGAGGCGGGGCCTCTGGATGATGGCCCTGGCGAGGGCGGCGCGGCGTTGCTGGCCTCCTGAGAGTTGGGCCGGGTGCTTGAGTTCGACGCCGGCGAGATCGACGACGGCCAGGACATCCTTGATGCGTTCCCGGCGTTCCTCCGGGGAGAGCCTGGAGTGTTCGATGAGCGGGAACTCGAGGTTCTCGGCGATGGTCATGGAATCGAAGAGGGCGGAGAGTTGAAAGAGGAAGCCCATTTCCTTGCGCATCGGCGTGAGGTCGCGTTCGGGGAGATGATCGATGCGGAGGCTGTCGTAGCGTATCTCGCCCGAATCGGGGCGGAGAAGCCCGGCGATGTGCTTGAGGATGACGGATTTTCCGGAGCCTGACTGGCCGAGGACGACGGTGGTCTGACCCTGTCGGAAGTTGAGGTTGACCCCTTCGAGGACTCTCTGGGAGCCGAAGGATTTGTGCAGGTCGATGAGTTCGATGAGCGGACGATGCGCGCCGGGGTCGTGGCGGGAGGCGGGTTCGCGTTCATGATCCTCGGAGGGCATTGTTCCCTATCATCCCCTCGATGACCCACTTTGGCGAACGTACTCTGATCCATCGGGGGCGAAAGTTCGATTTCGAGATGGTGCGGTACCGCTCCGCCTCCGGCGCTACGATCGAGCGCGAGGTGGTGAGGCATCCGGGGGCGGTGTGCATCCTTCCGATCCTGGAGGGGGAGGGGGGCGTGCGGATCGTGATGATCCGTAATCGGCGGTTTGCGCTGGGGATCGAGTTGCTGGAACTGCCCGCGGGAACGCTGGAGAAGGGGGAGGAGCCTTCGATCTGTGCCGGGCGGGAACTGATCGAGGAGACGGGATATCGAGCGGGTTCGATCATCCCCCTGGGATCTTTCTACACGACGCCCGGTATGACCGATGAACGGATGCATGCGTTCGCGGCGACCGGGTTGGTCCACGTCGGGCAGGACCTGGAAGAAGACGAGCAGATCCGCGTGGAGGTGATCGAGTTGGCTCGTGTGCTCGGGATGATCGATTCGGGGGAGTTGATGGACGCGAAGTCGATCGTGACGTTGATGATGGGTCAGCGCCGAGGGCTGATCGGCACGCGAGGGCGGGGCGGATGACATCGGCGCGAGATCGAGGGCCTTTTGATTCCGAGGGGCCGACCGGGATGTCGGACGGCGGGGGGCGTTTTTCGCGTTTTTTCGGGAGGGTGTTCGAGAACCCGGACAACCCGCTCGGGTGGTCGTTGAAGTTGTTCACGGCGTCCGGGATCGCGGTGCGGATTCACCTGTTCACGATCGTGTTCGTGATCGCGCAGTTGCTCTGGTCGATCCCCAGGGGCCACTCCGGGGTCGGGTTCATGGCGATCTCGATGGCGTGCCTGCTCGTGCTGGTGATCCTGCACGAGTTTGGTCATTGCTTTGCATGCCGGTTCGTGGGCGGCTCGGCTGATCGGATCGTGATGCTGCCGATCGGCGGGCTGGCGTTGTGCCGACCGCCGGAGCGATGGCGGGCGCACCTGATCACGACGGCGGGCGGGCCGATGGTGCATGTGCTGATCCTGCCCATGACGTGCGCGCTGCTGTGGTTCGCGGGGCTTGGTTCCGTGGTGCTGTTCAATCCGTTCGCGCCGTCGCTGGCGCTGAGTCATCCGGCGTTTCATTCGTCCGGGGCGGTCCTGTTGTGGCTGAAGATCGCGCTGTGGTGGACGCATTACGTGAATATCGTGCTCCTGGCGTTCAACGTGCTGATCCCGGCGTACCCGATGGACGGCGGGCGGCTGTTGCAGGCGGCGCTGTGGAGCCGGATGGGGCGCGAGGCGGCGACGGAGATCACGATCTATGTCGGGTTCGCGGCGGCGGGGGCGCTCGGCGTGATCGGGATCGCGGCGAACGAGTCGATCCTCGTGATCATCTCGGCGTTTGCGCTCTGGACATGCTGGGTCGAGCGGAGGCGGTTGCGCGGAGTGGGCGAACTGGGTTCCGAAGAGTTTGCGCTGGGGAGCGCGCTGGGGCCGGCGGATGATCTGGAAGACCCCTGGACGATCCGGCGTCGAGCGAAGGCCCGCCGAGCGGCGGCGATGGAGCAGCGGGAGCTGGACCGTATCCTCGAGAAGATCGCGGCGAGCGGGATGGGGAGCCTGACGCCGACCGAGACGAGGACGCTGAAGCGTGTGACGAAGAAGAAGCAGCGTGAGGACGGGGGCGGCGCGTGATCGGCGGGATGGTTTACAATCCGGCGGAACGGATCGTTCTGAAAGGAATCGTCGATCGATCATGGGCATTTATGACCGCGATTACACGCGAGCGGGGGCGGGCGGCCGGCGCTCAGGCGGGACTCTTTTCAATCTCTTGAGGTCGCTGTCGTTTGTTCATTGGGTGATCGCGCTCAATGTGGCGGTTTTCGCGGTTGATGCGCTGGTGGCGGCACGCGGGGTCGTGGTTCCGGTTCACATGGGCGATTTTTTCATCCCCGGCCTGGATCCGCGGAGCATCCAGGCGGTGGTGCCGAAGTTGCCGAGCACGCCGCCGCGGACGATGTCGGCGAGCCTTCCGATCCTCGACAGCGCGACAGGGCAGCGTGTTGGGGAGCGGCGGTACCGTTGGATGCCGCCGTTGCAGGCGTACGGTCATTTCTCGACGGCGAAGGGGTTCTTCGGGCTGGAAGTGTGGAGGCTGGTGACATTCCAGTTCCTGCACGCGGACACGACGCACCTTCTCTTCAACATGATGGGCCTGTTCTTTTTCGGTCCCCTGGTGGAGCAGAGGCTGCGGCTGCGTCGGCGGACGTGGGCGTATTACCTTGTGTGCGGCATCTGCGGGGCGCTGGTGTACCTCACGCTGAACACGCTCGGGTATCTGTTCAGCGCGAGGGTTCCGGGGCTGCTGTTTGAGGACATCAACACGCCGCTGATCGGGGCGTCGGCGGGGGTGTTCGGCGTGCTGATGGCGTCGGCGTACATCGCCGGAGACGCGATGATGCTGGTTTTCATGATTATTCCGATGAAGATCCGCACGGGGGCGTACCTGATGTTCGCGCTCGCTGCGTTTAACCTGCTGCGAGGCGGGGCGAACGCGGGGGGGGACGCGGCGCACGTGGGCGGGGCGGTCGCGGGGTTCTTTTTCATACGAAATACGCACCTGCTCCAGGACTTTTTCGAGGTGTTCGGGCCGGCGAAGAAGGGAGGGGGCCGACGCCGGGCGAAGCCGATGGTTTCGGGGGTCGATCAGGCGAGGGTGGATGCGGCGCTCGACAAGGTGCGCGAGCACGGCGTACACAGCCTGACCGAAGCGGAGCAGGCGCTGCTGAGGCGGGCGACGCAGGAGAAGCGAGGGGGGTAAGGGCGGAAAGAATCGCTTATCCGTTGGCGAGGATCTGTTCCAACTTCGCGATCAGAGGCTGGAGATCGTCCTTGATGATCGACCACAGCAGGTCGTGATCAATCTGATCGTAACCGTGAATCAGCCTATCGCGGGTACCGACAATGTGGCGTCATGGAACCGACGGGTGAGCATCGCGGATCGAAGTTGGGACGCGACGCGCGGCTTCGCCGACCACCTCGATGAGCCTGGTGAGCACGAGTTGAAGCGTCCGATCCGAATCGAGATCGGAACGGCTTCGGTTGGAGGCGTATTCAAGAGCTTCACGGGCGTGATCCCGCATCTGGCGTATCGCGTGCAACGGATCATGCTGCGACATACAGGTCCCTCGCCTGCGCCAGCACTCGATCAGCGAAATATCGGCTCAGGCACTTTGGAGTGTTGAGGTCCACGCGGCGGCCGAGCAACTCGGAGAGTTCATCCTGCAGCCCGAAGAACGCGAATCCCGGCGTTCTTCCCGGCTCGAACTCCACAAGAACATCCACGTCGCTCGCGGGGGTGAAGTCATCGCGCAGGATTGACCCGAAGAGGGCGAGTCGGCGGATGCCATTTTTCCTGCAGAAGGCCGCGAGTTCGGCTTGGGGAATGGGGATCGGGAGGTCCATGCCGGATTGTAGTCATTGGCTCAGGGCTGCGAAGCGGGCGCCGCGCCGGACTTTGGGAGTGCCATGCATCGCCGAGTTCGGGGCAGGTGATGCAGCTGTCCTCGGCGGCGCCCAGTTTAAACAGCGAGCACGCACAAGAAGCACATCGCTTATCGGCGACGAGTAGATCGCACGCAGCCTGGGCGTTGGAAACGTAGGCGGGCATCAGGCTTACACCTCTGCCGCTGAGATAGAGGTCCAACAACAGCGGCAATACTGGAGTTGCTCGCCCATGGAATATTGATGATGGCGCGATTATCACCCAGAGGCTGCCAACGAGCAGCACGCACCCAAGCGCCGTACCTACCAGACTGATCGTAAGAGAAACAGAGGACCAGAAGCCGCGGCGAGCATGCCAGATGCCGCGTTCGACCTCCAACTGAAGAATGCTCTCACTGGAGCGCGGGAATCCGATTCACGCACGGCCCAAGGCAAACACGGGGACGCCGCGACCGCGCGCGTCGTGTGTTCTCCAAGGCGGGCCGTCGAACATGAAGAGCACAACCGACCGGACGGTTTGCCGAACTTTCGAACGATTCAAGAACTACGCCCCCGCGGCGACGACTTCCTTCACCATGTTCGCGGGCAACTGGCGGTATTCGAGGGGTTCCATGCTGCTGCTGGCGCGGCCCTGGGACATCGAGCGGAGGGTGGTGGTGTAGCCGAAGAGTTCGGAGAGGGGGATCTCGGCGGTGATGAGGCGGGTGTTGCCGCGTTCCTCGGTGTTGACGATCATTCCTCGGCGCGAGGCGACGTCGCCGGTGATGGAGCCGAAGTAGTCCTCGGGGGTCGTGATGACGACCTTCATGATGGGTTCGAGGAGGGTGAGGCCCGCCTTCTGTGCGGCGTCGATAAGGGCGAGTCGGCCGGCCTGCTCGAAGGCGATCTGCGAGGAGTCCACGGCGTGGACCGAGCCGTCGACGAGCGTGGCCTTGATGTTGATGAGGGGGTATCCGGCCATGACGCCCGACATGGCGGTGGTGCGGATGCCGTGCTCGACGGAGGGGATGTACTCCTTCGGGATGGCGCCGCCGACGATCTTGTTCTCGAAGGCGATGGAGTTCTCGAAGTTGAGTTCGGCCTCGGCGGCCTGCTCCTTGGTGAAGGGTTCGAGGTGGATGGTGCAGTCGCCGAACTGACCGCGTCCGCCGGTCTGCTTCACGAACTTCCCGCGGACATATTCGACCCGCTTGGTGATGGCTTCGCGGTACGAGACGCGGGGCTTGCCGACCTCGACGTTGACCTTCATGTCGCGGACGAGCTTGTTCTTGATGATTTCGAGGTGGAGTTCGCCCATGCCGCTGATGATGGTCTGGCCGGTCTCGTCGTCGAAGACGGAGCGGAACGAGGGGTCTTCGCGGCGGATGGTGGTGAGGGCGTCGCCGAGTTTGCGCTTGTCCTCGGCGGTCTTGGCCTCGATGGACATGCTGATGACCGGCTCGGGGAAGGTCATGCGTTCAAGCTGGATGACGTTGTCGGGGTCGCAGAGCGTATCGCCCGTCATCGAGTCCTTGAGTCCGACGCATGCAACGATGCGGCCCGGCCCCGCTTCTTCGAGCGGGATGCGGTTCTGGGCGTGCATCTCGAACATGCGCGAGATGATTTCCTTCTTGCTGTTGTTGGCGTTGAGGACGCGGGTGCCCTTGGTGAGTTTCCCGGAGTAGATGCGCACGTAGGTGAGGTCGCCGTGGGTGTCGGAGACGACCTTGAAGACGAGGGCGGAGAAGGGGGCCTTCTCGGAGTGGGGGCGTGAGAGTTTTTCTTCGGGATCGCGCGGGTTGGTTCCCTGCACGTCCTTCTTCTCGGTGGGGGCGGGGAGATAATCGATGACGCCGTCGAGGAGCAACTGGACGCCGATGTTGCGGAGGGCGGCGCCGCAGAAGACTGGGTAGCACTTTTGGGCGACGGTTCCGGCGCGGAGGGCCTTGCGGATCTCATCCTCCGTGGGCTTCTGGTCGTTGAGGACTTTTTCGAGGAGGTGGTCGTCGAAGTGGGTGCATTGATCGACGAGTTCATGGTGGTAGAGTTCGGCCATGTCCTTCAGATCGGCGGGGATTTCCGCCTCGGTCATGACGGCGCCGAGTTCGCTGGCGTCGAAGTAGACGGCCTTCATGCGGATGAGGTCGATGATTCCCTTGAGTTCGTGGCCGTGTCCGATGGCGATCTGTACGGCGATGGCGTTGGCGCCGAGTCGTTCGCGGATCGACTTGAAGGAGAACTCCCAGTCCGCGCCGATCTTGTCCATCTTGTTGATGAAGCAGAGCCGCGGGACGCCGTAGCGGTCGGCCTGTCGCCAGACGGTTTCGGACTGGGCTTCGACGCCTTCCTTGCCGTCGAAGACGGCGACGGCGCCGTCGAGGACGCGCATCGATCGCTCGACCTCGATGGTGAAGTCGACGTGTCCCGGGGTGTCGATGAGGTTGATCATGTAGTCCTGTCCGTTGCGTGTCCACGGGCAGGTGGTGGCGGCGGACTGGATGGTGATGCCGCGTTCCTGTTCTTCCTGGAGGAAGTCCATGGTCGCGGTGCCCTCGTGGACCTCGCCGAGCTTGTAGTTCTTGCCGGTGTAGAACAGGATGCGCTCGGACACGGTGGTCTTGCCGGCGTCGATGTGGGCGCAGATTCCGATGTTACGAATGTGTGCGAGGTCCATGGGGATCGTCCTGAAAGTGGCTCGAGGCTTGTGGCTGAGTCTTGCGTGACTGGAACGGAGTGAACGGGTGCTTTGGATCAACCACCCACGACCCGATCGGTCGGTGGTGGAGGGACTGTTTCAGTGTGAGGACTGCTTGACGCGGGGGTCCGCCCGGAAGTCAGCGATTGGCCGCACGCGGCGGCCGAAGGCGAGAAGGACGGGAGTTGTCGTCGTCGTCAGAGTCCATGGGTTTCCCGGCGGAAGGGGAGATAATACTAACAGACGCCGGGCGCGGGTCAAGGGGGCGTTGGATGCCCGGTGTCGTTGCTTGATGAATCGGGAGTCCGGCCGGCGAGGTGTTCCATCTCTGCCTTTTCGGTATCGGTCAGGCCCTTGAGGGGGTCGAGCGGGAGGTTGGCGTGTACCGCGAGGGCGCGACGCGCCCAGCGGGAGGCCTGGTCGGGCTGACTCAGTCGCTCGTAGAGGCGAGCGAGCCTGAGCGGCGGAGCGAGGCCGTGTGGGTCGAGTTCGGCGACTTTGAGCCAGGCGCGGGCGGCGTAGCGGAGGTCTCTCTCGCTTTGCATGAGGTTCGCGCCGAACTCAAGCGTTCCGGCGGCACGGGTCCAGGTGGCTGGCGCGCGGGGCAGGCGGGTTCTTGCAGGGATGTCGAGCGCGAGCGCGCTTTCTTCCACGAGTTGCGCGAGTTCGAACCCTTTCGCGTTTGACGCGGCGGCGCGGATGAGTCGCAGGCGATGCCGGATGTCATCCGAGCACCAAGGCGCGTCAATCGGCAACTCCTGGATTGCGCGGTCCAACGCCTGCGGGTCGGGGCCTGTGCGCGACGGGGCGTACACGGAGGCGGCCGCGAGGGCGCTGCGTTTCAGGGCGCTCTCCGTGCGGAATGTTGACTGGGAGGTGAGCGCCGTCACGAGAAACGCGGATGCGCACGCGACGATCGGCATTGTGGGGAATCTGGCGGCCCCAACGGTGGCGCGGTCCGCCTTTGTGCCCGCGAGTGCCGCGACCAGTATCGCCCAGGCGACCGAGCTGGCCATGACCCCTGTTACTTCGATCATGCAGTGCGTCGCCAGGACGATCGCCGCGCCGAAGAGGGCGACATCCAGCGTGCGATCGTCGGTGGCGGCCAGATGAGCCGCGGCGCGGGCGATGAACCACCATGCGAGAGCCGCGAGCATCACGATGATGAGTGATTCGGGGAGGTACGTTGCCCTCTCGGTCCAGATTGAGAAGGCCAGGGGGGCGCCCATGATGATGGCGATTGCCGCGGGATTCGGATGCGTGCGCGCGGGCGGCTCGTGACGGGGATCGCGGGCCGGTGTTCCTGATCGCCACAACCAGACAATCCAGAGAGTGACCCACGCCGCGCCGAAGATCCCCAACGTGGCGAGCCAGTCCATCGGGAGGCAGTGTGGGGAGTCGATTTCTTCGGGGTTGGTTGGTTCCTTGAAGAGGAGGTACTGGTCCTTGAAGCCCGCGGGGCCGGTGCCGAAGAGTGGATGAGCCAGGACGATGCGGGCGGCACCGAGGAGGTATTGCCACCGGAAGTAGAGGCTGAGTTCGTGGAGGCGTTCGCCGAGGAGGCCTCGGGCGATCACCGCGAGAATCGCGAGGAGAGGAAGCGCGATCGGCGACCAGCGGAGCCATCGTTGAGTTTGATGACGAAGAGAAGAGGTGTTTGCGTGCGGGCTGAAAGTGTGCCCCCCCGCAAGCCAGGTTGCCAACAGTACGCAGAAGCATCCGAGCAATCCGGCGGCGACCGCGCCCTTGGACTGCGAGAGTGAAAGTCCTGTCGCGGCGGCCGCGGTCGCGAGCCAGAGCAGGCCCGCTTGACCGGATGTGAACTCGCTGCGCTTCGCGGCGCGAGTCGCTCCCATCGACAGCGCGAAGAACGCCGCGGTGCCCGCCGCCATGAATGAGCCGTAGACGTTGGCGAGGCCGAACCAGCCGGTGGCTTCGGATTGGAGGAGTCGGCGTTCGAAGAGGCGTGCGCTGACGGAGCCTTGTTGGAAGCCTTGCGCGGCGAGCATCTCGTCCTTTTTCGCGTTGAAATCTTCGACGAGGCGTGGATGTTCGATGAAGACCTGCATCGCGCCCCTCGCGGCGAGGACGATGACGACGCCGAGGAGTGCCGTCGCGGCGGCCCGTTTCACGTCGGGTTCTCGTGCGGCCATGGAGAGCGCCCATGCGCCGACGATGGCGCTGGCCCACGCTGAGCCGAGGAGCATGGATTGGAAATCGCCGTGGGGCGGCGGAGAGCCACCGATGGCGGTGAGCGGGGTGAGGATCCAGCCGTGGAGGGCGATTCCGGCGCACCCCATGAGCGCAAGCAGGCCAGTTTTCCAAGCGATTACCCGGCCAGCGCGTCCCTCGGCCCAGATGATCATGCTCGCGGCAAGCCAGACGAGCGAATCGAACAGGAGGCTCGTCGCGGGGGTGCGCGTGGTGTCCGGGGTCCACGTGGTGAGGGGGTCGATGTCCCAGTACGGGATGCGGCTTTGCGATGTGAGGACGCGGGCGAGGGCGGAAAAGAGGATGAGTGTGACGCCGGACCAGCGGGCGAGGCGTTCGGCGCGAGGCAGGGTCATTGGCGCGCGTCCCTGGCGTTCGCTTGGGGCGTAGACGACTTCGATGGGGCTGGAGCAATGCCCCTGTCTCGACCTTCTTCCGCGGCACGAGGGAGGGAGTCGGGCCAGCCCTTGCCGTGTTCATAGAGAGCGATGACCGCGAGGACGAGGAATACCTGCGTGGCGATGAGAAGAGCCTGCCATCCCGTGGCGATGGAGAGCATGATGCCACTGATCCCGGTGATGGCGGTGCAGCCGCAGATCACGGCGAGGGCGCGTGGCACGGTGAGACCAGCGGCAAGAAGGCGGTGCGAAAAGTGCTGGCGGTCGCCGACGAGCGGGCTGCGGCCTTGAGAGAGGCGGATGAGGATGACGGTGACGAGGTCGTAGAGCGGGACGGCGAGTATGCAGAGGGGCATCAGGACGGCGTAGGAAAGCGACGCCGTGGCCTGTGTGGCGGGGACGAACGTGGTTCGAACGGTGAGAAAGGCGAGCAGGAATCCCAGGACGAGCGATCCGCCGTCGCCCATGAAGATCGTGGCGCCGCCGCGTCGCGGCGTGTTGAAGACGAGGAATCCGCACAGCGAGCCGAGGAGGAGTGCGAGAGTCGCGGAGACGAACCACTGTTGGTTGAGGAGAGCGGCGACCAGGAACATCGCGGATGCGACGGCCCCGACTCCGGCGCTGAGGCCGTCCATGTTGTCCATGAAGTTCATGGCGTTGGTGATGGCGATGAACCAGAGGATGGTGATCGAGATGGAGAGCCACTTGCCGGATCCGTAGGCGTCGAGACAGGTGAGCAGGCGGACGTCGAAGGTGAGAACGAGGGCGGCGGCGACCAGGAGCATGACGGCGAACTTCGGCCATGCCGGCATCGGTCGGCGGTCATCGGCGAGTCCGAGTAGATGGAGCGCGAAGAGCGCCGCGAGGAGGCCGAGGGCCATGGGGGTCTGGCTGCGGATGCCGTCGAGGTGGACGGCGGCGGCGGGGATCAGGCGTGCGACGGTGTCGCCGCCGATCCAGACGGAGGCGATGCCGGCGATCATCGGGAGGGCGATGGACCAGAAGATCGCGATGCCGCCGATGTTCGGCACATTTCGGCGGACTTTCTGTTGCCCGGTTGCGCCCGGAGAATCGAGGAGGAGTCGGCGTCGGCCGATGCGGCGCGCGGCGTCGGTGAGCATCACCGAGAGGATGAAGGATACACCCGCGAGCGCCAGAACGGGAGCCAGCATGGGCGCAGGATAGCGTGATCGACTCGAAGGATCAGGCGGCGGCGCGGCGGGACGTGCAGGATTCCGACCGGGCTTCGGTGAAGGCGGTGACCGGGTCTCCCGCGAAGCACCAGGGGGACTGCGTGACCCGGTTGCCGAGCGCGGCAAAGTGCTCCGCGGCGTGCTCGAGGAGGCCGGCTTTCCAGAGACAGAAGGCGAAGTAGTTTCGGTTGCGGAGGCTGTCGATGGATGGATGGAAGGCTTCAGGCTCGAACGCATCGTGCGAGGCGGCGATCAGCGAACGCTGGATCGCGGGGTCTCGGAAGAATGTGGAGGAGACGGTGCCGTGGTGTTGTGCCGAGGCGAACCAGGTTTCGATGTGGGCCTCGGCGACGAGGACGTGGAGCGGTGAACCGGGGCCGACGCCCGCGGTGGCGTGCCTGACAAATCGCCACACCTGGTCGTTCGAGCCGCCCCATTTCGAGGCGAGCGATTGCAGACGGGCGGAGTGGGCCTGGCGATGATTCGGAGCGCGTCGGACGGCTTCGTTGAAGCGGCGCTCGATTTCGGCATCGTCGAGTTTGAGGCCGATGGCGGAGCGGATCATCCACGACCATGGTGTGGCGTCACCGGGGTCGAGTTCGGCGGCGCGGGCGAGGCTCTCATCGGCCTGCCTGAGCCTCGAGGTGAAGCGTTGATTGTTCTCCCCTTGCTGACGTTCGGGGATCGTGCTGTTCCGTTCGCGCCAGGCCCGGTTGATGGCCTCGGCCCCGTGCATCAGCCACGCGGAGGCGGAGTTCGGGCGTGCCGCGACCCATGCTTCGACCCACCGGGGCTTGTCCTGCCAGTCGGCGAGCGCATCCGAGAAGAACTGCCGGTCGTTCGGGGACATCGGCGATTCCATCAGGTCTTCGACGGGCTTTCGTTGGCCCTGTTCGAGCGCGGCGCGAACTCGGATGGCGTTCGGCTCACCCCAGTGAGTTTCGCAGCACGGAGCGGCCGCGGGCGGCGGCAGAACGGCCGAGATGGGGAGATGAGTCCTGCTGGAAAGCGTGA
>JAEUIV010000107.1 GCA_016795005.1 Phycisphaerae bacterium
CTTGAGGACTTCGCCGGCCTTGGCGAGTTCGAGGTCGAGGCCGTTCCATTGGTGGTGGAGATAGAGTTCGCCTCGGTTCTGGTAGTTGGCGTCGAGGACATGGATGAAGGGCTGTCCCATGTTGGTGATCTGGAAGAGGAGGCTGTGTTTCACCTGTTTCCAGTCCCGCGTGACGATTCGGAGTTCGCCGGTCTGCGGGTCGCGTTTGTAGCGGTACATGCGGTGTTTTTCGACGAACTCTTCGGTGAGGAACTCGTCGATGAAGTTGACGTCGTTGTAGATGCGGCGGACCTCGAAGATCTTGTCCCGTCCGTGCATGCTGCGGTCGTCGTAGGCTTCCTTTGAGCCGATGGTTTCGAGTCGTTCCCACTCGCGGCCGTGCTGGCCGGTGTTCCATCGGCGTTCGATGTCCTTGAAGAGTTCGATGCCGATCTTGTAGGGATTGAATCCTCCCGGCGGCATGTGGACGACTCCCGAGTGCTGCTCGGCGTAGTCGATGATCTCGGAATCTTCGAGGAAGTGCTCGGTCATGAGTTTGGAGTGCCAGTAGCTGGCCCATCCTTCGTTCATGATCTTGGTCATCGCCTGCGGCGCGAAGTAATAGGCCTCGTCGCGGATGATGGAGAGGATGTCCTGCTGCCAGTCTTCGAGCGGGGCGTGGTGCATGAGGAAGTGCAGGACGTCCCGCGTGGGGCGTGAGGGGAACCGTCCCCTGGTCGCCTTGCGTTTTTCCTCGTGGCGTTTCCGCTGCGATTCCATTTCGTGCTGCGGGTTGACGAAGGGGTCCATGTACTCCTTGGCGGGGAGCTTGGACGGCTCGAAGGGCTGGTCGCGGGTGAGGGGCGCTTCGTCGCGCGAGGAAAACACGGAGTAGGGATCGATGAGGTGTTCGATGGTGAGCGCGGCGTCGATGAATGTCTCGACGGTGTCGTGGCCGTGCTTGTTGATATGGCGTTGCACGCGGGTGGCGTGGTTGGCCATGGTGTTCATCATCTTTCGATCGGTCTTGCTGAACCAGTAGTTGTTCTGGAAGAAGTCGGCGTGGCCGTAGACGTGGGCCATGACGAGTTTCTGATCGGTGACGGCGTTTGATTCCTGGAGGTAGGCGTAGCAGGGGTCGTTGTTGATGACCATTTCGTAGATTCGCCCGAGGCCGTAGGCGTCGCGCTTGGAGAGTCGCTCGTATTCCATTCCCCATTTCCAGTGCGGGTAGCGGACGGCGAATCCGCCGTAGGCGGCGATCTGGTTCATGGTCTGGAAGTCGAGGACTTCGAAGACGACCTCGGGGAAGGTGAGGCCGTAGTCGGCGGCCTTGGCCTTGATGCGATCCATGTGCGCCCGCAGTTCAGGCGGGAGGTCGGTGTTGGATCGCCTGGGGGCCATGGATGATGATATCGGTCAATCGCGTCATCGGCCCGAGCGCGTGTCGGCGGAGGGGGCGATGGCGACCTTGACCTTCCGTACGGTGGTCGGGCATTTCCGGATGAGCTCGCGTTCGCCGCCCGATCGGAGCCAGCGGTCGATGATGTACCGGGTGGATGCGTCGTCGGCCCGGATGTGCAGGACTCCCCTGGAGATGGATTCGACCGAGGTTCGATCGGCGATGTCGGCGGGGCAGGTTTCGGCCCATGCGCCCGCGACGCCCCCGATCTTTCGTTCGAGTTGCTTGAGTTCGCCGGCGATCGCGGCGGCGATGGGGCCGATGGGGGCGGCGCGGTCGCGATAGACGCGGTGCTCGCGGAGGAGGTTGAGTTGCTGGGCGGGGGTTCGCTTCACGGCGACATGGTACGCCGGTCAGTCGGGGGTGTAGCCGAGCGCCTTGACGAGTGGATTGAGCGAGTCGAGCGCGGCGCCGAAGTGCCCGCGGTAGTTTTTCCAGCGGCCGATGGATTGCGGGGTGAAGTCATCGGGTGCTTGCCCGCGATTGATCTTGCGGAGGATGTCCGGGTTCCAGGTTTCGTTGAGAAAGGTCGTGATTCGTCGCGCTTCGTCTTCGGTGTTGGTGACGAGGTTCTCGTAGCGGACTTCGATGGAGCGAAGCCCGAGGACTTCGCGGAGATGGATCCAGAGTTGCATGATGGCGTTGCAGTAGTCGGCGGCGCGTGGAAGCGATGAGAGGAGGGCGGCGGCGACCGGGCCGCGCGCCGGCTGCATGAAGGCGCTGAGGACGGCGTCGCGCGGGTCGCGGATGCAGACGATGACGGGGGCATCGGGGAAGATCCGTCGCACGATCGGGAGGTGGGCGAGGTTGATTGAATGATGATCGACGAGCCGCTTGCCGATGGGGTCCTGCCTGGCGAGGAGTCGCTCGATCTCGTTGAAGTAGTGCGCCCGGAGGATGCGTATTTCCGGCTCTCCGATCCGGGCCAGGTAAGCGGGGACGTTTTCGATTCCCGGCGCGTGTCGCTGGAGGTGCTCGCGCAGCTTGGACATGGCGGGGAGTTCATCGGCGGTGATGAACGATCCGTGCGCGGCGAGCATTCGTTGACAGAGGGTGGCGCCCGAGGCGGGGAAGCCGACGACGAAGATGGGGGGCGTGCTGAAGGCCTTGTACGAGGGGGCGTCTCCCCACGAGGCGACGGCCCACGGATCGAGGACCCTCCGGCTGGCGTCGATGAACCGGAGGAGTTCATCGGTCATGTGTCGGATGGCCGGGCTGAGTGTTTCCGCGGCGGGCTTTGAGTCGGCGAACTTCCGGAATGCATCGTCGTATCGCGCGAGTCGGTCGAGCGTCTGGCCGAGGGTCCTGGCGACGGCGCTGCGGTCGTTCGGATCGGTGGCGACGGCTTCGGCTCGTTCGAGTGTGCGGCGCGCGGGTTCGAGTTCGCCTGCGCGGAGTTGGATGGTTCCGAGGGCGAAGAGCGCGAGGCCGTGGGACGGGTCGATCGCGACGGCCTTCTCGGCGTGCGGTCGCGCCTCGTCGATGCGGTCGAGTCGTTCGAGGAGGATGGCGAGGCGTGCGTATGGTTCGGCGACGTGTGGGCAGCGCTCGGTGAAGCGGAGCGCCTCGGCGACGGCGTCTTCGTTTCGTTCCTGGCCGGCGAGCGCGAGGATGAGTCCGCTGCCGGCGGTGGTCGATGCCGGATCGATGTCGATGGCCCTGCGGAAGGCGGCTTCGGCGGGGACGAACTGCCTGGCGAACAGCCGGATGTTTGCGAGTTCGGTGTGGAGGGTGGCGTCCGCGGGGCGCATGGCGATGAGTCGTTCGATGATCTCCGCGGCTTCGATGGGTCTTCGCTGGCGGAGCAGGATGCGCGCGAGGCGCTGGAGATATTCCGGCTGCTCCGGTGCGTGTTCGAGTGCGCGGCGGAGCGCGGCCTCGGCGGTCTGGAGGTCTCCGCTCTCCGCCGAGATGTCGGCGTGCATCACGATGGCCTCGTGGCAGTCGGGGTGTCGCGCGATGATGTCCGCGAGTTTTGTGCGTGCGTGATCGCGGTCGCCCCGCTGATGGGCTTCGAGGGCGGCGATGAAGTCTGGTTGGAGTGATTCCGGGATCAACGGGTTTCGGTGCTCCGAGTTCGTGCGGGCTCCGGCGGTGTCATCGGTCGGCGTAGCCCAGCGCCTGCACGTAGGGTTCGAGGATTTCGATCGCATCGCCGAAGTGCTTCTCGTAGGCTCTCCATCGTCCCTTGGCGCGGGTGTAGAGTCCCTGCGAGACCTGCTGATAACTGGTCGATCGCATGGTTTTCTGCCTTGACCGCTCCGTGAACCTGAGGACGGAATCGTCCCACGGCTCTCCGAGGAAGTCGAGGACTTTTCGCGCGGTTCCCTCGGCGTCATCGACCAGGTCTTCGTACTTGACCTCGATCCAGGGGAGGCCGAGGGCGGTGCGCATGTGGAACCAGAGTCCCATGACGCGCTCGTAGAGCCTTGCCGCGGATTCGAGGTCCTTGAAGTAGACGACGGCCATGGGGGTGCGCGAGAGGTGCATGAAGCACGAGAGGATGACGTCGCGCGGGTCCCGGATCGAGACGATGACCTTTGCGTCGGGGAAGATCCGACGCGCGGTGAAGAGATTGACGGTGTTCATGGGGTGCTTGTCGACGAGGCGCTTTCCGGCGAGAGCGTCCGCGCCGAGTTCGGCGGTGATGCGGTTCCAGTAGCGGTCGCGGAGCGCGATGATCTCCGCATCGGTGAGCGAGGCGTAGGCGGCGGGGGCGAGGTCGAGTCGCCCGGCGCGCTGGCCGACCCATTCGGTGCAGGCGCCGATGCTCTCGATCTCGTCGGTGGTGACGAGGCGCGGATGGGCGCCGAGGACCTGTTCGAGGAGCGTGGTGCCCGATCGCGGGAAGCCGACGAAGAAGACGGGGGGCTGGCGGGCGTCCGGCGGGGGACGATGCCAGGTGGAGACAACGCCCGGTGTCAGTTCGCGTTTGCAGGCTTTGATGAAGCGTTCGACGTCGCTCGCGAGCATCGAAGAAGAGGCGGGGATTTCCGCGGCGGTTTTCTTGCTCTTGAGGAAGAGGGGAAAGGCTTCCTCGTGGCGTTCGAGTTCGTCGAGGACGAGGCCGAGCGAGCGGGAGAGATCGCGTCGTTCCTGGGTGGAGGTGGTTGCGTCGATCGCCTTGCGGAAGACGGGGATGGATTCTTCTTTTTTCCCCGCGCGCTGGAGGAGGGTGGCGCGGACGCCGAGGGCGGTCGGTTCGTTGGGGTTGATGGCGAGGGCGGCGTCGGCGGCCGGGGCGGCTTCTTCGAGTTTGTTTGAGCGTTCGAGGGTCTGGGCGAGCCTTGCCTGGACATCGGCGCGGCGCGGGTGCGCGGCGGCGAGTTGTCGGGCGAGGGCCTGGGCTTCTTCCATTCGGCGGGAGGCCATGAGCGTGGCGAGGAGTCCCATTCCCGGCTCGGCGGCGGTCGGGTCCAGTTCACGCGCGCGGTTGAAGGCGCGTTCCGCGTCGGGGAGTTTGACGGCGGCAAGACAGGCCGAGCCGAGCGTGAGCATGAGCGCCGGGGTTTCGTCGGCCTCGCGGACGGCCTCTTCGAGGATGGGGACGGCTTGTTCGGCGCGGCCGAGCGAGAGGAGGACGGCACCGAGTTTGAAGAGGTATTCCGGGTTGCCCTTGTCGAGTTCGATCGCACGCTCAAGGTGCTTCTGTGCGGTCGTCAGGTCGCTGAGTTCGGCGCTGAGCATGCCGAGCATGTAGTGGGCTTCGTGGCAGGTTGGGTGTTCGCGGATGAGTTCGTTGAAGAGTTCGCGGGATCGCGCGGCGTTGCCCGCTTTTCGGGCGTTGACGGCGTTGAGGAATGATGTCTGGAGGTCCGGCATGGGGGTGGATGGTAGTGGGTTGGTGTGCGTGGGCGGTGGTTAAAAAAGAAGCGGCCACTGTTTGCACAGGGGCCGCTGGAGATGCGATTGCATCTGTACCGCTAAGGATTAGCGGCGCTTGCGGCCGAGCAGGCCGACGCCCGCGAGGCCCAGCAGACCGACCGAAGCCGGAGCGGGGACTTCACGAACGGTCTGGAGGAAGAGCAGGCCGCTGTTCCACACGCCGTCGAACGCGCCGGCGACGTCATCGTATGACTCGAAGAATTCGAGACGGATGAGGCCGTCGCCGAGGGCCACGACATCGGGGATGGCGTAGTTGGCGAGCTTGAGGATCTGGCCGTTGGACGAGTAGGCGGTGGGTCCGCCGGGGGTCTGGTTGGCCGAGCCGGGGGCGAGGTTGAATCCGCCGAGGCCGGTGCTGTCGGTGACGAGCACGCGGATCTCGGAGCGCCACGAGGCGCCGAAGGCGGTCAGGACGACGTCCCAACCCATGCCGTTCACCGCGTTGCCAGCGCCGATGTTGACGAAGGCGACGACGTTGATCGGGGCGCCGGGAAGATCGCCGCTACCGATGCCGGTGACGTCGAACGGGGTGATGAACCCGGTGCGCTCGCCGGACGAGCCGGTGAAGCCTGGGGTCGCGTTGAGGACGGACGACTCGGTGCTCTTCGCGGCGAAGGCCGAGCCGGCGATCACGAGCATCGTGGCCGCGCTGTACGAAAGATTCTTCATCTCAGAAACCTCCCTCTCTAAAACCAATCTTGGTGAACTGAGCAAGGGCCGTCGCCCCTGAAGACGCGTCTCTGTTTTAGGTGCGCAGCAAACCGGTTTGCTGACGAACTCACCTTCACCAAGAGCAAGAGACTCGATTGACCCGTGGAATCATGTTTCAAGTGGAAAGTCTTGAACATGCCCGACCGGGCACTGGCTGAACACTCTGTTACTTGTGGGTTTGACGTGTTTCCCGCAAGTGGGCCACCGAACGCTCGGTGGATTCCCTTTCCAACGCTACAACATAAAGCGCCCGGTGCTCCTGTCAAGGAAAATGAGAGTAAATCAGCGGCGGCGGGGTCAAAAAAGGGATTTGGTTGGTATTTTCGGACCGGAGCGCGACCGGGGTGGGATTCTGGGGTGAGTCGGTGGGGGCCGCCGCCGTGGGGCTGGGGCATCGGTTCGCGGTAGACTCCTCCCCCATGCGGGCCAGGACCCTGTGGGAATACGGCATTTTTGGCCTGTTGGTCCTTTTTCTGGGGCTGGCGCTGCTGTATCCGATCGGGCTGACGGTGCGGATCGGGTTTGCACGGGATATCGTCGCCGGGACGGGATGGACGCTGGAGCACCTAGTGGGGGTTTTCCGTGATCCCGTGCTCCGGGCGGGGGTGGCGAACTCATTTCTTCTGGCCACGGCGACGACGGTGACGAGCCTCCTGATCGCGTTGCCCCTCGCGGTGGTGTCCGCGCGGCATCAGTTTCGGGGGAAGGGGTTCTGGAACGCGATTGTTCTGGTGCCGTTGATCCTTCCGCCGTTTGTGGGGGCGATCGGGTATCGGTTCATCCTTGGGCGTTCGGGGGCGTTGAACTCCCTGCTCGGGACGGAGTTTGATTTTCTTGGGGCGTACCGGTTCTGGGGAGTTGTCGCGTGCCAGTCCCTGGCGCTGTACCCGATCATTTTTCTGAACGCGACGGCGGCGCTGGCGAATCTTGATCCTGCGTTGGATGAGGCGGCGGAGAATGTGGGGGCGGGAGGGTGGCGCCGGTTTTTCCGGATCACGCTTCCCTTGATCCGGCCGGGGCTGTTTGCCGGTGGGACGATCGTGTTCATCTGGTCATTCACGGAGTTGGGCACGCCGTTGATGTTCGACCTTTACCGGGTGACACCGGTGCAGATTTTTAACGGGATCAAGGAGGTGAACACGAGCGCGCAGCCCTATGCGTTGACGGTGCTGATGCTGGGGTCGGCGCTGCTGCTGTACGGCGTGGGGCGGGTGCTGGTGGGTGGTCGAGGGCACGCGATGTATTCGAAGGCGTCGCGGGCGGCGTCGGAGCGTCCCCTGTCCGCGGCGGGGACGGTCCTGGCGAACGCGATGTTCGGGTTGGTGGCGTTGCTGGCGCTCCTGCCGCACGCGGGTGTTGTTCTGGCCGCGTTGATGGTGGACGGGTCGTGGTACCGGACGGTGCTGCCTGGGGCGCTGACGCTGGAGCATTTCGGGACAGCGCTGGGTCATCCGCTGGCGTTCGGTTCGATCAAGATGAGCCTGGGCCTGGCGTCCGCGGCGACGGTGCTGAACCTGCTGCTGGGGATGTTGATCGCGTACCTGATCGTGCGGACGCGGGTCCGAGGGCGGTCGATGCTGGATGGGTTGTCGATGCTTCCGCTGGCGGTTCCCGGGCTGGTGATGGCGTTCGGGTACGTGGCGATGAGCCTGCGGTGGCCTTTCGGGACGGGTCAGCCGCTGGCGGGGTGGGTGGATGTGGTGGGCGCGGAGCCGAACCCGATCCCGTTGCTGATTCTTGCGTACGCGGTGCGGAGGCTGCCCTACATCGTTCGGTCGGCGGTGGCGGGGCTGCAGCAGACATCGGGCGAGCTCGAGGAGGCGGCGATCAATCTCGGGGCGTCAACGGTGCGTGCGGTGCGGTCGGTGATCGTGCCGTTGATCGCGGCGAACCTGATCGCGGGTGGTCTGCTGGCGTTCTCGTTCGCGATGCTGGAGGTGAGTGATTCGATGGTTCTGGCGCAGCAGGAGAAGCACTTCCCGATCACGAAAGCGATCTTCGCGTTCACCGATCGTCTCGGCGACGGGGTGTCGATCGCGTCGGCGATGGGTGTGTGGGGGATGGCGCTGCTGGCGGTGACGCTGGTTGGTGCGTCGGTGCTGATGGGCCGGAAGCTGGGGGCGATCTTCCGGGTGTAGCTCTCTGGAGACGTGGGCGGGGCGCCCGTGCGTCTGGGCCAGGCGTCAGTTGATGACCGGATCGAAGGCGACGAGTTCGATGTCGAAGTCGAGGTCGGTCTTGGGTGGGATGGGGTCTCGTCCTTGTTCGCCGTAGGCGAGCGGCCAGGGGATGTGGAGGTGTCGTCGGCCGCCGACGCGCATCCCGGGGATTCCTTCGCGGAGACCGCGGATCGGTCCCGGCTTTGCGAGCGAGAATGTGAGCGGTTTTTTGCGGAGGTCCGAGGAGTCGTAGACCCGGCCGTCGGGGAGGGAGGCGGTGAACTTGATGGTGACGGTGGCGTGCGGCGGGCACGGGTCGCCGGTGCCGAGGCGCTGGTCGCGGATGACGAGTCCGTCGGGAGTCGTCGTCTCGGTCGGGGCGGCGGCCGCGGCGGCGGGCGGCGGCGGGTCGGATCGTGGCGCTTGTGTATGGCAGGCGGTGAGGAGGGATGCGGTGAGGAGCAGGAAGGCGCGGATCATGGGAGGATCATCGCTGAATCGGGGCTTGCGGGCCAGAGGCTCGGGGTGCGGGCGTCTGGCTTAGGCTGGGTGGGAGCCGATGCGAGACATGCCTGACATTTCGAGGTATCACCGGCAGGCGCTGCTGCGCGAGATTGGCGAAGCGGGTCAGCGGAGGCTGTTGTCATCGCACGCGCTGGTGATCGGCTGCGGGGCGCTGGGGACGGTCTCGGCGGAGATCCTGGTGCGCGCGGGGGTCGGGCGGGTGACGGTGGTTGACCGTGACGTGGTCGAAGCGACGAACCTGCAGCGTCAGTTCCTGTTCGACGAATCGGATGCGCGTGCGGGCCTGCCGAAGGCCGAGGCGGCGCGCCGTCGGCTGTCTTCGATCAACTCGGAGGTGAAGGTTCGCGGGGTGGTACGCGATTTCACGAGCGGGAGTGCCGAGGGACTGGCGACGGAAGGCGGCGGGGTCGGCGTGATCGTGGATGGCACGGACAACTTCGAGGCGCGTTACCTGATGAATGATGTGTCGGTGAAGACGGGCACGCCCTGGGTGTACGGCGCGGCGGTGGGGATGACCGGGATGTCGATGACGGTCGTTCCCGGCGTGACGGGTTGCCTTCGTTGCCTCTTTGAGGAGCCTCCCGAGAGCGGGAGCGCGGCGGCGAGCGAGACGTGCGAGACGGTCGGGGTGTTCGGGGCGGTGACGGCGCTGATCGGGAGCGTCCAGGCCGGGGAGGCGCTGAAGATTCTCGCGGTTGGGCGCGACGCGGCAGCGCCGGGGCTGTTGAGTGTCGATGCGTGGACCGGGGTTGTTCGTCGGATCGGGACGGGCGGGGTGCGTCGTTCGGATTGTCCCTGCTGCGGGGGACGGGAGTTTCCGTTCCTCTCCGGCGCGCGGGGTTCACAGAGTGTCGTGCTGTGCGGTCGCGGGAGCGTGCAGGTGACTCCCGGCGGAGGCGGGCGGATCGAACTTGCGGCGCTGGCGGAGCGGCTGCGTCCGCATGGCTCGTTTGAGGTGACGCGCTTCCTGGTCCGCGGGGTGCTGGCTCAGGAGCGCGGAGATGCCGGGGCGGTGACGCTGACGGTGTTCGCGGACGGGCGGGCGATTGTCGGGGGGGTGACGCGGGTTGAGGCGGCGCGGGCGTTGTACGCGCGTTATGTCGGGTCATAAGTTGTGGTACGGTGACGGCGAGCATCACTGGAGTCTGGGCATGAATGTTTCGCGTCGGATGTTTGTCGGCACCATCGGTCTGGGGGCGGCGGCGCTGGCGGGGGCGCGTGCGATGGCGCAGCCGGCGGCGAAGGCGGGAGCGGGCGGTCCGGTGTCGATCTCTTCGGCGAACGGCCTGCGCGCGACGGCGCGGGCGCTCGAGGTGCTGAAGGGGGGCGGCGACCCGCTGGATGCGTGCGTCGAGGGGGTGCGGATCGTCGAGGATGATCCGGCGGACAACTCGGTGGGGCTGGGTGGACTGCCGAACGAGGAGGGCGTGGTTGAGCTTGACGCATCGGTGATGCACGGCCCGACGCATCGGTCGGGCGCGGTGGCGGCGCTGCGGAACATCCGGAACCCGGTGCTGGTGGCGCGTGAAGTGGCGCGTCGGACCGATCATGTGCTGCTGGTCGGCGAGGGGGCGCTGCGCTTCGCCCGGCGGGTGGGGTTTAAAGAAGAGGAACTGCTGACCGAGGCGGCGCGGAAGGCGTGGCTGAAGTGGCGGTCGGAGCTTTCGCGCGATGATGACTGGCTGGCGGAGGATGAGTTTGACCTGGGCGGCACGGATCGGGGTGAACATGCCGGGCGCGGGGAGGAGGGGATCGGCCGGGCGCGTCGGCTTGCGGGACTCGGCGTGGAGTTCACGACGGGGACGATCCACTGCTCGTCGCTGACGGCGGGCGGCGACCTGAGCGGGTGCACGTCAACGAGCGGTCTGTCGTGGAAGTTGCCCGGCCGGGTGGGTGACTCGCCGATCATCGGGGCGGGGCTGTATTGCGATAACGGTGTGGGGAGCGCCGGGGCGACGGGGCGTGGAGAAGCGGTGATGCAGGTGTGTGGGGCGCGGACGATCGTTGCGAGGATGGAGGCGGGTGATTCGCCGACGGAGGCGTGCCTGGCGATGCTGAAGATGATTGTCGATCGGACACGGGTGAAGCGATTGCGGAACGCGGCGGGCCGGCCGGACTTCAACGTGACGGCGTATGCGCTGCGGAAGGACGGGGCGCACGGTTCGGCGTCGATCTGGAGCGGCGGGCAGTACTCGGTGAGCGATGCCGCGGGGGATCGTCACGAGGCGAGCGCGTATCTTTTCGAGAAGGCGGGATGAAGCGACGCGGAATGCGCGTTTGATCAGAGGATTCCGGCGGCGGTGAGGTGGGATTCGATCTGGGCCGCGGTGGCGTCGGCGTGGTCGATGAGGTGCGCGGTCCACCCCCGTGCGCGGGCGGCGGCGATGTTCTCCGCGAGGTCGTCGAAGAACACGATGTCGGCGGGATCGGCCGCGAGCGATTGCTCGGCGGCGAGGTAGATCTTCGCGTCGGGCTTTGCGAGTCCCATGATGTGCGAGGCGAGGCGGATGTCGAGTCGGAGGAGGGCGCTGGAGGGGGGATGCTCCCGACCCTGGCCTTGCTGGAGGATGGTCCAGTGCGAATGGTTCGTGTTGCTGAGGCAGGCGGTGCGTTTGCCGGCCTCGCGGAGCCGCGTGATAAGGGCGGAGACGCCCGGGTAATCGTTGCGTGTCCATGCGTTGTGCACGCGGCGTACTTCATCGGGGGTGTACAGGCCGGCGGTTGATTCGGCGATGGCGTTGAAATAGGCCTTGCAGGCGATCTGTCCGGTCTGGTGCAGGTGGTGGAAGTGCTTTCTTCGTTGAGCGAGGGTGGGGTTTCGGAAGCGGTCGGGGTCCCGGACTTCGACGCCGGCGATGGCGCATGCTTCCTCCCAGGTGCGGCAGATGCGTACGAGGACGCCGCCGAGGTCGAAGATGATGGTCCGGGTGGGCATGCGGGTGATTGTGATGGTGGCTGGAGTGTGGCGGATGATCGCGTGGTCGGTAAAGGTCGATGCGGTCAGTCGGTTTCTGCTTCCGGCTCGGTGATCGCGTCGTTTTTCATGATTTCGCGCATGACGACCGTGGCGAAGGCCCCCGGGGGGAGTTCGAAGGCGCAGCGGACGTACTCGCCGTGCTCGTCCATGCCGGCCTCGATTTCCGGGAATCGGAGCGGGATGCGGTTGGGGCGTCGGTCGCCGGTCATCGCGTGGCCGAGTTGTCGCGCGGCTTCTTCGAGTGCTTCGGGGGTGAGTCCGGCGTCGCGGAGTGCCCGGAGTTCGTCGTCGCCCGCCCGATGGGCGGCGCGCATGACCTTCGACCCCCAGAGCGGTCCGGTGGGGCTGATCTCGAAGCGCTCGAGTCTCTGCGCGAGGGTCGGGTCGGCGAGATCTTGAGCGGTGACGGCGAAGAGGGCGCCGTTATCGAGTTTCATGGCGAGGTCTCCTTCGACGAATCGGTCGAAGTTTCCGGCGGCCATGCGCTGAGCGAGGCAGTGGTTGAAGATCCACGACTGGAGCGAGGTGAACCAGAACTTTCGTTGCGCGAAGTCGATGGCGCGGACCGCTTTTTCCGGGGAACCTCCGGTTTCGAGGACGTGGAGGGCGATGCGTTCGTGTCGGCAGGCGACCGGGAAGGCGTCGAGGGCGGCGGAGAACTCTCCGCGTGCGTAGGCGGCGCGTGCGTCGTGGTTGAGGTGTGGGAAGTCCGGGTCCGGGCCGAGGAGTTCGTCGAGCAGGCCGCGCCAATCTCGGAGGATCATGGCCCGTCCGAGGCGGTGGTTGTTGAGGCGGTTGCCGAAGCGTTGCTCTCCGGCGAAGTTCGGGACGCCCTGTCGCGCGAGCCGCTGGAGGACCTGGTTGGCGCGGAGGACATCGGTCATCCTGACGCCGCGGATGCGGATGGAGAATCGGTTCCCGGCGAGGTGGCCGAGGCGGAGTTTGTTGACGTGCTGGTCGGCCCAGAGGACGGTGATCCGATCGTTCCGGATCATGGGGAAGTCGTCGGCGGTTTTTCCCGGGGCGTGGATGCTGACGACCTGGCGCGTGATGGCGAACTTGTCCTTCATGCCGGCGAAGCCGACGGCGTCGCGTTTGACGTTGAAGTGACGAGAGAGTGCGTGGACCATCTGCATGGTCGAGAGGTTCTTCTTCTCGACGAAGAGATAGATGTGTTCTCCCTGTCCCGAGGGCGGGTAGAGGGGGAGTTCCTCGACGAGGAAGTCCTCGATTCGTTCCTTGATCCGGCCGCCGATGGGGGCGAGGTCGCTGGTGAGATAGGGAAGTTGGAGCATGTTCGATGGCGGGCGGCGTCGTGCGGAGCGTGGAGACACGATAGCGGCTCGCGCCACTCGCGTGCGGTGCTGATGCGGATGCGGGCGTGGTGCGTCGGCTCAGGCCTCGCTCTGGGCGCCTTCGAGGACGTGCTCGGCGACGTAGATGGGGACGCTTTTGGCGATGCCGAGGGCGATGGCGTCGCTGGGGCGTGAGTCGACGTTCATGAGGGTGCCGTCAGCTTTCTTGATGTCGAGCGAAGCGAAGAAGGTGTGGTCTTCGAGGTTGTGGATGGTGATCGACTGAAGTTCTCCGCCGAAGGCCTGGATGAGGTTGGCGAGGAGTTCGTGCGTCTGCGGTCTCTTGATCTCGATTCCCCGGAGTCGCCGTTCGATGGCCTGCGCCTCGGGGAGGCCGATGACGATGGGAAAGGTTCGCTCGCCGTTGAGTTCGCGGAGTTCGATGATCTGGTAGTCGTTTGTCTCGCGGATGAGGATTCGAGACAGTTCCATCTGGACGGGCATGGCGTGGCTCCGGTTGTGAGGAATGGTTGCGTGCGGGGGCGCGTGAGTCAACAACGGATGCAACGTCGTTTCGCGCCTGTCGCGATGAGTTCCCCGGATGGGTTGCGGAGGTTTGACTCGGTTCTAGTCCGAGACCCCCCACTTCGGCCGTCGCCGGTCGAGCCGCCACTGTCGGAAGAGTTCGCGGAGGCTCATGGGCCTGTTGCCTTCGCGTCTTCTTGCGGCCCCGATCTGGAAGAGCCTTTGCCAATGGCGGAAGAGCAGGCCGTAGGTCCACGCGATGGACTTGGTTGGATCGTAGATGCTTGTGGATTCGCTGGAGGTGCCGTTGGCCTCAACGATGAGGAAGTTTCGTCCGGCGGCGAGGTCCGCCTCGCTCTCGTAGCGGATGTCGAATCGCGCGAAGTCGAGCCGACGGCCCGTGTCAGGGTGGCGGAAGTTCTGCGACAGGCGGTCGATGGAATCGGCGAGTTCGCGCGTGACGGCGGGCATGCCGTCGATGAACCTGGCTCCCTGGCAGTGGTTGCCCGCGAACCCGAGCGGGAAGCGTTCGCTTGGGGCGAGTACGCGCGAAGCGTGATCGGCGTGCCGCTTGAGGAAGACGGCCGCCTGCATTCGGTACCGAGGGTGGTGCCAGATGAGCGTTTCGAGGTTTCGCTTGCCGTCGCCGACGATGACGGGGAACTCCTTGGCGGTCGCGGAGAAGACTTCGCCCGGCCAGTTGTCGGGTGGCTCGTCTGCCTGCGGGATGCGTGACCAGAGGAGTCCGATCTCGTACGGCCCCGGATGGAAGCGCTGGACGATGACGGCGCGCGTCATGTTGCGGAAGTACTCGCGGAGGTCGTTCTCGTTGCGTGCGATGCGCAGGCCGTAGCCCCGACAGCCCTGGTCGGGCTTGAGGATGACGGGGAAGCCGCCGAGATCGGGGCGTTCGCGGAGGGCGCGGAGCGCGTGGTCGGCGCGTTGGGAGTTGTTTTCGGCGGCGGGGACAAGTTCAAATGTGGCGATGGCGTGGGGGGCGGCGCTGAAGCCGCGGAGGATCTCGGACTTTGATTCGCCGATGAACCCCCCGCCGTGGGAGATCCCCGGGTTGGCGCAGGTGAAGGTCATGAGTCCCCGGTTTCGGATGGCGAGCCAGAGGATGACCGGGAGGAGCGGAAGGTAGAAGATCCAGATCGGCCAGAACTCGGGCGAGACCCATCGGAGGAGGTCGGCCTTGAGTTTGTCCCGACCGAGCGCGGTTGTTTCGTAGCCGATGAGGCGGATGACGACGAAGAGGACAACGATGGCGGCGACGATGGCCCATGGGCCGTGGAAGACGGTCTTGAAGACCCCGAGCAGGCTTGGGCCGACGAGCGCGGTGAGGACGAGGAGGAAGGGCGTCCAGAGGAATGCGGCGAACGCGACCCAGAAGAGGAAGACGTGCGGTCTTTTCGAGAGGATCCCGGCGGCGATGAAGGTCGGGAAGCGTGTCCCGGGGAGGCACCGCGAGAGGAACACGGTCTTTCCGGTGTGCTGATCGATGACGTCCGCGAGCTTGTCGAGCGATCGTTCGTTGATGACGTTGCGGATGAGCGGGAGGCGGAGCGCGCGTCGTCCGAGGGTGCGGCCGAGGAGCCAGAGGGCCATGTCGCCGATGAAGATGGCGAAGAAGCAGCCGACGAGCGCGACTCCCCAGTCGATGGACTGGGCAACGATGAGGAGGCCGACGGTGATGGTGGTGAGGTCTTCGCTGATGATGGTGGCGATGGTGATGAAGATGACGATGAGCCACCACGGTGTGGCGTGATCGACCTCGAAGCCGCCGAGTTTCTGCGTGATGTGCGCCTCGGGGGGGCAGAGGACGGCGGCCTGCCTGAGCGGCGCGGCGCGGGGGTTGTCGTGCCTCTGGAGAAAGACGAGGAGGTGGGCGGCGGCTTCGTGCATGACTCGGTCGCCGGCGAGTCTTCCGCCCATCGGGATGAAGTGGTTGGCGTCGAGCATGACGAGGGTGCTCGGGGCGATGAGTCGATGATGCTCCTCGGCGGCCCAGGCGGAGACGAGGAAGTCGTGTCGGCCGTGGAGGATGAGCGTGGGTGTTCTGAGGCGTTTCATGAGCGCCTTGACGGGGCGCTGGTCGGTGTCGATGAATGGCTGGAGCAGCGCCCATCTTGTTTCGCGCGAGCCGAGGAGTCCGAAGTGCGGGACGAGTTCGGGGAGGATGGTGATGAGGGCGTGACCGAGGCGGTACTTGAGGTGCTCGAAGAAGTAGTCGCCGGAGCCTTCGGTCTCCTGTGCGCCGATGGAGGCGAGCATGGTGAGCGAGGCGACTCGCTGCGGGGCGAGATCGGCGGTGTAGAGCGCGGCGCCGCCCCCCTGCGACCATCCGACGATGTGTGCCCGCTCGATCTTGAGTTCGTCCATGGCGGCGATGACGAGCCTTGCCATGGTGACGATCGAGTAATCATCGGCCGTGCGTTGCGAGGCGCCGGAGCCGGGGAGGTCCGGCGCGTAGACGGTTCTTCCCGACGCGGCGATGAGGGGGGCGAAGGAACTGAAATCGCTCCCGCCCGAGGAGGGGCAGCCGTGGAGGAGGATCACGGGGAGCGGGTCCGGGTCGTCACCCATGACCGAATTTCTGAGTCGCTGGAGGACGGTGGGCGATTCATCGGTGCTTGCGGCGGCGGGCCATCGGAGGACGGAGAGTCGGTACTCCCCATCGGCGATCGGTCCCGCGGTGGACATCCGCGGGAGGTGGAGTTGAACTCGTTCGGCGCCGCTCGGCGGCGGGGGCGGGGCCGTCGGCCCGCGGAAGGCGATGACGATGTTCGAGAGCGCCAGGAGTGCGAGGTACACCCAGACCCTTTTCTTCGTGAGGGCGAAGCGGAGCGCGGCGATGCCTCGATTGACCATGCGGCGTTCGTACCTCGTGCGACGGCTGATCAGGCCCGTGCCGACTCAAGCATAATCGGCGGGAGCGCCAGGGCGCATGAGCCAGCGTCGTCGGAGTACGTCATGCGGAGGCCGCCCTCGATGGTCGGCTCGATGGTGGTGATCGAGACGGTGCGCGCGTCTTCCCGGCTCATTCGGACGCTGATCTCCGGCTGGTGCGGCCACTCGTGCCGGTGAAAGGCGTCCTGGGCCTCGGGGCTTGCGCCGTGACTGGCAAGAAAGCGTTGAAAGAGGTCGTGTCGCGCGGCGACCCGTGCATCTCCCAGCCCCGAACTGACAAAGCAGCGCGGCCCGTGGGAGGAGCATTCGACCCGCAGCGCCTGACGGTCCCACTCCGCGGTGATGATGACGCCGTGGTCGGCAGCAGCGAGACGGAAGGGGGCGTATCGGTCGAGTTCGACGGTCCGCAGTCGATCAATCGCGTTGGTCGCGTTCGGCTGCGAGATGAGCGTGGGGATCACGAGGCCTCGCGACAGCGTTCGATCCGGGCGCGGCGGCGGGGGCGCGGGGGTGGGGTTGAGGTTCATGAGCGCGAGAGACAGTCCGGCGTTGCTTGCGGCGATCCAGGTTCCGCCGCTGAGCGGATCGATGGGGTGGATCGCGGCACGAGGCGGATCGATCGGTGTGATGATGGGCGGTCGGCCCGGGGGTCGCGTCCGCAACTCATCCCGATTCATAACGATGCGCAGGCCGTGCTGAACGGGGATGAAGGAGAGCGTACACATTCGAGCGCGCGATGGGTCAGCGATCGGCGGTGGCGGCCGCGTCCCGATTCGGGGCGTGAACGGACTGAAGTCGATGGTGTTCGGTGGAGGGGGCCAGGCCGAAGCGTGCCGGGACATCGAGGTCGAGGGTGCGGGCGATGGCGGCGATCATGGCGTGGTGGTGGATGGCGTGGTGGGTGGCGAAAGCGAGTTCTCGCTCGATCGAGGAGGCGAGGAGGGTGTCCCGGCCGTCGGAGGTGAGCATGACGCGCACGTGGATCGGTCGTCCCGGCGCGCGGAGGCTTTCAAGGGCGCGGATCATCTCGTCGATGAGGCGCCCGGCGGCGTTCGGCTGGCGCTCGATCGGCGTGTCGCGCTGACGATGGTCGTAATCGACGATTCCCGGCTGGGCGGGCTGGAGAATCGCGGAGAAATGGTCGAGCGCGTGGCGGACGTGCTGGCCGATGGATGATCCGGCGAGGAGGTCGCACGCGGCTTGATAATCGGTGGGGTCGATGCCTTGCAGGAAGCATGCGCATTGTTCGAGGACGGCGATCGAGGCGGACACCGCTTCGTTTCGCGTGCTGGTTGCGGCGACAGTTTGCATCGTTCGTCGGCCTCCGGTCGGGGGCGACCCTTGCTGGGTTCCATGGTACCGATGCCGCGGGCGGTGAGCGGTTACACGGGGGATGGCGCGGATCAGCACTCCCCGGCCGTCGCGAGCAATCCGTCGATGATCTCGCGGTGGTTGGCGCAGCGCGGGGCCTTGTGCTGCCCTCCGAGTTTTCCCTTGGATTCCATCCATCGGTGGAAGGCCCCCATGGGGACGGGGCTGATCTTGGGCGGGGCCATGCCGAGGTCTCCGGTGCGCTTGACGCCGTAATCGACGTTCGTGGCGCGGAGGGAGCGATCGAAGGCGTCGCGGAAGTGTTCGATCGCCGCGGGCGGGGGCGGCGTGTCAAACTCGATGGCGAGTTGCAGCCCGGCGCGCTGGTTGGCCGCCGGGTAGACGGGGGCGGCGGTGAACTCCCCGGTCCGGAGGCCGGTGGCGTCGCGTGCGGCGATCACGGCGCGTTCGATGTCTTCGACGATCAGGTTCTCGCCGAAGGCGTTGATGAAGTGCCGATGCCTGCCGACGATCCGGAGGCGGGGCGGCCCGTCGGGCGGGATGGTGTCGAACTCGACGACATCTCCGATGATGTATCGCCAGAGTCCGGCGCAGGTGGTCATGACGACGACGTAGCGTTGACCGCGTTCGACGCCCGCGGTGGTGAAGGCGCGCGCGTCGGGTCGATCAATCTCTTCGAGCGGCACGAACTCGTAGAAGTTTCCGATGTCGGTGTGGAGGCGGAGCGCGGGGTCGCCCGGCGTGTCCTGCACGGCGATGAACCCCTCGCTGGCGGGGTAGACCTCGAGCCTCCGCGGGATGTCTTCGGAAGGATGGCCGGACCAGATTTCGCGGACGCGCGGGTCGAAGGGGGCGTACTTGACTCCGCCGTGGACGAAGAGTTCGAGGTTCGGCCAGACGTCGCGGAGCGAGTTGACCCACGGACGCTGTTCGCGGGCGATCTCGACGACGCGCTGAAAGAGGACGAGCGCCCAGGAGGCCATGCCGCTGACCATGCGGATGTCCTGTTCGAGCGTGAGCCGCGCCATGGCGTCGATCTTTGACGGCCAATGGGTCATGCGGGCGATGTCCGGCCCTGGGGAGTAGACCTCGCTGAGCGGCCAGCGGATGAGCGGCGTAACGAGGCCCGAGAGGTCGCCCGTGCGTATGCCCGCCCTGCTGACGGTGACATCGGTTGAGCCTCCCAGGAAGAGGAGTCTTCCCGAGGTCAGGTTCGAGATCGAGGCTCCGAAGCGGGCGGCGTGGGCGAAGATATCGAGCGCGGCGCGGTAGTTGCTCTTCATCATCTGGCGTGAGACGGGGATGAACTTTTCGCCGCCGGTGGTGCCGCTGGTCTCGGCCCAGTCCAGGACGAGTCCGGGCCAGGTGACGTTTTTCTCGGCGGACTCCCGCATGCGCTGCATGAGCGGCCGGAAGGCTTCGTAGTCCGCGATGGGCACGGCGGCGCGGTACGCGGCGATGAGTTGCTCGTCGGGTCTTCCGGCGAGCGTGCCGAAGGAATGCCGTCGGCCGAACTCGGTTCCCGCGGCATGACCGATGAGGCGCCGGAGGGTCTCTCTCTGGATTCGGAGGGTGTGGCGGCCCCACCAACGGCTGTTCGAGAGGCGTCGGGCGCGGGCCGTGAGGCGGAGGGCCAGGGCGGCACCGATGGCGCCGGTCCAGCGGCGCGACGGTGCGAGGATCGGTCGCGCGGCATCGGCGACGGCTGTGAGATTCATCAGGCGGCCCCGGCGGTGCGCGCGTGTTCCATGCGTTCGAGTTGATCGAGGTAGTCCCGGATGGCGGCGCCGAGTTCCTCTGGTCGTTCGATCTGCGGGGCGTGGCCGCAGCGATCAATCCAGACCAGTTGCGAGTTGGGGAGAAGGGCGTGGAACTGCTGGGCGACATCGGGCGGCGTGACGATGTCGTTCCGTCCCCAGGCGAGGAGGACGGGCGTGGTGAGGCCCGAGATGCGGTCGCCGAGGTGATCGTTCTTGGCGCTGCGCCCGAGTTTGACCAGGGCGCGTGCGGCGGTTCGGCGTGAGAGTTCGGCGTATGCCGTGTCGACCATTCCGGGGATCATGCGCGAGGGATCGTGGAAGAGGTCCTGTATTTTTCGTTCGAGCCAGTTGCGGCTCGGGCTGTGCTCGACTCCCTTCTCGAATCCTCGCTCGAAGAGGCCGGAGGAGCCGACGAGGACGAGCGCCCGAACGAGCGGATGGTTTTCGAGGGCCATGCGGAGGGCGACGTGTCCGCCGAGCGAGTTGCCGACGATGATGGCGGGGCGCTCGATGAGCGTTTCGAGGACTCCCGAGATGAGCCGGGTGACGCCGTCAACGGTGCAGCCTGTGCCCTTCATCTCGAGCAGCGGCGGCTGGAGGAGAAACACCTCGGAGCGTTGGACGAGCGACGGGAGAAGCGGGAACCAGTGTTCGTTGAGGCCGAGCAACCCGTTGAGGATGACCACGGGCGGTCCGGCGCCGGCGCGGTCGATCCGGATATCGACGCCGGTGACCCGGTCGCGTGTGTTCGCGGTGGTCGGCGTGAACGGAGGGCCGTGTTGGGCGTCGTGGTTGTCCAGTGTCCGCTCCGTGCGTGCGCGAATCGTGCGTCAGGATGGTACCGACGGTGCATGCGTGCTGCCACGCTTGCGGTCGCGCGTTGACTTTGTTTTCACACTCTGTTTGGGTGGCGGGCGGCTGAGGATGTTGCGAAGGGGCTTGCTCCATAGATGATCGTGCGCGTGGGGAGGTCGCGGCCGAGGACGTAGCGAAGGTATTCCGACAGAAGGCGGCCGGCGCGTTCCGTGGCGTTCGCGGTGTGGGGCATGTTCCCAGGGGAGGAAGGTTGATCGAGGTTCAGGAGCGCTCGAACGGTCTCACCCCGGACGCGCCAGCCCTCGGCGGTTCCTTCCTGGACGAGGCCGCCCTCCGCGGCACGGAAGATGTACGTGGCGGAGTCGCGCAGCATGGCGAGATCGAGGTCGATCCTGGGGCGATATCCCGTCTCGGCGAGGAGCCTCCACTGGAATCGGAGGAGCACCGCGAGCGAGGAAGAGGGATCGTCGAGGGCGTGGAGCGAGGCGACGGTTTCATCGAAGAGATTCGGATGCGGATCGGCGTCGAGGATCGCGTGGTGGAGGAGATCGACGATATAGAGACCGGCGCGGTGGGCGGCCAGGTTGCGCCGGACTCCCTTGAAGACGGTGCGGAGGTCCCACTCGGTGAGTGTGACGAGTTCGGCGGTGGGTTTGGCGGCGTAGACAATCTCGCCGAGGGTGAGCGGTTCGAGGCCGCCGTTGAACTTTGAACGTTCGCGGTGCGCCCCCTTTGCGAGGCCGCGCATCAGGCCTCGCGCGCGGCAGAGGAGCGAGACGGCCTGCGAGGTCTCGGAGAACTCCCAGGTTCGCAGGATCAGCGCTTGGTCGATCGCGGTCGGCACGGCACAACGATAGTCTGGCCGGCGGCTGGCGCTGCATCCTGCTCAGGAGCGCCATGAGGCAGGTTCACGCGGCGGCACGGGCTGGCGAGGGTGATGAGAAGAATGCGGGAGCGTGGAGACGGATTGAAGATCCGTCCCACCGGGAGATTGAGAGCGGAACCCGCGCGGCTGGGCGGTCAGGCGGCCATGCGTTTCATTTCGTTGCACACTCGATCGATGAGTTCCTTCGGGGCGGTGTCGAGCATGAGAATTTTCCGGATCTCGTCGGGGGTGCGGTTGCGAGGCTCGATCTCCTCGGAGAGGAGGCGATTCCCGGAAGCATCGGCGACGTAGACCTTGACCTTGTGCGAGCCGGCGGCTTCGACCTCGAGGACGAGGCCGCTCGACTCGAAGCGAGCGGTCGGGGCGGGCGGGGTTGAGCTGGTCGCGGCGGTGCTCTCCGTCATCTCGAGATTGGCGTGGGAGAGGATCTGCTCGACGGAGATCGACTCGTCGAGGATATGAGAGAACATCTCCTTGGTTGAGCGGAAGTCCGAAGCGGCGTTCTTGAAGGCTTTTTTCACTTCTTCCGGGCTGAGGTTGAAGAGGCGCTTCGCGGCGGCGATGGCGGCGCCGGTCGGCGCGTGCTGGTCGTCGGGTTCGAGTTGGAGTGTTCCGACGAAATAGGCAACCGCCCGGAGCACTGATTCCGGGTCCTTCGGGTCCATGGCGTCGGGTGAGCTGTGGTGATTCAGCATCGGCTTCGTAAGGAGCGGCGGGAGTTTCCACATCCGGGCGAGAGCGGCGATGACATCGAGGTGGGTGAACTCGAAGGTGTTCAGTTCCGCCTGGTATTGCCTGGCGGGCAGGTCGGCGTGGTTGACGGCCTTGGAGTAGTTTGGGCCGGCGAGTTTGGGCATCATGGGGATGCCGGCGTCGAGCATGAGGCCGACGATGAAGGCTTCGCCCGTGATGGTGCGATCGAAGTACTCGGTGAGTCGGAAGGCCGCCCAGGCGCGGAAGATGGAGTGCGTCCAGAGTTTCTTGAAGGAGAAGTCTCCCTCGTCCTTCGCGGCGGCCTGGCTGAGGTGGAAGCCGAGGGCCATGGCCTTGAGGCGGTCGAGGCCGAGGAGAATCATGGCTCGTTGGAGTTGTGTGACGGGTTGACGCTGGGCGAAAGCGGCGGAGTTTGCGGACCGGAGCAGTCGGCCGGTGAGGGCCTGGTCGTTCTGCACGACGTCGACGAACTGCTTGAGCGTTGCGTTCGGATTGCCAACGAGTTGGATGACCTTCACGGCGACTTCCGGGAGGGTCGGGACGGACGAATCTCCGAGCCGTCGCATGAGGTTCTGGTGAAGGTTGTCCACTTCTCGGGAAGACAGGTCTTTCCGTGCTTTCAAGTTTCCACCTCAATGTTGGGGGTTGCAGTTCTGATCGGCGGAGGCGGGGCGGGTGGTGAGCGGAAGCGTGGGGCGAAGTGACTGGAGAACCGCAGAGGCGTCGCGGGCGGCTTTGTCCGCCGAACCGTGCCACTCGTGATGCCCGCTACACTGTTCTCGGAATGACGGGAGCACGGAGGCATCTCGATGACCGAGCCGTCGCGGGTGATGGGACGCCGCAGCCGCACAAGTTTGTGTTGACTCGGGTTATCGCCCTGATGAACCAGAAGGGCGGGGTCGGGAAAACGACGACGACGGTGAACCTGGCCGCCGGCCTCGCTCGGCGCGGGCGGCGGACGCTGCTGATTGATCTTGATCCGCAGGCGCATTCGACGCTTCATCTCGGGACAAACCCTGACGAGGTGAAGGTGTCCGCGTACGACCTCTTGCTGGAACCCGAGCGTGCGGGCGAAGCGGCGCGCGAGTGCCGGCCGAACCTGTGGCTGGTGCCGTCGGTCACGGACCTGGCGGCGGCGGAGAGCGAACTGGCCTCGGCGGACGACCGCCAGGAGCGGCTGACGCGCGCGGTGGCGGTGTTGCGCTCGCGGTTCGAGTTCATCCTGTTTGACTGTCCGCCCTCGCTGGGTTTGTTGACGCTGAACGCGCTGGCGGCGGCGCGCGAGGTGATCGTGCCGATGCAGGCGCACTTCCTGGCGCTTCAGGGGCTTGGCAAGCTGCTCGAGACGGTCCACCTGGTCGGAAAGGGCGTGAATCCCCGGCTCCGCGTGTCCGGGGTGGTGTTGTGCATGCACGAGGAGACGACCAAGCACGCGAAGGAAGTGGTGGCGGACATCGCGAGGTTCTTCGAGGAGTCGTCGAAGCAGGACCTTCCGTGGCGCGGGGCGCGGGTGTACAAGCCGCCGATCCGAAGGAACATCAAGCTCGCGGAGTGCCCGAGTTTCGGCCAGACGATCTTTGAGTACGCGCCGACGTGTCCCGGCGCGGCGGACTACGAGCGGCTCGCGGATGCGTTCATCACGGAGTGGGACGCGCTGCTGGCGCGGCGGTCGGCGTCGGGGGGAGATGAGCCGCTGGCGGTGACGATCCCGGCGAACGCTCCGGCCGGAGCCGTTCGTTGAATCTTCGACGGGATCGGATGCACGGTGCGTTCTGGCTGTACGTGCTGCTGGTCTATTTTCTGACGCATGCCCCCGGGGTGAAGGTCGAGGGGCCGATCCCGAGGCCGGACCTGGTGGTCCATGTGACGGTGTTCGGATTGTGGACGATGCTGTGCATCGCATGCGGTTTTTTCGGGGCGGTGTGGTCCACTCGGAACATCCTGGTGTCGGGGCTGGTCGCGCTGGCGTACAGCGCGTTCGACGAGGGGCTGCAGGCGATTCCGGCGTTGCAGCGGGTGTGCGCGTTTGACGACTGGCTGGCGAACGCTTCGGGTGTGGTGCTGGTGACGGGGGGCGCGCTGGTGCTGGCGCGCGTCGCCCGCCGATGATCCTGTGCGGGGGTTGTGTTGGTTCGTGGTTTCCTGGCCCTCTTGTGACGGTCCGCCTTGAGTTCACCGACTGAACATCACATTGTGCGTCACGCGCGGACGTTCGCGGGTCTGACGCTTGTCAGCCGGGTGCTGGGGCTGGCGCGCGACGCGATCCTGGCGCGGCTGTTCGGCGTGACGGCGCTCGGGACGGCTTTTGCGATCGCGTTTCAGTTTCCGAACACGTTCCGGCGACTCTTCGGCGAAGGGGCGTTGTCGGCGGCGTTCATCCCGGAATACGCGCAGCTGCTGAAGCGTGATCCGGGGCTGGCGGCGCGCTTCTCATCGCTGGTGGTCGCGGTGATGACGGCGGCGCTCGGGGCGGTCGTCGTCATCATGGAACTGGCGCTCTTCGCGGCGCTGGTGGGGATGGAACTGCCCGAGAACGGCCGGCGGGCGGTGGTGCTGCTGGCGCTGATGCTTCCCTTCATGCCCACGGTGTGCCTGACGGCGATCCTCGGCGGGATGCTCCAGACCCACGGCCGATTCGCGGCGCAGGCGGGCGCGCCGATCGTCCTGAACCTGTGCATGATCGCGGCGGCGTTGGTCGGTTCCCGCGCGCTCGGGTGGTCCGCGGAGTCCACGGCGCTGGCGGTCGCGGCGTCGGTATCGGTCGCCGGTGTGATCCAGACGCTGTGGTGCCTGCACGATCTGCGGTCGAACGTGACGTGGAGCCGGGCGTTCGACGGCGTTCGCGGGCCGGCGGCGCGGATGTTCAGGCGGATGCTCCCGGTGATTGTCGGGCTGGGCGCGCTGCAGGTCTCGACGTTGATCGAGTCGTGGGTGATCGTGGCGTGGCCGATCTATCAAGGCGGAACGATCCTGGGGTCTCCGTATCCGCTGGATGTCGGGGCGGGAGCGGCGCTGACGAACGCGCAGCGCCTGTACCAGTTCCCGCTGGGCATCTTCGGGATCGCGCTGGCGACGGCGGCGTTTCCGGCGCTCGCTCGGCTCGCCGACGAGCCCGCGCGGTTCGCGGCGACGCTGCGGCGTTCGATCCGGCTGGCGGCGTTCATCGGGCTCCCGGCGACGGCGGGGCTGATCTGGGTGTCGAGCGACCTGGTCTCGGTGGTGTACGAGGGCGGGGCGATCAGCGCGGCCGACGCGGCGCGGATCGCGCGGTGCCTGGTGAACTACGCGGCGCTCGTCGGCACCTACTCGGTGACACACGTGCTGACGCGCGCGTTCTATGCGAAGGGGGACACGGGGCTGCCGACGAAGGTGTCACTGGTGACGATCGTGCTCAGCCTGGGGTTGAGCGTGGCGCTGATGTGGCCCATGAAGGAATCGGGGCTGGCGATGGGGTCTTCGTTGGCGGCGGTGGTCCAGTTGCTGGCGCTCGGATGGCTCGCGCACCGGAGGCTCAGCCCTGATCGCCGGCTCCTTGATCGCGGAACGGCGGCGTCCATCGCGCGGAGCGCGCTGGCGACGGGGATGATGCTGGCCGGGCTGTGGGCGCTGGGGGGGGTGTGGGACACGGCCGGCGGGCGGATGGTCGCGTGGGTCCGGCTCGGGTGGTGCTGCGGTCTCGGCGGGGCGATGTTCCTTGCAACGGCGCTGGTTTTCTGCCGGACGGAGCTCGCGTGGCTTCGCGGCGGTCCACCAGACGGCGCCCCACGGGACGATCCGGGAGAGGTTGATTGACTGCCCGGCGCTTCCGGTCGATCAAGAGCGGACGAGATTGCGTACTGTTGTGTGTCCCGATTCCGCGTCCGAGAACTCCCGTCGGCGCGCCAGGTTTCAGAGCCATCAGCGAGGTTGATCATGCTCCACTCCGGCCAAGCCCGCATCCGCTCGTTCCGTGTCGTGCCGGACCTGCCGCCGCCGTTGCGGCCGTTGCTTGAGCTGGCGCACAATCTCTGGTGGACATGGCATCCCGAGGCGGTTGATCTCTTCAAGCGTCTCGACCGCGACCTGTGGCAGGAGACGTACCACAACCCCGTCAAACTGCTGGGGCTGGTTCGGCAGAGCGTGCTCGACCGGACGGCGGAGGATCAGTCGTACCTGCACAACCTGAACAGCGTCCACGCGCGGTTCAAGGCGCACATGACGCGGAACTCGTGGTTCCAGAGGCAGTACCCCCAGTTTCTTGAGGGCGCTCCGGCGGCGCACGAGGCGCGGGGCCAGACGATTGACCCGGCGTCCGGGCCGATGCGCATCGCGTATTTCTCGGCGGAGTTCGGGCTGACCGAGTGCTTCCAGATCTATTCGGGCGGGCTGGGCTGCCTCGCGGGGGATCACCTGAAGTCGGCCTCGGAACTCGGGCTTCCGCTGTGCGGCGTCGGCCTGCTCTACCGCTGCGGATATTTTCATCAGTACCTGAACGCGGACGGGTGGCAGCAGGAGACCTACCCCGACATCGACTTCCCGAACCAGCCGATCCACCGGCT
This sequence comes from Phycisphaerae bacterium, assembly GCA_016795005.1. Classification (GTDB taxonomy): domain Bacteria; phylum Planctomycetota; class Phycisphaerae; order Phycisphaerales; family UBA1924; genus JAEUIV01. The sequence continues at coordinate 26,475 of JAEUIV010000107.1, forward strand.
GATTGATCCCGAGACGGGTGAGCAATACCGGGTGTCGGTCGAGTTGCCCGAGCGCTCGGTGACAATCGGCGTGTGGCGGTGCAACGTCGGCCGAATCCCGCTTTACCTGCTCGATACGAACTTCCCGGAGAACCGGCGCGAGGACCGCGACATCACGCGGACACTCTACGGCGGTGACATCGAGACGCGGATCCAGCAGGAGATCGTCCTGGGGATCGGCGGGGTGCGGGCGCTGGCGAAGATCGGCGAAACCCCGACCGTGTTCCACATCAACGAGGGGCACGCGGCGTTCCTGGCGGTTGAACGGATCAGCACGCTGCGGGACCGGTACGGCGTGAGTTTCGACGAGGCGAACCGCGCCTCCGCCGCCGCGAATCTCTTCACGACGCACACGCCCGTGCCGGCGGGGATCGACCGGTTCGCGCCGGAACTGATGGAACGATACTTCGCGCCGTACCTGCACCGGCTGGGGCTGGACGCGGAGGGACTCCTGGCGCTCGGGCGCTCGAACGTGTTCGACAAGAGCGAATATTTCTCGATGGCCGTGCTGGCGTTGCGGACGAGTAACTCGTGCAACGCGGTGAGCAAGCTGCACGGGCAGGTGAGCCGGTCGATGTGGCAGAACATCTGGCCGGGCGTTCCCGAGCCGGAGGTTCCGATCGCGCACGTGACGAACGGGGTTCATGCGCGTTCGTGGATCAGCCCGAACCTGATGAAACTCTTCGATCGGTACCTCGGTCCCGACTGGCAACTGGACCCGACGGATTACGAGACGTGGGACTCGATCAACGAGATGCCCGACGAGGAGTTGTGGCGCACGCACGGGCGTCAGCGTGAAAAGCTCATCACGTGGTGCCGAAGGCGGATCCGCAAGCAGATGCGGGCGCGCGGGCTGGGTCACGACGAGATCGAGAAGTCGGCGGCGGCGCTCGACCCGGACATCCTGACGATCGGATTCGCCCGCCGGTTTGCGACGTACAAGCGCGGCACGCTGCTGATGCACGACCCGGATCGTCTGCGGGCGCTCTTCAACAGCAAGGAGAGGCCGCTGCAGCTGCTGATCGCGGGCAAGGCGCACCCGGCCGACGGTCCCGGCAAGGACATCATCCGCCAGATCGTGAAGTTCGCTTCGGAGAGCGACCACCTGAACCGCATCGTGTTCCTGGAGGACTACGACATCGAGGTGGCGCGGCGGCTGGTGCAGGGGTGCGACGTGTGGCTGAACACCCCGCGGCGCGGGATGGAGGCGAGCGGAACCAGCGGCATGAAGGCGGCGATGAACGGGGTCATCAACGTGTCGATCCTCGACGGCTGGTACGACGAGGGGCACGAGCCGAACATCGGTTTCTCGATCGGCAAGGGCGAGACGTACGACGATCCCTCGCTGGAGGACGCCGTGGAGTCGCGTGCGCTGTATGACCTGCTCGAGCGCCAGATTCTTCCCGAGTTTTATCAGCGTGACGAGAGCGGGATGCCCCGGAAGTGGATCCAGCGGATGAAGGGTTCGATCCGCGCGTACACGCCGCGGTTCTCGACGAATCGGATGGTGGCGGACTACACGGAGCAGTTTTACCTGCTGAGCCACGGCGTGGCGCACACGCTGCGGGAGAACGACCTGGCCGGCGCGAAGGGGCTTTCGGCGCAGATCGGTCGGCTTCGCCAGCACTGGGGACGGGTGAGCATCCGCAAGGTCGAGAGCAACGTGACCACGTCGATCCCGGTTCGGACGCCGGTGCGTGTCCGCACGCTGGTGGAACTGGGCGAGTTGAAGCCGAGCGAGGTGCATGTGCAGTTGTTCCATGGCGAGGTGACGAGCCTGGGCGACATGCTGCACGGCACGGCGGTGGAGCTGCACGCGACCGCCGAGCAGGCCGGCGGCGGCGGCGGGCTGTACACGTTCGAGGGCGAGTTCGCGGCGGCGGGATCGGGCCGGCGCGGGTTCACCGTGCGCGTGCTCCCGCGAGACGACCGACTTGTGGGCACGATGGTGCCCGGGCTGATCACCTGGTACCAGCAGGACGACACGGGCGCGCACTTCGAGTCGGGCGACGCCTCGAAGTACGCCGCGTCAAAGTTGAGCGGCGTGATGGCGGTGCATTGAGGTTCACCAGCCGGCGAAGCACAGGCTGGCGACCAGGACCGATGCGATCATCACCGCGAAAGCGGTCTTGAGGACGGTCGCGACGAGCCGGCCGATGAACGCTCCCCAGCCGACGCGGCGTATGTGGTTGGTCGTGCGCCCTTCGATCGAGAGTTCCATCGCGGCGGCGGCGAGGCCCGACCCGATCGCGGCGCCGAGGACCGTCCCGATCACGGGGATCGGAAGCGCGACGGTTCCGATGATCCCGCCGACGACGCCTCCGATGATCGCGCCGACGGCGGAACGCTTTCCCCCCCCCGCTTTCTTCGCGCCCACGGCTCCGGCGGCGAAGTCGGCGATCTCCGCGACCGCGGCCATGGACGCGGCGGCGATGATCGCCCCCCACGAGAGGAGTTCCGGCTTCCACGCCTCGATCCCGAGCGCGGCGAGCACCATGAGCCACGTGCCGGGCAATCCGAGCACGGCCAGGGCGACGCCCACCAGGCAGCAGAGTGTCAGGATGGTTCCGGCGAGTGCGGTCATCGTGAATCGACTCGAGGATCACGGGCGGAGCGCCGCCGCGGGTGTGCTGTTTCGGTTCTTCGGAATGAGCGCGGATCGGTTGCGTGGGTCGATGCCCTGCGTGATCACGCCTTCGTGTCGCTGGAGTCTTCCCTTGATCCGGCTTCATCGGCCGGCACTTCGGACTCTTCGACGATCTCGTCATCGGCTTCCTCTTCCGGCGGCGGCTCGTAGTTCGGATGGAGTTTTTCCATCTCGAGGATCCAAGATTCGAGCGGGGCGTAGCGGAGGAGGTCGAACTTCATTTCCTTTGAGCCGTCGTTCAGCGTCAGGTAGACGAAGTACTTGTGCCAATCGCGTTTGTCCACCTCCGCGATGTCGGCCGGGACGAACGATTTCCCATCGGGCAGGAAGAGCCGGTGCTCGGCCGGATCGAAGGAATACGTGACCCCCTTGCACCGCTTCAGGAAGAAGGCGAGCCAGATCGCGCCGCCGAAGCCCACGATCATGAACACGTACTGAAGCGGGATGTCGTACGCAGCAAGCGGTTTCGGCGCGTTCTGCGTGCTCAGGCGCTGGACGAGCGCGTCGAGGGTTGATTGCGGGTCGGAGAACATGGTGTCGGTGGTGACGCCGTCGGTG
>JAEUIV010000116.1 GCA_016795005.1 Phycisphaerae bacterium
GTGCTTCCGGGCGGGATCGGCGGATCGCCAGTGACCGTGCCGAGCACAACGTCCACCCCAAGTGATCGCATCTGTCCAAGAGATGCGAGCAGCGACTGGAACGTTGGAGCGTCTGCCCGATCAGAGCAGTTGTCGAGGCGGCTGTCGTCGTCGAGGATCCAGGCCATTGCGCCCGGGCGCTGCGAGGCCACACGAGTGACGTAGCTTTGGAGCATTGTCCTTGCTGGGCCAATGGGAGCGCGGCCTGGTGGCCGCACGAAGCCGGGGCCGAATACGCCCGCAGCAGCGTCATCTACCTGTTGTGGCTCGGTCGCGAGAAACAGTGACAGGCCGCGTGTGCGATACTGCTGCGTCAATCGCTCGATGCCGCGGCTTCCGCCATTGTGAAGCACCACCACGTCGAGGCAGCAGATCTGGTCGAACGATTGTAGCGACAGCAGGTCATCGAACAGGCGAGCGCACTGGTCGGCATGATCGTCATCCGCAATCACGCCCACGATCAGGACGAGGTCGTCGGCGTGTACTCGCTCGCTCTCGCTTGGTTCCTTCGATGGCACCAGTGGACCGAGCGGTATCGACACTGGCTCGGGGTCTGGACTGGGCTCCCAATTGAACAATGCCTTGGCTCGGTCCAGGCAAGCTTGGCGCTGTTCAGATGACATTCGCCCGTGCCACTTCGACCAGAAGCGATCAAGACCTCGTTTCTTCGGATCATCCTTCGGGGATGACAGGCGTGGGCGTGCCGCGTCGGCAAAGTGCTTCACTGAGAGATTGGGCAGACCGCTGTATCGCACCCACCCCAAGTCTGCCAGACGTATGCACAAGTCGCGATCCGTACAGCTTCTGAGGGACTCGTCAAACGTGCCGGCCTCGAGCAGAGCGGAGAGTCGAACAAAGAGGTTGGACCCTTGAATATGTGGGTTGCCGACGAGGAAGAGGCCGGCTTCGAGATCGTCCGGCGGGGCCTGGGGTCGCGGCGGGGTTGTGCCGGTGATTCGAACGATGCTCGCCGCAACCATGTCGCACGGCCCCGAGATAGCCGCCGCCGTACAAACCGCAAGGTGCTCCGGTTCCCACTCGTCGTCGTCATCCAGCATGGCGACGAGCACGTCCCTCGGATCGCCAGCGTGCCGACGGAGCCAATCCAGCCCCGTATTCCACGCACCTGAAGCTCCCTGTGTGCGCGAGTTCGTGAGATAGACGATCCGGCACCCGTGGAGACGCAGATCGTTCACGATGTTGCGGTTGTCGGGTCGCAGCGGCGCGTCCGAGTCATCGACAACGACCAGGTAGTCGGGCCGTCGGGTCTGCCGCTGGATGGCCGTCAACGACCGTTGGGCCAGCAACCCCGGGCGGTTGCAGGTGGCCACCAGCACCGTCAGCGTGGGCGTTTCAATGGTCGGCAAGGGAGCTGGGATGGCAGCCATAGGAGACATCTTGTAGAGATGACTGTAACGGTGGTTCGAACGCTGGATCGAAACTGCGTTCTGATCTCCCCCTCCTCTCCGAACGCCCTGTTCACTGAGAGAGCGAGAGCGCGAGAGTTTGGGCGGATCGGGTGCCGGAGAGGGGGCGTTCGGCGCTGGGCGGATGGCTCTCGGATCGAAACCGAGAGCGCCGAACCCCGGCCGTGGCGTGGCGACGGGGCCAAAACGCTGGGCTCGGGCCGTAAACGACAAGGCCCCCGTCACCTTTGACGAGGGCCTTGAACTCCCCGACTAGGACTCGAACCTAGAACCTAGCGGTTAACAGCCGCTCGCTCTACCATTGAGCTATCGGGGACCGGGATGTCTTCCCGCCGGAGCGGGGAGGGAAAAGATAGCCGGGATCGGGCGGAGGGCAAGTCGGCCGGACTGACGGAGGCCGAACGGAACGGTCAACCCCGCGAAAATCCTTACTTCTTCGGCTTTTTTCGTGCGAATCTGAGGCAGGTCCGGGTTTCATCGATCGCGCAAATCCTCCAATCCACCCAGCAAGCCTTGGTCGCCGCGTCACGGAGAAACAGCTGCGTCAGGTCGGTCTTCTCCCTCGAAGCCCGCTTCGGACAGGCGATCCACTGACCCGCCGCGCCGGCACGAGCGGCCTGAGCCGCGAGGCGCGCCTCGACCTCGTTTCGAAACTCGGAAGACCACACCACCATGTCCGCCGCGCGCGCGGAGCCGGTCGGCCCGGTCAAGTCCCTCGGCTTCGCTCCAGTGAACCAGGTGGAGCGCGGCCATCGGACCTCACACCGGGCGCATCATCGGGAAGAGGATCACGTCGCGGATCGTCCGCTGGTTGAGCAGGACCATCATCATCCGATCGATGCCGATGCCCAGTCCGCCCGCGGGGGGCATGCCCACCTTCAGCGCATAGACGAAGTCCTCGTCAAAGTTCCGGAAGGTGGACTCGTCCTCGCCGATGCCCGCCAGTTGCTCGCGGAACTTCGCTTCCTGGATGTCCGGGTCGTTGAGTTCGGTGTAGGCATTGGCCATCTCCATCCCGCCGACGAACAACTCGAAGCGTTCGGCGACCGAGGGGTTGGACTTCTTCGGCCGGGTCAGCGGGCACAGCGGCGCCGGATAATCGAGCACAAACGTGGGCCGCGACGGGTCGATCGACTCCTCCGCAACATCGAAGAGTTCATTCACAATTAGGATGGGATCGAGCGGCGTACCTGTCTTCGAAACAACGGGCAACCCGCGGCGCTTCGCCTCCTGCACCACCCGCGCCGCGTCGGTCATCGGGAACCCCAGCGCCCGCTCAAAGAGCTCGCCATACGTCACTCGGACAAAGGTCGAACCGAAATCGATCATCCATTCGCCGAAAGGCAGCCGCAGATCGTCCGCCCCGCCGGCGACCTCCTTCGCGCATTCGCGGAACAGCGATTCGGTCAACTCCATCATCGTGTTGTAGTCGCCGAACGCCTCGTACAACTCGATCATCGAGAACTCGGGGTTGTGGCTCTTGTCCATCCCCTCGTTCCGGAAGTTCCGGGACCACTCGAACACGCGCGGCATGCCGCCGACCAGCAGCCGCTTCAGGTACAACTCCGGCGCGATCCGCATGAACAGATCGATCCCGAGCGCGTTCAGGTGCGTTTGAAATGGCTTCGCCGCGGCCCCGCCCGCCTGCACCTGGAGCGTCGGCGTCTCCACCTCGACAAACTCACGCGCCTCCAGGAATCGGCGGATCAGCGACGCGAGCCGCGAACGCAGCATGAACGCCCGCATGGTCTCGGGATTCGCGTACAGGTCGATGTACCGCCGGCGGTAACGGATCTCGACGTCGTGAAGACCCTTCCACTTCTCCGGCGGCGGCGCCAGGCTCTTGCACGCCATCTCGACGCGCGACGCCCAGATCGTCACCTCGCCCGCCTTGGTCTTCATGATCGGCCCGGTCACAATGATGACATCGCCCAGGTCGAGCGACTTGGAAAGATCAAACCCCGGAGCCGCGACATCCGCCAGGCTGACCGCGACCTGGAGATCGTGGGCCGGCGGTTCGAGCGGCCGCGTCGCCGAACCATCCGACGCCGGCGCGAGGCCCTCGGGAGCCTCCTTCGGCCCGCTCGTCCAGTCACGGATCTGCATCCACATCAACTTCCCGCCGTCGCGCTTCAGGACGATCCGCCCCGCCACCTTCACGACCGGGCGCCGATCGACATAACCCGGCGGCGGCGCCTTGCCCGCCGCCTGGTGGGCCGCGTTTGCTTCCTCATCAAACTTCGACCGCGCCTCGACGATCGTCATGAGATCAACCGTCCGTCCGCCGTACGGATCAATCCCGAGCGCCGCGATCGCGTCGCGATTCGCACGGCGCTGGGCCTCAAGACGGTGGACCGACTGCTCGGAGGATTCTTCGGGAGCGGGCGGAGTGTTGGCTGGAATGTGCGTCATCGGAGAAGTTTCTACCACGCTGCCCCGCTTGGGTCACGGCGCGATCAACCGTAGACGTTGCGAACCTTGGACTCAAGATGCCTCAGCAGCGCATCGTGCGTCAGCGGCTTGCCCGTCACACGCTTGCAGAGGTCTTCCGCCGAATACCGCCGGCCGTGCGCGTGAATGTTCTTGCGAAGCCACGCGAGGATCGGGCCGAACTCGCCCCGTTCGATCAACGAATCACGCTTGGGAAGGTCTCTTGCCATTGCTTCCCAGAACTGGGCGGCGTACAGATTGCCGAATGTGTACGTGGGGAAGTAGCCGACCAGTCCGGCGGACCAGTGAACATCCTGAAGGCAGCCGCGGCGGTCGTCCGGCACCGTCAGCCCGAAGTCGTTCTTCAAGCGGCGATTCCAGACCTCGGGCAGGTCCCTCGGATTCATCGAGCCGTTGATCATCGCGCGCTCAAGATCGAACCGCAGCATGATGTGCAGGTTGTAGGTCAGTTCATCGCTCTCGACCCGGATGAAGTTCGGTCGGATGAGGTTGACCGCCTTGTACAGGTCGTCCGCCGAGGCTCGGCCGACGGAATCGCCGAAGACCTGCCGCGCCTCGCCCCTCCCCCACTTCCAGAAAGCCCGCGACCGCCCCACCAGGTTCTCCCACATCCGCGACTGGCTCTCATGGATGCCCAGCGAGATCGCCTCCGCCAGCGGCTGACCGAAGCACTCGTCCTTCGGCAATCCCTGCTCGTACATCGCGTGCCCCGATTCGTGCATCGCCGTGCCGAGCGCATCGGTCCAGCCGTCGGCGCGATATCGGTTGGTCATCCGGGTATCGCCCGGGCCGATTCCTTCGCAGAACGGGTGGGCCGATTCATCCATCCGGCCCGACTCGAACTGAAACCCGATCGCTCCGCACACCCGACGCACAAACTCCTTCTGCTTGTCGATCGGGAGACGCACGCGCGCGGGCGCTTCCGAGGGCTTCGATCGGCTGCCCGCGACCGATTCGATCATCGGCACCAGTCGTTCACGCAGCGGGCCGAAGATCGCGTCCGTGCGCGCCGCCGTCATGTCAGGCTCGTACTCGTCCAGCAGCGCGTCATAGACCTCCGGCTTGGGCGCGCCCCGCGTCGGCTTCGGAATGCCGTAGCACCGCGCCTTCTCGCGCGCCAGGTCCATCGTCTTCTTCAGCCAGGGGAGAAACTTCTTGAAGTCCGAGTTCTTCCGCGCGTCCTTCCACGCCTCCATCCCGAGCGAGGCGCAGCGCGTGATCTCCGCCACCAGCGAGGCGGGGAGCTTCGTCGCCCGGTCGTAGTCCCGGCGGACCTCGCGGAGATTCGCCAGGACCTTCGCGTCGCCGCTCCGCTTCGCCCACGATTCAGACGCGGAGATCAGGTCGCCCAGCTTCCTGGATGTCCGACGGACATGCACCAGGCCGCTGATCGCTTCACGCTGCTCCGCCCGCAGCGCGGCCCCGCGGTCCGGCATCATCGTCTCCTGGTCCCAGCCGATGACGGAGCCGACCGACGACAGCACCGCGATCTCGCGCAGCTCCTTCGCCAGGTCGGCGTACGGCGACTTCGATCGAACGGCCACACGTTTCTTTTTCGCGGACGGCATGGTCAAACTCCGGGTGTTCCGCGGAGTCTACCGCCACGCTGATCACGGGCACTGCGCGCCGAAGTTCGTCAGCACCGCCGTGATATCGGAGAAGTTCACCACCCCGTTGTGGTTCGCGTCCCCCGGCCCGGTCGTCCCGGCGGGGCCGGGGTAGGTCGCCCCCCAGTGGGTCAGCACCGCCGTGATATCGGCGAAGGTCACCGAGTTATCGTTGGTTGCATCGCCCGTGGCGGGCGCATGGAAGTTGTAGAAGTAGGCCGACCCCGCGAAGAGCCCCGCGCTCCCGCCGCTCAAGGAGCCGACGAGCGCCCACTCACCGCGGACGACCAGTGAGATGGCGTACGAATCGAACGCCGCGGCGTTGCCCGCCGACACCACCGAGTTCGTCTGCTGCCATTCGCCGGCCGGCTTGATGAACGTGTACGCGGCCCCGGAGTCCGGGCCGGCCAGCCCATCGTTCGAGTACCCGCCCACGAAGACCTTTCGTCCGTCGGTCCCCACCGCATTGCCGAAATAATCACCCGTGCCCGTGTTGGAGCCGACCGTCTTGAACGATTCGCTCCAATCCACGCCGTTCCATTCGAAGAAATACGCCGCTCCCGCGTCGATCCCCGCGGAATCATCCCGCGGCGCGCCGACCACTGCGATGTCCCCGACGATGTGGACCGCGAAGCCAAACCACTTCTCCTGCTCGGGGTCGCTGGGGGCGATCTTCGCCTGCTTGAACCAGAAGGAGCCGTTCCAGATGTAGATGTACGCCGCCCCGCTCTCGATCTGGCTCTGGTCGTTGAACAGGGAGCCGATGATCGCGCGCTGGCCGTCGAGATACACCGCGCTGCCGAAGTAGTCCGCTTCCGTCGCGTCGGTGGCGATGATCTTCTCTTCAAGAGTCCACGTGTCGCCCGCAAGCCTGAACACATAGACCGCTCCGGCATCGGGGCCGGCCTCGAAGTCCGCCGGGTCGCCGATCATGGCGCGCCCCTGCGAGATCGAGACCGACGAGCCGAACTCGGTCCCCGGGAACACGGTCAGTTTCTGCTTCTGCACCCACGTGCCGTTCACCCGCTGATAGATGTACGCCGCGCCCGGCAGGTCGTTGCCCTCGCCGTCGTCCGTCCCCGGCGCGCCGACAATCGCGTAATCGCCGAAGACCCCGACGGACGTGCCGAAGTACGAGCCTTCCGCTCCATCCGAGGCCGTGAGCTTGCCGTCCGGGACCCACGTGCTCCCGACTCGCCGGTACACGTACGCCGCGCCGACTCCGTCCTGGAGAAACGCGCCGATGATCGCGCGGTCAGCCGGATCGCCCGACATCGCCACGGCCGCTCCGAACAGACTGAAGAACGAGGCATCGGCTGGCTGAACACGCTGAACTTCCATCGGCTCGCACTGCGCCGCCGCCTCGATCGAAACGCACGCCGCCGCCAACAGACCGATCGCCTTCCAAATCTGCATCGTTCGTTCTCCCACCCCCGAAGAAGGATACGCATCGCCCGCGCTCGCGGCTCCGGGCCGCTCCGATCTTCCCGTGGTTAGTATTCGAGCCTCGCCCAACGCATGTACCAGGCACTCCTCACACGCCGCTACCTCTTCAGCAAGATCATGCCGCTGCTCTCCGCCGCGGCGGTCATGCTCTGCACCGCGATGGTCCTCGTCGTCTGGTCCGTCATGGGCGGCTTCCTCACCATGCTGCTGGCGCAGGGCAAGAGCATGATCGGCGATGTTTCGATCACCTGGCCCGTGCAGGGCATCCCGCGATACGAGCGCCTCATCGAGATGATCGAGGCCGATCCGCTCGCCGAGGCCGCGACTCCCATGATCGAAACCCTCGGCCTGCTCGGCCTTCCCTCGACCGACACCAAGCCCGTCTCCGTGCTCGGCGTCGATCCCGCGGGGTACCACCACGTCACCGGCTACTTTGACCGGCTCTGGTGGAGGCCGCTGGACGCGCCACTGCCGCGCGACGTGAACCGCCACGATCCGAGGCTCGACAATCCGCGCATGGCCGAGTGGCTCCTTCACGGTGAACGACTCGCCGAACCCGACCCCATCACCGGGATCGAACGCCCGGCCATCGTCCTGGGCATCCAGGTCACGGGCTACAACAATGTCCGCGAACGCGAGGGCTTCTACACCACCAATCACTACGACATGCCCACCCGGGACGTCACCCTCAGCGTCCTCCCGCTCTCGCAGCGAGGCGTGGCGATCGACATGGCCGCCGCACGATTCCCCGTCGCCAACGAGTTCCGCACGGGCCTCTACCAGGCCGACGCCGAGTGGGTCATCCTCCCGCTGCCGGTCCTCCAGCGCATGCTCCGCCTCGACCGCGCCGAGCGCGTCCGCCCCGGCCCGACGCGCGTCGTCCGCGACGAGGCGACCGGGGAAGAACGCTTCGAGGAGCCGACGATCGTCGAAGAACTGCCCGCGCGCGCCACCACCATCCTCATCAAGGCCGCCCCCGGCGTCTCCCCCGACGTGCTGCGCGAGCGCGCCGCCGAAATCTACGAGGCGTTCGCGAAGGAGATCGGCCCCGCCGCGCCCCCCGCGAGCCGCATCCCCATCTTCACCTGGGAGAACAAGCCGGGGCTGAAGATGTTCATCGGCGCCGTGAAGAAAGAGACATCCCTCGTCCTCGTCCTCTTCTCCTTCATCTCGCTCACCGCGGTCTTCCTGATTTTCTCGATCTTCTGGTCGATGATCAGCGAAAAGACCAAGGACATCGGCGTCCTGCGGGCGATCGGCGCCGGTCGGGCCGGGGTGGCGTGGCTCTTCGTCCGCTACGGCCTGGCGATCGGCATCACCGGCTCGCTTCTCGGGCTTGGGCTTGCGTACATCGTGGTGACGAACATCAATCCGATCCACGAGTGGCTGGGCACGGCGCTCGGCATCCAGGTATGGGACCCGGAGGTCTATTACTTCGACACCATCCCGAACCACGTCGATCCGCTCCGCGCCGCGATCGTCGGCGGCTTCGGCGTGCTCTCCAGTGCGCTGGGCGCGCTCATTCCCGCGATCCGGGCGGCGTTTATGGACCCGGTGCGGGCGCTGCGGTTTGAATGAGGGCCTGTGATTGGCAGCGGTCTCCCCGGACCGAGCGGCCGAAAACCTTTCACCAGAAAGCAGCCAGAGAATAATTGACCGGTGGTGATTTCCGTGACACATTGGATGAGCCGCACCCACCGGAGGCTCGATTGTGATGCACGAATGCCTGAACGCCGCTGCGATCATCACTTTGGTCGGGGCGCACACTTCCATCGCCGTTGCCTCGTCGCCCGACCGCTTTCCGACGGTTCTCACTGAATCCGCTTCTGATCGCGGAAGCGAGCCCGCGGGGTTCGGGCCGGACATCGCCACGGTGGATGTGACCGGCATCCCGAGCTGGGACGCCCTCGGCTCGCCGAACAACGTGGTGATGTATCTGTGGGTCGGCCCTTTCAATCAAGTGATGGGCATCGGCTGGGATGTCGTCTTGCAGACGATCATCCCAACATCATGGCGGTCGGAGATCATTGTTCAGATCAGTGACAGCGCGGGGGGAAGTATTGGCGGTCTCAGTCCCGGACTTGACGGATCTCCCGGCGGCTCGACACGCTACACCAGCGCCGGTCAGATAATTAATCTTGCGCAAAATGGGCATCCGAATATTGTCGCTTTAGGTGATGGACTCCTGCGACTCGAGTTCTTCGAATCGTACGACGATGTCGCCGGTCAGATCGATGGATTGTGGGTGAGCGGCGCCCTGCAGTTGCAGACGATCCATCAAATCCCGCCGATCCCCGCGCCTGCGGCAGCAGGATTGCTGCTCGCTGCGGGTTTTAGCGGAATTCGTCGAAAACACAGACTGTGACGTCATCAATTCCTTGGTCTTCTCTGCACGAATCAGGAATAAGTTCAGGGTGGGGTGCACCCAATGCTTACATCGGCGCACGCCACGTCGCCGTCGAGTTCGAGCGAGCGCACGCTGGCAATGATGGACAAATCATCCTCGTCAATCGCCCCGTCGCAGTTCAAATCCCCCTGGCACCAATGCAAGATGCCGGGGCAGGATGCGCAGAGGCAACTGGTATTCAACCTTTCCTCGACGAAGTCCTCATCATCCTGATTGACTCTTCCGTCGAGGTTCGCGTCGCCGTAGCACCACTGGAACCGGTCGCACATCCGAGATGGATAGAATGAACTATTTGCGGCCAACCAACTCAAGTCCGGCGCGTTGGCTGCGTAACCATCTTGGTTGATATCGAGCAGGCATCCACAGTTGACGGCGTACGGTGAGATCAACGCGTAGACTGTGTAGTCAGACGAGTTGACCTTTCCATCCGGGCCTGTATACGCCCCATGAGGAGTTTCAGGGTCGCCAGCCACGTCAACGCACGGCGCCGGCCTGCACGGCTGGCACAAATACTCCGTCCCGCTTGGATCGGAGAAGAACTGATGCCTTGCTGCAATGAACTCTCCTCCTAAGCCGATCAGCACCCCGACTAGCCGGAGCGACCCGTCCATCATCCCGACCGCAATGGCACCGCCGGAGTCATGGAAGTTGTAGTAGGGAAGACATGCACCGTTCTCGACGCAGGAACCCGCGTGAAGCGCGATCTGGCTGTTCCGACCGTTCATCTCACAGTTGATGTAGTCGATCGTGTTTGAAGCAACGTGCAGGCTCCGCGCCTCGACCAGTTCACATTCCTCGTCGTACGTCCGGCCCCAGCCCGCGATGTACACAGGCTGCTCCCGGCAGACCTCCAAGTCGTAGGGCGACGCAACGATCATCGGTGTCACTTGGTCCAGGCACTCGATGTCCTCCTCCTCGATCTCCCCCACCAACACGCAGTCGGTCCCGAAGAATGAGCCCGAGGCCATCGTGAAGCAGGTCACGCGAACCCGCACCACCCCATCAACCTCGCATCCGCCCGGAATCGAGATGCACTCGAAGGCAGGCGGCGGCCACGGGGGCGGATCGGCGCACTTATAGAAATAGGCGTACCAGTTGTCGGTTTGCACGCAGTCGCCCGCGCTGCCGCCGGAAGAGATGAAGTGCCGCGCCCTGACGATGCCGAGGTGATCGACTTCTTCCCCATCCGTCCAGCGTACGAGGGTTCCGGAGCCGGTTGGATACCACGCCCCGTCGTAGGTGCGGTCGCGCGGAGCAAGGCCGCACACTGCCCAGAACTTCTGCGGCGGCTCGTCAGTGCCGCAGGTGATGACGCGAGCCTCAAAGGCAGACGTCATGCCTGTCACCGCCGCACATAACGGAAGTCGCCTGAACTATTTCATGTTTCCGCCCTTGCAGGAGCCTTGAGGATAACCGCGTGACTGATGTTATCAACACCAGCATTTCTGGCTCGCTTCACCGCCGCTCCATCTGATTCTCCGTGAAACGCCTCACCGAGGCGCGCACCTCCGCCGTCGCCGCCTCGATCCCGGTCCAGCCGCCGGACTCGACCGTCACCCCTTCCAGCGTCTTGTACGTCGTGAAGAAGTGCTCGACCTCGCGGAGGAAGTGCTTGGGGACATCTTCGAGCGTGTGGTACTCGGCAAAGAGAGGGTCGGTGTTCGGCACCCCGAGCAACTTGAAGTCGTCCTTCCCCTTGTCCCGCATGTTGAACATGCCGATCACACGCGCCTCGATCAGGCACCCGCTGAACGTCGGCTCGTTCACCATCACCAGGATGTCCAGGGGATCGCCGTCGTCCGCCAGCGTCTGCGGCACAAACCCGTAGTCGCCCGGATAGTGCGACGCCGAATACAGGTAGCGATCCAACTTGATCAGCCCCGTCTTCTTGTCCAGTTCAAACTTCGACCGACGACCCTTCGTGATCTCGATGATCGAGTTGACGGCGTAGGGAATGTTCTTGCCCGGCGAAACATGGGCCAGGTCACGGCGGTTGATCATGGAGCACCTCCAGCACGAGGTACAGTATCACGGACCCGTCGCACCTCCGCATGATCAAGTACCTCGGCTCCAAGCGCACGCTCATCCCCTCCGTCCTCGGCGCCGTGCGTGTCGCCGCGCCGGACGCCCCCCGGTGCACCGTCCTCGACCTCTTCTCCGGCACCTCCCGCGTCGGCCACGCCCTCAAGCGCGCCGGCTGCCGCGTCCTCGCCAACGACATCAACGCCTACGCCGCCACCCTCGCGCGCTGCTACGTCCAGGCCGACCTCGAGGACATCGAGCGCGATGCACGACGCCTCATCCGCGAACTGGGCGCGCTCCCCGGCGTCCCGGGGGGCGGCTACTTCACCGAGACCTTCTGCATCCGATCCCGCTTCTTCCACCCGAAAAACGGCGAGCGCATCGACGCCATCCGCGAAGCCGTCGCCCGCAAATCCCTCGAACCGGAACTCGAATCCGTCCTTCTCGTCTCGCTCATGGAGGCCGCCGACCGCGTGGACTCCACCACCGGCGTGCAGATGGCCTACCTCAAGCAGTGGGCCCCGCGCGCCCACAACGACCTCGAACTCCGCATGCCCGACGTGCTCCCCCGCGCCGCCTCGGGCAAGGGCCAGGCCCACCAACTCGACGCCTTCGACGCCGCCGCGGCGCTCGAAGCCGACATCGCCTACATCGACCCGCCGTACAACCAGCACTCCTACCTCGGCAACTACCACGTCTGGGAATCGCTCATCCGCTGGGACAAGCCCGCCGTCTACGGCGTCGCCTGCAAGCGCATCGATTGCCGCGAACGCCAGAGCATCTTCAACTCGCGCCCGAGATTCGACGACGCGATCTCGCGCCTCCTCCACGCCGTCCGCGCCCGCACGCTCATCGTGTCATTCAACAACGAGGGCTACCTCCCGCGCGAACGCATGGAATCAATCCTCTCTTCGTTGTGGGACGGCTCGGCCCGCGTCACCACCCTCGAGCACGACTTCAAGCGCTACGTCGGCGCCCAGATCGGCATCTACAACCCGCAAGGCGAAAAGGTCGGCAGGGTCAGCCACCTCCGCAACACGGAGTACCTCTACATCGCCTCGCGCCACGACCTGTCGGATCGCCTCGGCCCCATGAACAAAGGCCCCGCGGAGGAGGCGGGGCTGTTCGCTGAAGCGGGCTGAGATGACGGATCACGGGCAGACGGTATTGAACGCCGCGAGCACGGCGCTGATGTCCGCGAAGTTCACGATGCCGTCGCCGTTGGCATCGCCGAAGCAGCGCGGGCGCGTGTCGCAGTAGAGCTCTTCGAGCGAGACGCCGTCGATGTACCCGCCGAGCGCGTCCGAGGGACCGGCCGCACGGAACTCCAGCGTGGAAGTCGCGCCGGTCGCGACCACGTTGAAGATGCCCACCTGCCACGCGGTATTGGTGTTGCCGACGCCGTTGGCGTTGATGCTGATGAGCAGTGTTCCGTTCCAGTAGACCTCGACGGCGTTGTTCACAATGCCGGGGCGCGCGGAGTGCGCGAACGTCAGTTGATAGACCTTGTTGAACTGCGTCGCCACCGTCTGGGTGAGGCACGTGTTGTTCACGCCGTCGGATTCCCACCACTGGTTGCCGTCGAAGGCGTTCAGCCCCGTCCCGGCGAAACTCTGGATCTCGACGCTGGTGCCGCAGGTCCGGGTCCAACCGGGGATGCTGGAATACTGGTTCACGGTCGAGGGGGGCTGCTCAAAACTGCCGTTATTGAGCAGATTCACGGCCCGGGCTGTCTGGGGGGCCAGCGCCGAGACGGAAACAAGGGTCAGGACGGCAAGATTCACATTCTTCATGGCAAGTCTCCTGGATATCGAGGCGGACAGCGTAGAACAACGCCTCACCGACTCTACAACGGGAAACGACGGACGGCCACGAAACCGGCGCGGAACATCAAAATAAAAATATGCTTTACGATCTAACCCATTAATTAGATCGTGCGGGTGTCGCGCCCGCTCCCTACTTCCTCGGCGGCTCCGCGACAAACTCCATCGGGACCACCGCCTCCGCGACCGCCCCGGTCGCCCGATCGCTCATCGAGACCTTGAGCCGGTACGATCCCACCCCGAGATTCGCGGGAAGATCGATCACCTGCGTCGTGTAGAAATCCCGCCGACGCTTGCGCGAAAAATCGTTGATCTCCTGGAACGGACGCCGCCACACCACCGTGTCCGACTCGGCCGACGAGTGGAACAGCTCCAACTCCTGCGCCAGCCTGACCTCGAAGCCGTTCACGCCGCCCTGCGTCCGCGCCTCGTGAGTGAAGTTCGCCAGTTCCACGTACACGATCGCCCGCTGCCGCTTCCCCGCCACGAAGACGTACGGCCCGCCCCCGTCCCGACGCTTCAACTCGTCGAACATCCCGAACCCCTCGACACGGGTGCAGAGCCTCGACTCGAGCACCGACAAGGGCTGCGCCGCCTGAACCCGCTCCGCCAGCGACACCATCTGCGCCGCCAGCGGCGCCAGGTCGCCCGATGAACTCAGCCCGTCGCGCGCCGCCGCGAACATCTCGCGCCACGCCCGGAGAAACTCCGACTCCTGCGGCGTCAGCGCCGCCTCGGCCGCCGCGTCCGCCTCACCCGCCTTGGACTCGATCAACTCCAGCGCCGCCAGGCGAAGCAGCGACGCCGCCGGCGCCGAGGACGACCGCGACTGCTCGCGCAACTGCGCCGCCAGTTCCGCCACCAGCGCCTCCCGCGACGCCGCAACCGGGCCCGGCCCCGCCGCCTCGGACGGTTCCGCCGTCGGCTCGGGGGTCACCTCCGCCGGAGACTCCTCGACCGCGGCGCCGGCCGATGATTCGGCGCGATTCGAACGTGTCCGTCCCGGCCGCGTCGGCGGCGAGTCCACCGAGATCTGGCTGTTCTGCTGCGCCTGCGCCATCAGGTCAAGTCGCGCCTGTGTCTCACGATCCACCGTCGCCGAGGTCGGCGGAACCTCCGATTCGAGCGACAGCAAACCGGTTGAGATCGGCTTCGTCTCCTCGCGCGCCGTCTCGGCGCACGACGCAACCGCCGTCACCACAAACGCCGCACCGAAACACAACTGAACCCGTCTCATCCTCATGGGTGGTACTCCCCAGCCGCCGAGCACACATCGAAATGGAACAGCCTCATCCGTTCATCGGCCACCGGGCCGGCCGGTGTTCAACGACGCCGTCCGCGCAAAGGAAAGGACCAGCCCCTCCAGGCCGTGCACCGCGTCGCCCTGGCCCGTCTTGCCGCGCCAGTCGGCCTCCACGCACTCGCGCAGCAGCGCCGCGCACGCGCCGGGGCCGGCATTCTTGCCCACGCGGCGGCACCCGTCCGCCTTGGCGCCAAAGAAAAACTTGAATGACTTGCCCGCCGCCGCCGCCGGCACCCCCCGAGCGATCTCCTGCGACACCGCGTGCAGCTTCGTCGCCGTGTCGAGGCACGCCCAACGCAACGCCACCGGGTCGATCCCGCACCGATCGAGCAGTTCATGCAGCTTGTTCATCGCCGACGACGGGTCCGCGTTCAGCAGCACGTCGCTCAGTTCCCAGGGCTTGCGTTCCTGCGCCACCGGAGCGACCAGCCGCTCGACGAGCGCCGCGCTGATCGTCTCTCCCTCGCGCGTCGTCCCGGAAAGTTTCGCCAGTTCGCCGTCGATCCGCGCCAGGTCCCCGTTGAGCGAGGAAACCAGCAGTTCCACCGCCGACACCTCCATCGACCGGCCGTACGTCTGCCGGGCGCGAGTCGCGGCCCAGTTCGCCGCACGCTTCTTGTCCAGCGGCGCACACTCCTTGACCACACCGACCTTCAACGCAAGCTTGTCTAGTTTCCCCTTCCACCAATCCTCGGAGCGCAGCACCAGCGTCACCTGCTCGCTGGGCGACTGCACGTACCGCTCCAGCATCGCCCGGCGCTTGCCCGAGTCCTTCGACTCATCCTCCGATTCGTCGTCCTCCCCCTCACCCGACGTCTTCGGCGTGATGAACTGGTCCGCGTCATCCACGATCACCATCTTGTACGGCGCGAGCAGCGACAGGCTCCGGCATTCGTCCAGCACGTCGGCGGGCGCCGCCGTCACCCCGTCAAACCGAATCACCTGGACCTCGTGACCCGCCTTCTCGATCGCCGACTTCAACTGCTCCGTGTACCCGCTCCGGAGGTACACCTCGGGCCCGTGGAAAATCGCCACGCGACACCCCGGCCCGAACACAACCTCGCCACCACCCGGCGACGGCGTCTCCTTCGACTCGCTCCTGAGCGGACGCTTGCCCATGGGCTTGAAGATACCACCGACGCGCCGCCCCTCATCCGACCGTGAATAATGCCCGCATGAAGAAGTTCCCCGGCTGCGACTTCGGACCGATGCAGCTGCGCGCCGCGCTCCGCGCCGGCAGGGAGCCGGGCGAGCGACTCATCGGCTGGGGCACGGGAAGACTCGCCCTCGAACGCTCCGCCGAACTCTTCCTCGCCGGGCTGATGCACGTCCCGGTCGTCGGAGTGCTCCTGGCCGCCGGCGTCGCCGCGAAGCAGGCACGCTTCTTCGTGCTGACCGATCGCCGGTTCCTCATCTTCCGCGTCGAACGCGCCGCCATCAGACGCGCCGACCGTGCCGTCGCCCTTTCGTTGGGCCACGTCTCGCTCGCGGGTGGACGCACTTCCATCCTGAATGGGAACACCCCCTTCCGCGCCGTCAGCGCGGGAAAGTCGTACCTCATTCACATCGCGCGACGCAGAAAATCTCGTCCCGTGAGACGCCTCGTCGAGGGGCTGCGCGTCCTCGCCGACGACGACCAGCCGACGCCCGACGCCGACAACTCTTCCCTCGCCTGACAGGGTTTTCACCGGCTCCGCCCCGCCGTAGACTGTCGTCCTGGTGGGCTTGGCCGCGCCCGGGGCGGCCCGTGCGAATCGGCGCCGGCACTTCCCGGCGCACATGCGGTCGCACCCCTCGCTGCCGAGCATTCCACCAGCAGGAGCGACCCCCTATGTCGGCATACACGACCGCGAACATCCGCAACGTCGCCCTCGTCGGCCACAACGGCTCGGGCAAGACCACACTCGTCGAAGCCATCCTCCACAAACTCAAACTCATCGGCCGGATGGGCGCCATCGAAGAAGGCTCCACCGTGTGCGATTACGAACCTGAGGAAAAGCACCACAAGCACAGCCTCAACGCCGCCTTCGTCAACTTCGACCACGAGGGAGCACACGTCAACCTCATCGACACGCCGGGCTACCCGGATTTCATCGGCCAGGCCATCTCCTCATTCCCCGCCGTCGAACTCGTCGCCGTCGTGGTCGGCGCCGACCGGGGACTCCAGACCATGTCCAGGCGACTCATGAAACTCGCGCAGGAACACGACATCCCGCGCATGATCATCATCAACAAGATCGACGACCACGTCTCCGAGTGCGAGGCCCTCCTCGCCAACATCCGCGAGGTCTTCGGGAATGAGTGCATCCCGATCAACCTCCCCACGAAGAAGGGAACCGACGTCATCGACCTCTGGGAGCACTCGGACGGCGCCACGGACTTCGGCTCCGCCTCCGCCGGGCACAAGGCCATCATCGAGCAGGTCGTCGAAGTGGACGACGCGCTCATGAACACCTACCTCGAGCAGGGCGAAAAACTCGAAGCCCATCAACTGCACGACGCCTTCGAAAAATCGCTCCGCCTCGGCCACCTGATCCCCGTTGTCTTCTGTTCCGCCAAGACCGGCGCCGGACTCGACGACCTGCTTCACATCATCGCCAAACTCGCCCCGAACCCCGCCGAGGGCAACCCGGCTCCGTTCCTCATCACCGAAAAAGACAGCGACTCCGAAAAGATCTGGCACGCCCGCCCCGACCCGGCGCTCGAACCCGTCGCGCACGTCTTCAAGGTCACCACGGACCAGTTCGTCGGAAAACTCGCCATGATCCGCGTCCACCAGGGGACCATCACGCCGCAATCAAGCCTCCTCCTCAACGACTCGAAAAAGCCCATCAAGGTCGGCCACATCTTCAAGGTCTTCGGAAAAGACACCAAGGAGGTCCAGCAGGCCATCCCGGGCGACATCATCGCCCTCGCCAAGATCGACGAACTCCACTTCAACGGCGTCCTCCACGCCTCGCACGAACTCGACAGCCTCCACGCCAAGCCGCTCGCCATGCCCAGGCCGATGTACGGCGTGGCGGTCGAGGCCAAGAGCCGGAACGACGAGACCAAGATCGGCGGAGCGCTCCAGAAACTCATGGACGAGGACCCCACCTTCATCGCCGAGCGCGTCTACGCAACCCACGAGACCGTCGCCCGAGGAATGGGCGAACTCCACATCCGCATCCTCCTTGAAAAAATGCACAACCGCTTCCACGTGGAAGTCACCACCAAGACACCCAAGATCGCCTACAAGGAAACGATCACCACCAAGGCCGAAGGACACCACCGCCACAAGAAGCAAACCGGCGGCGCCGGCCAGTTCGGAGAGGTCTACCTCCGCATCGAGCCGATGACCGAGCCGCACGCGGAAACCGGCGAGTACTTCGAGTTCATCGACGAGACCGTCGGCGGCTCGATCCCGCGACAGTACCTCCCCGCCGTCGAAAAAGGCGTCCGACAGGTGCTCGCGGAGGGAGCCATCGCCGGCTACCCGCTCACCGGCGTCCGCGTCCGCGTCTACGACGGCAAGTATCACGCCGTGGACTCCAAGGAAATCGCCTTCGTCGCCGCGGGACGAAAAGCCTTCGTCGATGCCGTCGCCAAGGCGCGCCCCGCGCTCATGGAGCCGTACGTCGATGTCGAGATCACCGCCCCCGCCCACAACATGGGAGACATCGCTTCCGACCTCAGCGGGAAGCGCGGCCAGGTCCTGAACACCGATTACCTCCCCGGTGACATGTGCATCATCTACGCCAAGGTGCCGCTCGCGGAGATGAACTCCTACTCCAACCAACTCAAGAGCATGACCGCCGGGCAAGGCTCGTTCGTCATGAACTACAGCCACGACGAGCGGACACCCCCCAATGTCCAGGCCCAGGTCGTCGCCGAGTACAAGCCCAAGGCGGACGAGGAGTGATCCGCCCCCGTCCCTTCGCAAACCCCGGAAACCCCGGGCCGGCCGGGGCGTATCACTCATCCATGCTCGAACACCTGCGTGCGTCCTTCATCGCCCTCGCCTTGCTCGTGCTCTCCGCCTCGCCCGCGACCTCTCTCGCGCAGGCGCCCGCCGATCACGACGCCAGCGGCCCGGTCACCCAGATCGAGTCCCATGCGAAAACACAGCGCGCCGCCGCCAAGGCCAGGCTCGACCTCATCATCGCCGTCCTCAACGGCGACCTCGACCGTCTCGACGAGGTCCGTTTCACCGAGTCGTTCATCACCAAGACCCCGCGCGACCAGGCCATCGCCTCGATCCGCGAAGTGTCCATCCCCGGGCAAGGCTACGACGTCCTCCAGACCAGGCGCTTCGACGATCTGACCATCGGCGCGTGGATCAGGTCCAAGGCCAATCGGGACACCTACTTCACCATCCGTCTGGGAATCGAACCGATCCAGCCTCACCGCATCGATCAACTTGAGATCAAGTCGGTGCCGCCGCCAGGCTCGGACCTCACCGCGCCCTGGCGGGAACTCGACGAGGCCATCGCGAAGAAATCGTTCCGAACGGGCCTCGCCGTCATGGAACTCCGCCCCGACGGCTCGCACGACATGATCCACATGCTCAACCCGGATGATCGCCGAGGCATCGGCACCATGGGCGCCCTCTTCGTCCACCTGGCCCTCGCCGAACTCATCGATGAGGGGGGCGCCACCTGGGACAAGAAACTCGCCATCGACGAGACCCTCCGGAGCCTCCCGGACACGCGCACATCCAAACTCGCCGGCGGGGTCGAACTCTCGCTCTCGCAGTACGCCCGCCGGGCCATGGCTGAGGCGGACAACACCTGCGCGGACCACCTGCTCGCACACCTCGGCCGCGAGCGCGTCGAACTCGCGCGCGACCGCATACGCGCCGCCGCCGCGCGGGACGCCGACCTCGATCCCGCGACACGCCCCGGCGGAGAACCGTTCCTTTCGATCATGGAGAACTACCGCCTGAAATGCGGCGTGACCACCCTCATCACCCGATACGCCGAAGCCACGAACGACGAGCGCCGCCTCCTCCTCGAAAACGAGGTGCCGAACGCCGAGATACACCTGACACTCCTCCAACTCTGGAAAAAACCGCAGGAACTCCTCCGCGTCGGCTGGACCGCCTCGCCACGGGAACTCTGCTTCGTCGGCGCGACGCTCATCCAACTCTCGAGCAAGCCCAACAGCGCATGGGCCATCGACGCCCTGCGCCCGCCTCAACAAGCGGCCGCGCAACTCGGCACGACCTTCGTCGCCAGCCGCGTCGGAGGCGAACCGGGCGCGGACGCCGGCCTCTGGATCGCCCCGCGTAACGACGGCCGCATGATCATCATGTCCCTCATTTTCAACGACGATGCCCCGCTGGTCGCCGATCAGACCAACGCCATCAAGGCCAAGGCGATCGAGATCCTCTCGATCATCCCGTAGCCCGACACTCCTCGTTCAGGATCATCGCCGCCGCCACCACCGACGCGGTCTCGATCCGCATGGCATGCGGCCCGAAACGGCAGACCAACGCCCCGCTCCGCCGTCCTTCAGCGACTTCCTCTTCCGTGAAACCACCCTCCGGCCCGACCAGCACAAAGATCGACTCCGCGCCGGTCGCTCGGTACCGCTCCCCCCCGGCGTCCGCGAGAACCACGCGCGCCCCGCACGCACGCGCAACTTCGAAGACAGCGCCGAACGCGCGCTTCTCACGAACCTCCATCAGCCACGCCCGACCCGACTGCTTCGACGCCTCGACCACCACCCGCTCCATGCGCTCCAGTTTCGATTCGCGCGGATCGACCACCCCCAGGCGAGTCTGCATCGGCGTCCACGACGCCGCGCCAACCTGCACCAGCCCCTCAACCAGTTCCGCGATCCGAGGCCCCTTGGGGGTCGCGCTCAGCACATGCACCGCCGGAATGACCCGCGCCTCGTGCCTCCGCTCCACGACGCGCAGCCGAACCACGCGCCGAGCCTCCACCACTTCCGCCACCACCAGCGTCCCCCGCCCGTCCAGCCCGCGGACCATCTCACCCGCCCTCAACCGCTTCACGCGCGCGGCGTGAACCGCTTCGTCCCCGTCCACCACCACCTCGTCACACGTCGGCGATAGTTCGGGCAGGAAAAGCGTGTGCAAACGACATCTCCAGGGGGGACCGAACCCCGATTATCGCTTATCACGCCCGATAAGCCACACCGCGACCAACGCCGTTTGAGTTTGGAGCGCCCAGAGTCGATCATGCGGAGGTCGGTTCGCTCCCGATACCCTCCCATGTCCCAGACCGCCGCTCGAACCCCGACCCCACTCCCCGCCGAACTCTCGGCCAAGGATGCCGCGCCGCTGGAGAAGCGGATCGAGGAACTGCTGGGGGAGATCAATCAGGCGTCACGCAGCGTCGCCGAGATCCTGGGGGAAGAAGTCCATCAGACGCAACGCGCCGAAAGCACGCCGGAGGATGCGGGCGACCCACCCCCCCCTCCGGCGCTCGCAGCCGACCCGGAACTCGAGTCCTCGATCGATCAGGTCATACAAGACACCCGGCAGACGCTCGAAGAGCCGACCGAGATTTCCCCCCCGAGCGCCACCATCGCACAAATTGATGAGGCGCTCGAACAGCGCGCCGACGAGGTCATGGCGGAAGCGACCGCGACCGGGCCGGGACATCAGTCGCCGGAGGTTGAGACAGCGCCCCTCCCAGCAACCGGGGAGGATCAATCCACGGGCGATGAGTCAGAATCTATTCCCCAAGATGAGAAACTTAGTGTTAACCCTGTAGTCCCCGTGGTCATCTCGGCTCCGCCGGAACCGCTCGGCACACCGATCGAAGACCAAATGGTGAACGGCCAGCCGGCTCACGCTCTGAGCGACGAGCGGAACCGCCAGCATCATCAATTCCGCCTGATTTCAGCGTTGGCGTGGCCCATGGCGAATATCCCCGTGGGTCTCCGCGACCTCGTCGGCTGGTTCGCGCTGGTCACGATCTTCAACTCCGCGTGCATCTGGCTGTATCTACTGCTGTAACTATATTCTTGCATCCTCCTCACGACCCCGGATGCGGGTCCAAGGCGCGAAAGCTATTCCATTAACTATGCGCAATCCCGATGCGCGATCACATAAAAAAGTGCCGATTGTTTGCGCAAACACGCACGATTGACGATTGTCCTCTCGACATAGCCACATTATTGTGATGTCATGGAGACGGAGTCGCCGTCCGATTTCGGGGAGCACTTGGCGGGGTGACGACCCCATCCGCCGCGTTTGTCCAGAATCATTTTTTTCATCCTCGAAAGGTAAGGAACAATGGCCGGCAGAAGTAAACTTGGAACGCTCACCATCGCTCAACTTCAGCGCGAGATCCGCCGACGCGAGCATGACGCCGGGCGAAAGGTTCAGTCGCTGCAGAAGCGCCGCGACAACCTGCTCGGAAAAATCGCCGAACTGGAAAGCCAGATCGCCAAGCTCGGCGGGCGAAACCGCTCGGGCGTCCGCACCCGCCCCCAGAACGACGCAAACCTCGCCGACTCGCTCGCCGCCGTGCTCAAGAACACCATCATGAACGTCACCGGAGTCTCCTCCGCCGTTCAGAAGGCCGGCTACCGCACCACCAGCCCCAACTTCCGAACCATCGTCAACCAGACCCTCATCAAGGACCCGCGATTCAAGCGCGTCTCACGCGGCAAGTACACCGTGAAATAACCCGGAATCCACGGCACCGATCGCGGGCGCGTCGAACGTCGACGCGCCTTTTTTGCGCGCCGTCCACGCTCAATCACGCCCCGGCCTCCCCCGCGTCCGATGCCTCGTATCGCGGTACAGCGTCACGAACATCATCGCCCCCCACACGCTCAGGAGCGCGAGCACCAGGAATGTCCACGCTCCAAGCCCCTTGCCATCGGCCGCAAGGCCAAACCACCCCGGATCGAGACTCGCGTACAACCACGTCCCGAGAAACGGCGCAAACATCCCGCGAACCCCCGTCAGCGTGACATGGATCGCCATGTAACTCGCGGCCTCTTCACGCCGCGCAAAGTCATGGTGCCCCAGCTCCCACGCCAGCAATCCGCCCCCGAACGCCACCCCCAGCACCACGCGCGCCACGTACAGCAGCACGAGGTTCTCGCTCAGGAACGCCGCCGCCATCAGCCCGTTCGCCACAACGAACACCCACGAGTGATAGGACCGGAAACGAACGATGTGCATCCGGTCCAGCAGGCGGCCCCACATCGGCACCACCAGCACCGGGATCAGGATCGGGATCACCCGCGTCAGCAGCATCGACTGCGTCCATTGCAGCGAAAAGTGATCCTTCAGCGCGAGGATGAAGATCGGCACCGCCGCGAGATTCGGCCAGCCCAGCATGAACTGCGCCGCCATGAACCGCCGGTACTCGCGGTCGCGCTTGAGAATCTTCCACATCGCTCGCGGCGAGGCGCCGCCCGCGCCATCCGCCGCTCGCTCGCGCTCCGCCTTCATCTGCGCCGCGCGCCCGCGCCACCGCACGCGCGAAAACACCCGCGCGCCCATCAGCGCCACCATCGCCGCCAGGACGTAGATCACCCGGAACGCATGCCCATGCAGCCATCCAAGCCCCACCGCGTCGAGCGTCTCGGCCCGCACGTCCATCGACAGCGCCACCGAAAGCCCGGTCAACGCGATCACAAACGTCGCCGCCACCGTCAGCCGCCCCGTCGCCAGCCCGCGCGCATCCCGAGGGTAGTTCGCGCGCCAGATATCCGTCCGCGCGTTCACGATCCCCGTGATGAACACCCGCCCGAGGATCGTCAGACCCACGAGCATCGCGATCCCCACGCCGCTCAGCGGCGCCGCCGCCACCGCCAGCACGCACGCGATTACGCAGAACTGGAGCGCGTTCGCCGACCGCACCCGGTCGCTCCCGTGCAGCCAGCGCGCCCAGAGAAAACTCGTCACGTGCGCCACCGAGTCCGACGCCGCGATGATCGTGATGACCCAAGGCCCCGCGTGAAACGCCTTGTCCGCCAGCACCCCCAGCACGTTCACGTCGATGCACGCCAGGCCCGCCGCCATCAGCGCCACGCTCACGATCTCGTGGCGAAAGTTCCGCTGCGACAGCGCGGGAAGCGCCGGACGAAATCGGTGTGTCAGCCGATCAATCATGGGCTTCCTACGACAATCGGCGACCGCCGTCGACGCGAACCACCTCGCCGGTCGTGTACGTCGCGTCGAGCGCCAGCCACCGCACCGCTTCCGCCGCTTCCTCCACGGTGCCGCTCCGGCCGAGCGGGACACGCTGCACGTACCGCGCCTGCAACGCGGGATCACTCTCCGGCCCGGACGCGGGGAACGCCACCACCCCGGGCGCCACACCGTTGACACGAACCCGCGGCGCCAACTCGACCGCCAGGACCCGGACCATCTGCTCCAGCGCCGCCTTGCTCATCGCGTACTCGACAAAGCCCTTCCGCGGGCGGTCGCTCGCATGGATATCACACAAGCACACGATCGAACCCCCGCCCGGACGAACGCTCCTGGAAAGCATCGCCGACAACTCCCGCGTTAGCACCAG
This sequence comes from Phycisphaerae bacterium, assembly GCA_016795005.1. Taxonomy (GTDB): domain Bacteria; phylum Planctomycetota; class Phycisphaerae; order Phycisphaerales; family UBA1924; genus JAEUIV01. Next base: position 24,017 of record JAEUIV010000116.1, read on the forward strand.
CGGCCCGATCGCGTTGATCCGCATCGCACGCAGCGCCCCCGCCGCGCACGCATCACCGCCCGCCGTCGGCTCGTAGATGGAAGCGTTGTGAACCAGAACGTCTAGCCCGCCCGACGACGCTGAGAACCAGCGCCCGAACGCCGCCACGGCGTCCAGGTCCTCCAGATCAAGCGCCGCGGACTCCGCCGATGCACCCAGCGACCGCAGCTCGTGAACCAGTGACTCCGCCTCGACCCCGCTCTTCCGATACGTCAGCGTCACGTCGCACCCCGCGCGCGCAAGCGCGAGACAGATCGCACGCCCGACGCGCAACGCTCCGCCCGTCACCAGCGCCATGGGACGACGCGCCGTCATCCGCCCCCGCTCTCATCCGGCTCGCGTTCGATCGGCTTCGCCCGCTTCCCCGCGACGCTCCACGCCGACTCGGGCACCGCGTTCCGCGACACCGGACGCTCCAGCCCGCCCGCCCGACGCAACGACCAGCGAATCAGCGTCCACACCGCCAGAAGCCCGAGCGTGCCCAGCAGCAGCCCGAAGAGCACAAGCGTCGGAGCCAGGCGAGGCGGCGGCTCGTGACGAACCGATCCGAGCAACAGAATCAGGCCATGCGGAAGATTCACCACCTCAGGATAAGGCCCCCGTCCGGGAAACGTCCGATTTGCCCCTTTCCGGGACGGGAGCGAAGCCCTGAACCGTCCCGCGGGGTACAAAGAGGGTGCCCCCAACCGGTTCACCCAAGCCGGGAAGGACCATCCGCCGATGTTCGAGAGCCGCCCGGCTCGTCCACCCCACTCTCAACCGACCGACCCATGCCCATGGAGCAACCCTTGAACGACCCGCGGAATCTGATCCGATCCATCCGTTCCCTGGCCCCGGCCACGAGCGCACTCCTGATTTCACTGCTCGCCGCCGCCGCCCCGGCTCAGACCGGCACGGGCGCCGAGGCCGCCGCGCTCCGCGATTGGTCCCGGGAAGTCTGGACCGCCGCCCAGTCGGGCAAGTCCGCCCCGGCGATCGACCTGCTCGAACGCTTCCCCGCGACGTCCGACGCCGCCGGCGCGGCCGACCTGGCGATGGCCGTCGAACGATACAAGGGAAACATCGCCAAGCGCGAAAGCGACCGCGTCCAGCGCATCGAGGAGGTCAAGGCCGACCTCGAAAAGCACTCGGAAGACAACGAACTGCTACGCGCCCTGAAGTCCGCCATCGAATGGCACACCCTCGCCACCGACAAGAATGAAGTGATTCATTCCGCCAAGGTCGGGCTGCTCGTCGATCAGGCCGTCCGCGACGCCGCGAAAGCGGAATCCGAAGGCCGCTGGCTCGACGCTCACGCCCTCTACAACCACCTGAACGTCCTCTTCGAGGAGCAGCGCACCTACGAGGCCGACCTCCGCCGACTGAGCCAGCGCCTCCTCATGCTCCGCCTCTACACTCCCGAGAGCCTCTACCAGATGCGCAACGCCCAGCGCGTCGCCGAAGGGGAGGAGCCGCTCCCCCCCTACAACAAGGTCGGAGAAGACTGGCACGAAAAGCTCGCCGGCATCGAGGAACCCATGCTCTTCCGATCCCTCGGCAGCGCCTCGGTCCAGCACGTTGACCGCGTCCCCATGTCGAAGATCCTCGTCGGCGCCTACCAGGCCGTCCGCACCATGGTCACCACCGACCACCTCTCCGAGGCGTTCCCCGCCATGGCCGACCCCAAGGCCCGCGAGACCTTTGTCCGTTTCCTCGACGAACGCATCGCCGCCGTGCAGGAAAAGCCAGAAGGTCTGGACTATCAGAACCTCCGCGAGGGGTACGCCGCCGTTCGAAACATGAACGCCTCGACGGTCAAGATCGCGCCCGAAGCGCTCATCCACGAGTTCACCAACGGCGGGTTCAGCCAACTCGACGACTTCTCCGCCGTCATCTGGCCCGATGAAATGGAGCAGTTCTCACGCACCACCGAGGGAACCTTCAAGGGTGTCGGCGTACAGATCACCCTCAACGACGCCCTCGAACTCAAGGTCGTCACCCCCCTCGAAGGAACACCCGCCGCACGCGCCGGGATCCGGTCGGGAGACCTCATCCGCAAGGTCAACGGCGACTCAACCCTCGGCATGTCGCTCAATCAGGCTGTTGAACGCATCACCGGCCCCGCCGGAACAACCGTCAACCTCACCATCGAACGCATGGGCGTCGACGAACCCATCGAGTACACCCTCACCCGCGCCGAGATCCCGATCTATTCCGTCAAGGGATGGCGACGCGTCGGCGCCAAGGAAACCGATTGGGACTGGTTCGTCGATCGACCCAACCAGATCGGCTACACGCGCATCACCCAGTTCAACACCAACACCACCCAGGAGATGCGCGCCGCGCTTGCCGCGATGATGAACGCCGGCGGGCTGAAGGGACTCATCCTCGACCTCCGCGGAAACCCGGGCGGACTCCTCTCCGAAGCCGTCGGGGTCTCCAGCCTCTTCATCTCCTCGGGAACCATCGTCACCCAGGAAGACAACAAGGGAACCGTCCGCGAGAAGCAGGAAGCCACCAAGGGACCGCGCATCCCGGAGATCCCCGTCGTCGTACTCATCAACGGTGGCTCCGCCTCCGCGAGCGAAATCGTCGCGGGCGCGCTTCAGGACTATCAAAAAGCAATCCTCGTCGGCGATCGCTCCTTCGGCAAGGGAAGCGTCCAGAATGTCTTTGTCCTCGGCCCCAAGGCCGCATTCAAACTCACCACCCAGTACTACCGCCTCCCAGGACGCGACGGAAACCCGGGGCGACTCATCCACAAGCGACCCGAGAGCACCCATTGGGGAATCGACCCCGACGTCGAAGTCGAAGTCCTGCCGAAACAGTTCGGCGAATCCTTCCAACTCCGACAGGATGCGGACATCGTCTCCTTCGATGATCAGGGAAACCTGATCGAAGACCCGAAACGCCCCGATCCGTCGAGACTCATCACCGACGGCCTTGACCCGCAACTCGAAACCGGGCTCCTCCTCATCCAGAGCCAGGTCGTACCGGCGATCATCGGTGCTCGCGCCGAGGCCGAACGCCGAACGACTCCATGATCCCCCATAACGGGGAGAAAACTCGATATTCGGACCATTTGCGTGACAGCACGCCTCAGGCCGATCTTGTTTTCATGCGCGATGATGTACGTAACGCCACCATCGTCATGAGCGACGGCGGACTGCCCGGCCTGGTCGCCAGCGCACTCGTCCCTGGCACACTTTGGCTCCTCCCAAGCACCGGAACACGACGCAGGGCGGCCGCACAGGCGCAGGCGGAGTCATTGGGAATCCCGATCATCGAGGCCACGCCACGGCATCAACCCGACGAGGATCGCGCTTCCTTCGCGGACAACCTCCGAGCAGCGGCTCGCGCGGCGCTTGAACGCGACACCCGCCGCGTCGTCCTCCCCAACCACGCGGGAGACGATGCAGACGCCATGTACGCCGTCGATTCGGCCGTCGCCGAGGTTCTGCAGGGGTTGATCGCCGAAGACGACCGTGCCGAAATCGAGTTCCTCACACCGCTCCTCGACCTGACCGTCCACCAGGTGGCCGAACTGGCGGCGGACCTGAACATCACCCCGGAACTGTGCTGGTGGACCCCCCGATTCGAGAACCTGTGCGATCGAGCCGACCCCGACGAGGAACGCTGGCTCTGGGAAGGGGCGCTCGCGTCCGTTCAGAGAAGGAACGGCGTATCCCCGGCGGCCCTCCAGCCCCTGAAAGGCCCTTGACGACCCCGCCGGAGGGGTTTGCATCCCCGCCCGTTCCTGCTACACTTCTCGGCTCGATTGTTTCCGGGCACCGGGAAGATTCTCCCGCAAGACCGAAGGAGTTTGGGCGATGTACGCCATCATCGAAGACAGCGGTTCGCAGATCAAGGCCTCCGTGGGCGCCGTCCTGACGGTCGACCTCCGCGATCTCCCGGAGAACGCCAAGTCCGTGACCTTTGACCACGTTCTCCTCATCTGCAAGGACACCGCCGCCAAGGTCGGCACCCCCTACGTCGCCGGCGCCACCGTCGTCGCCGAGGTCATCGACCGCGAGTTCAAGGGCGAGAAGATCGACATCTTCAAGTACAAGCGCCGCAAGGGCTACCACAAGAAGATCGGACACCGCCAGCGCTACATGCGCGTGAAGGTCAGCGCCATCAACGGATGACGCCGAGAGTCTGAACACCCGAAATCGGATACGTTTTCAAGCATCGCCCACGCGCCCGAGCGCGTGGGTTTTTTTCTTCACCGTTCCTTGAACGGCCCCCAGTCCAGCCGCTGCCGATCCGGCGCCAGCAGCGGCCGCTCGTCCGTGTTCGCGGGATTCCGAGTGAAAATATGCGTCCGGTCCTCGCCGCCGAACCCGACGGGGCGGAGCGCCACCCCCAGGCTCACATCGTTGGTGATGTTGTCAACGCTCACGCGGAAGTCCACCGTCCACTGCGGGAAGCGCCTCTCCAGCCGCGCCGAGATCTCCTGGAACTCGTTCCGATCCGCGTCGATCGTCCCCGCGAGGGTCGCCGCGTACTTCCGCGTGAACTCGTACCGCGCCCCCAGGTCCACCAGCGTCGCACGCGGCTGATCGAGGTACCGATACTCCGCCAGCGTGCTGAACCCGAAACCGTGGTCGATGATCGCCCCCGCCGTGATCCGCCCCAGGGACTGGTTCTCAAAGTCGTACACCAGGTCGTTTGTCAGCGAAACACTGTCGGTCAGGAGCAGCACCGCGTCGTTCGCGAGGAACTTCCCGAGGTTCGATTGCTCCGGCTGCGCCTCGATGAACCGCCCGTAGGGCGATTCGATATCCGCGTCCGCCGACGACCAGACATAGTTCGTGTTCACCACCAGCCAGTCCACGCTCCGCCATCGGTCGGCCCCGCCACGCTGCGTTTGCAGGGTATTCCGGACACCCGTCCGCACCGCCGTTCCCGTGCCGATCCCCTCGACGTCATCGTCATAGATCGGCAGGTCGTTCTGGCTCAGGTTCGCCCCGCCGCTCCACACCGTCATGCTCGGCTCAACGATGTGACGCATCCGGTGCAGGTCAAGAAACTCCGAGTCCACCGCGTCGTCCACCGCCACGATCGACGTGTTGAACCGCACGCCCCCCGCGTACCACAGCCGGTACGACTCGTTGCTCGCCTGCCCCGAAAACTCCTCGAAGTTGTCGTCCCACGCCGTGGCCCGACCGCTGACAAAGGGCACGATGTTCACCGCCCCCCAGCGCAGCGGCATCTCGACCTCGTGCCGCGTGTCCGCCCGGTACGTCTCGTCCTCGTGCAGACCCGCCGCACGCAATGAGTCGGCGATCGAATCGTTCGGATCAAGCCCGAACGCCGCCTGCGCCTTGGTCGGCGTGCGGAATCCCAGTTCGTCCACCGTCGGCTCGGTGAAGTTCAGCCGCATCGCCGACAGCGACGTATCGCTCGAATACGACAGCAACCCGTCAAAGAAATCCTCGCCCACGATCGAGTACGACGCCTCGGGAAACTTCTCCGTCGCGTACCCGAGGCTCTGCAGCAGGTACTGATTGGTCACAAAGTCGTTGAATGAGCCGCGCGCCTCGACCGAGAACAACGTCGATTCATCCAGGTACCGCAGGTACGCCGAGTTCGTGTACTCGCGCCGCGTCTCCGCCTCCGAACGGAAGAACGCGGGGATGAACGTTTCATCCGAGATGTACGACCCCTCAAGAAACAGCGTCCAGTTGCTCGAAAGGCTCCAGACCTGCTCCGCCTCGACCACGCCTCGGAACTCGTCCTCGTGATTGATCTCGCTCCCGCTCGGCAACTGGTCCGTCCCCGAGTCATAGATCCCGTACGCAAAGGCGTTGCCGCGAACCCCCGTCTCCGCCCATTCCAGGTCCACGCCCCCCGCGGGCCCGCGGTTGAAGTACCCGTCGAGCAGCAGCGTCGCCTGATTCCCCGCCGACGAATCCACGCCCGCGATCGCGTACAAGTCCCACGCCGTGCGCAGGATCGGATCGCCCTGCTCGCTGTCGAGCGACACACTCCGCAGAATCCCCGGCTTCGCCTCCCCTCGAAACCCCGGCAGATACATCACGGGCGTCTCCCCGAACCGCAGCGTCACCCCCTGCGCATCAACCATCGTCCGATCCCCGCGTCCGCCGCCCCCGCTTCCCCCGCCCGCCGACACCTCCGCCGCGCGCGGCGTGTTCGTGATCGTCACCTTCGTCGCGCCGATCGAAAAGTGCGGCTCGGCGAATCCGACGTTCGCCATCCGAACATGGTTCGCCGTCCACTGCTTCTGAGATTCCTGCCGGATCGCATCGGCACGAAGATAGAGCGGCATCCCGCGCGCCTCGTCATAGGTCCAGAACACCGCGTCGAGCACCACCGCGCGGTCCGTCCGCACGTCGTAGAAAATCCGCGTTCCGCGGAGCGTGTACCGCCCCGTGGTCGCGACGACATCCCCCTCCAGGTACACCCCGCCGACATCGTTCACGCCAAAAGTCGAGCCATTCGCGTCCGCGCCGGGAGCAAGAAACACCACCGCGCGCTCAGCGCTCAACTGCACCGTCGCCCCGCTCTCCGCGGGCAGGTGCTGCACCGAAACGCCGCCGGTCAGCAGCACCGACCGCTCACCCCCCTCCCCGCCGCCCACCACTTCGACCGTGTCCGCGAAGAAGTTGACCACTCCTCCGCGCGCCTCGAGCACCGGCGAACGCTCCGCCGGCGGCAACGCCCCACGATCATCCGCCGTCATCCACGCGGGCAGCGCCGACCCGCGCCCACCGCGACGACCCGAACCGCGTTCCACTCCATCCGCCTGCGGCGGATTCACCATCTCATCCAGAAAACGCGCAAGCCTCGCCTCCCCTTCCAACACAAACGTGTCGGAAGGACGCTCCGCCTTCATCACGTCCGCACGAAGCCCCGGCTCGACCCGGTAGATCACCGCCGTCACCAGGAGCCGATCCGCCTGCTGCGACAGCCCGACCGCCCCGCTCGGGTCCGACACGCGGTCGAAATACACCGCCACCTGCTCCGCGTCGCGCCCATCCAGCCGGATCGGTTCGAGCCACACCGTCGCCTTGCCCGCACGGAATGAATACGCCCCGATCGACACCCGCACGTCGCGGTCCAGCAGGACCCGCTCGGTATTCCCCTCGCGCCACACCCACGCGCGCGCCCCGCTCATCGTGATCGCCGCGTCCTGGGCGGGCGCGGTCAGGTTCACCTGGGAAAACGTCTTTCCATCAAACCCAGACCCGGTCGGCCGACCCCACGCGGAACCCACAGCACCCAGCGCCGCCACCAGGGAGATCGCCCCCGCACCGCATCCTGTGATGAATCGGCCTCGGCTCACAGGGACGCGATGCTAAGCCCCTCCGCCGCGACCCACAAGCCCCGATGCACGCGACTTTCCGCCTCCCCTGTTTCGATCTACGCTCTCTCCCCATGCCCCTCGTCTGCGTCAGTCGGACCCTGCCCACCCGCTTCGACTGCCCCGGCGCCGAGATCCGTTTCGGCCCGGACCACGGCGTGATGTCGGGCGACGAACTCCGCGCCTTCGTCAAGGGGGCGGACGCCATCGTCTCGTGGTTCTGCGACCGCGTCACGGACGAGGTCATCGCTGCCGCCGGACCCCAACTCAAGATCATCGCGAACTACGCCGTCGGGTACGAGAACATCGACCTCGCCGCCGCCAGGCGCCGGGGCATCATCGTCACGAACACCCCCGATGCCGTCACCGAGGGCACCGCCGACATGGCCTGGGCGCTCCTCCTCGCCGCAGCGCGACGACTCATCCACGCCGACCGTTTCGCCCGCTCGGGCGAATGGGCAACTCATGGCATCCTCGGCCCATCACAGATGATCGGCGCCTCCATCGCCGGACGCACCCTCTTCATCGTCGGCGCCGGACGCATCGGCCGCGCCACCGCCCTCCGATCGCTCGGGTGGGGAATGAGGACTCTCTACTTCGCGCGCACCCCGAAACCCGAGTGGGAGTTCGCGCCGCTCAACGCACGCCGCGTCGAACTCGACGAAGGACTCCGCGAGGCCGACTTCGTCAGCCTCCACACCCCGCTCAATGAGAGCACCCGCCACCTCATCGACGCCCGTCGGCTCGCTCTCATGAAACCCTCGGCCGTCCTCATCAACACCTCCCGCGGCCCCGTCATCGACGAATCCGCCCTCGCCGATGCCCTCAAGAAGAAAACCATCGCCGCCGCCGGGCTCGATGTCTTTGAGAACGAGCCTCGACTCCACCCGGACCTCGCCGCACTCGACAACCTCGTCACCGCCCCGCACATCGGGAGCGCCACGGTCGACAGCCGACGCATGATGACCGACCTCTGCGCCGCGAACATCCGCGCCGTCCTCAACGGCAAGCCCCCGCTGACCCCCGTGCCCGTCTAGGCTCCGCCGCTCCGCGCCCCTCCAAAACCCCGCCCGGCCGCCTCCGAAGAACTCACCGGATCACAGGCGCCTTTCCACGCCGCGTAACATGAACCCGCCGCAATGAACAACTCATCATCCACCCCGACCTTCGACCCGCGCGCCATCGAACGCCCGGCCCCGGTCCTCATGCAGTACTACGCGGTCGTCTCGCTCGCCACGATCTTTGCCTTCCCCATCGTCCTGCTCGTCAACTGGTTCAAGTACGAAACACTTAAGTACAAGTTCGACGACGACGGAATCTCCATGTCGTGGGGGATCCTCTTCCGGCGCGAGGTCAACCTCACCTACCGGCGAATACAGGACATCCACGTCACACGCAACATCATCCAGCGATGGATGGGGCTGGCCACCGTCAGCATCCAGACCGCCAGCGGCAGCTCCTCCGCGGAGATGCAGATCGAAGGAATCACGGAGTACGAAGCCCTCCGCGACTTCCTCTATTCCAGGATGCGCGGCGCCAAGGGCATCGCCGACCTCGCAACGCCGCCCGGCCGCGAACCCGCCGCCGAGGACGAAGCCCTCGTCCTCCTCCGGCAGATCGCGAGCGACCTGGCCGCGCTCAAGGGCCGCATGCCCACCCCCAATCCACATCGGGGTGGATCATGACGATCCCGACCCCGCGCAGCGCCTCTCAATGGGTCTACCACGGTGTCTGGGCCGTCCTCACCGACCTCTTCCTCGTGCCCCGAGAGCCGCCCAACCTTCCCACGATCTCGGGCGAGTCCCCACGCGCCGTCCGACCGTGTGAAGGCTGGCTCACCTATCGCAAGGTCGTCTTCTGGGTGCTGTGCCTCATCATCGATGTCGCGCTCTTTGTTCCATGGGCCGTGCTCTTTGCGGAAAAGCGAACCCTCGCGCTCTGGCTGGCCCTCCCGTGGCTGCTTGTCATGGTTGTGCCCGACATCCTGGCGTATGTCGCCGTCCACCTCCGCTACGACACCACCTGGTATGTCCTCTCCGACCGGTCCATGAGGCTCCGACGAGGCGTGTGGTCCATCCACGAATCAACCATCACCTTCGACAACATCCAGAACGTCAAGATCACCCAGGGACCGATCCAGCGATGGCTCGGTTTCTCCGACCTCGAAGTCCAGACCGCCGGGGGCGGCAGCGGCGGCCCGCACGCGCACGGCTCCAGCTCCTCGCACCTCGGCATCCTCGAAGGAATCGAAGACCCGACGCAACTCCGCGAACTCATCATGGACAAGGTCCGTGCCTCGCGCTCCGCCGGACTGGGCGACGAACGCCACACGGACCACCATCCCTCCGCGACCTCGGCCCGCTGGACCCCCGCCCACCTCGAGGCCCTCCGGCAGATCGCCGCCGCGACCGCCGCGCTCCGCGCCGGATGAGCACCCCGCCGCGCCAAACGCCTACAATCCACGGGTGCGACGCGGCCCACGCGGAGGACTTCGACCATGTCGGACACCTACCACTGGCTCGACGTTGAACGAATCGCCGAGGAACTCGCGGACGCCCACCCCGACCTCGATCCATATTCCATCCGGTTCACCGAACTCCGCGAGATGGTCCGCGCGCTCCGGGGATTCAGCGAACTTCCCGGACACCCCGTCAACGAGAAAATCCTCGAAACCATCCAGTCCGCCTGGGCCGGCGAGCAGGCCGACGCACGAGAAGAAGACTGACCCGCGTTCCAATGTAAGATCAGTGAAGCGTCACTCCGGCTGAGCACCCCGAGGAGAATGCGTGGTGGAATGGACGCCGATCATCGCCACCGCATTGCAACTGGTCGCCGCCGCCTGGGCGGCCTACCTGTTCGCCCGGATGCGCACCTGGCAGACCACGCTGCTCTTCTTCCTCTTCTCGCTCATGGCCCTCCGGCGAATCATCGGACTCGCGGTCGCCAACACGCCCGGTCGAACCCTCGGCCCCTTCCTCATGCACGACCTGATGGAGAGCATCGTCCTCATCATCAGCGTCTGCTCGGTCGCCGCCGTCGGCTTCCTCCACCACTACCTCCAGAGCCGCGCCAAGGGAGAACGCGAGGTCCGATTCCTCGCCTCCGCGCTCGCCGACTCCGCCACTCCCACGCTCATCACCAACGCCAATCCCACTCCCCGCGGACTCGTCATCGAGTTCGCTAACGATGCCATGCTCGACCTCACGGGCTTCGAACGCCACGAGATGATCGGGCACACCATGACCGAGGTCTTCGGCCTCGACGAGGAACGCGACACCCCCGCGCGCGTCACGTCCGCCGTCGCAAGGGGACTCCCCGTCGTCACCGAATGCACCACGCGACGAAAAGACGGCACGCACCGATGGGTCACCTGCTCCATGTCGCCCATCAAGGACCCCTCGGGACGCGCCTCCAGGCTCCTCTGGGTCAAGCACGACATCACCGCCCGACGGCTCGTCGAGGAGCAACTCCGCACGGAGCAGCAGCGATACCAGCGCATCGTCGAGACCGCCAACGAGGGGGTCTGGCTCACCGACGCGAACTGGCGAACCACTTATGTCAACGCGCGAATGGCCGAGATGCTCGGCTGCACACCCCAGGAAATGATCGGAAAACACGCCTCGGATTTCGTCTTCGACTCCGATCGGCCGGCGCTCCTCGAAAACATGCGCAGGCGAGAACGGGGAGAGAAGGGACACCACGACGAGCGACTCCGATGCGCCGACGGCTCCGAACTCTGGACACTCATGAGCACCAACGCCTTCTTCGACGAGCACAACAACTTCGCCGGAGCGCTCGCCATGGTCACCGACATCGGGGACCGCCGCATCGCCGAAGCACACCTCCGCGCCGCACTCCAGAAACTTTCCTTCCACTTCGACAACTCGCCGCTCGCCGTCATCGAGTGGGACCGGGACTTCCGCGTCGGCACCTGGTCGTCCGGCGCCGAGCGGATCTTCGGCTGGACCGCGACCGAGGTCGTCGGCAA